>JALHFU010000454.1:0-1091 GCA_022838525.1 Hyphomicrobiales bacterium | reverse complement strand
AAAACTCCTAACTCCTAACTCCTGACTCCTAAATGCCAACTCCTTGCACCGGCGGCGGGCGTGATGACGCTGACATCGCAGGGGCTGCCGAAGCGCGCGGCGTAGGTGTTTGCCAGCGCGGCGGCTGCGGTTTCGGCGTCGCGCGGATGAACCAGAACCACGACCGAGCCGCCAAAGCCGCCGCCGGAGAGCCGTGCGCCGAGTACGCCGGGGATCTTTTTCGCGGCATCGACCACGGCATCCAACTCTTCGCAAGAGTTGCCGAAGAGCACACGCGAGCTTTCATGCGAATCGAACATCAATGCGCCGAAACCGGCGGTGTCGCCGTTTGCCAACAGCTCCGCGCCCCGCAGCACACGCTCGTTCTCGCCGATCGGGTGCGCGGCGCGGTCGGCCACTTCGGTCGGCAGTCCGGCACGGTAGATCGCCCACTCGGTCATGCTGACATCACGCAGCGCCTGCACCGGGTGGCGCAGGACGCGGGCAAAGTGCGCGGCGGCCTGTTCGCACGATTCGCGCAGGCGGTTGTAGGCGCCGTCCACAAGCGCGTGCTTGGCGTGGGTGTTGCACATCAGGAAGCAGGCCTCTTCGCCCATGGGGACCGTCTCGTACGTGACGGAGCGGAAGTCGGTCTTTACCAGCCGACCGGCCTCGCCGGCCAGACTGGTGATCTGATCGAGCAGGCCGCATTTGCAGCCGGCGTAGAGGTGTTCGGCTTTCTGGCCGATCCGCGCCAGCGTAACGGTGTCGGCCTCAATGCCGTACAGGCGCGCGAGCGCCAGACCGGTGGACATCTCCAGCGCGGCGGAACTGGAGAGCCCGCTCCCCAGCGGAACGTTGCCGAAGAACATGCCGTCAAAGCCGTGCGTCGCCGGACGCGTCTCGGTCAGGCCGGCGAAGGTCCCCTTGACATAGTTCTGCCAGGTGTCTTCGGATGACGGCGTGATGCCGGCGCAGTCGAAAGTGACCTCTTTCATCAGGTCGCCAGCGACCAAGCGGCAGGTGGTGTCGTCGCGTTTGGCGGCGGCAAAGAAGGTGCCGACGTTAATCGCGGCCGAAAAGACAAACCCTTCGTTGTAATCGGTGTGGTT
>JALHFU010000188.1:0-5886 GCA_022838525.1 Hyphomicrobiales bacterium | reverse complement strand
GCCGAGGCCGCGCCCGGCGCGCGCGTGGTCGTGACCACGCAGGCCTGCGAGCGCGCCTACCGCTCGACCGGCGAGGCGGCCCGCGTCTCGGCGCGGCTGCATGTGGGAAGCAGTGCCCATCTCGACTGGCTGCCGCAGGAGACGATCCTCTACGAGGGCAGCCGGCTCGAGCGCACGCTCGACGTCGAGCTGGACGAGGGCGCGACCTTCACCGCGGTCGAGGCCGTGCTGCTCGGCCGCGAGGCCATGGGCGAGGCCGCGCGCAGCGCGCGCTTTTTCGACCGCTGGCGCATCCGCCGCGGCGGCCGGCTCGTCCATGCCGAGGCGACGCGGCTCTGCGGCGCGGACATCGAGCGCGACGGCCTGTCGCTGATCGCCGGCCACAACGCCTTCGCCACGGTGCTCGCCATCGCGCCGGGGGCGGAAGAACGGCTCGATGCGCTGCGCTCGCTGCTTCCCCCCGGCGCCGTGGCGGCGGCGAGCGCCACCGGCGAGCGGCTGGTGCTGCGGGCGCTGGCGCCCTCCGGGCTGGCGCTCCGGCGCATCCTCGCGCCGGCCGTGGCGCTGCTTTCGGGCGCGGGCGCGCTGCCGCGGCTGTGGACGATCTGAGAAGGGCATTCGAATGAACCTCACCCCCCGCGAGAAGGACAAGCTGCTGGTCGCCATGGCCGCGATGGTGGCGCGCCGCAGGCTGGAGCGCGGCGTGAAGCTCAACCATCCCGAGGCCGTGGCGCTCATCACCGATTTCGTGGTCGAGGGCGCGCGCGACGGCCGCCCCGTCGCCGAGCTGATGGAGGCCGGCGCGCACGTGATCTCCCGCGCGCAGGTGATGGAGGGCGTGGCCGAGATGATCCACGACATCCAGGTCGAGGCCACCTTTCCGGACGGCACCAAGCTGGTGACGGTCCACGAGCCGATCCGCTGATCTCCGACAGAGGAACAAGACGCATGAAGCCGAGAACCCCGATCGCCGCCCTCGCCATGCTGGCGCTCAGCGCCGGCCCCGCCTTCGCCCATCTCGATCCGGGCGCGCACGGCTCGTTCATGGCCGGCTTCACCCATCCGCTGTTCGGCCTCGACCACGTGCTGGCCATGGTCGCGATCGGGCTGTGGGCGGCGATGCTGGGCGGCCGCGCCCTGTGGGCGGTGCCGGCGGCCTTTGTCGGCGTGATGCTCGCCGGCTTCCTCGCCGCCATGGCCGGCCTGCCGCTCCCCTTCGTCGAGCCGGCCATCCTCGCCTCGGTGGTGGCCATCGGCCTGCTGGTGGCGCTCGCCGTTCCGGTCCCGGCCGGGCTCGGCATGGCCGTCGTCGGCTTCTTCGCGCTGTTCCACGGCCACGCCCATGGCGGCGAGATCGGCGAGGCGACGACGGCGGGTTACGCCGCCGGCTTCGCGCTCGCCACGGCGCTGCTCCACGCCGCGGGCGTGGCGGCCGGGCTCGGCGCGGCGCGCCTGTTCAGCGGCGGGGCGGGCAGGCTTCTGACGCGGGCGGCGGGCGGCATGACGGCCGCGGCCGGCGTGTGGCTGATGGTCGCCGGCTGAGAGGGAGGGGCGCATGATACCGGGCGAAATCCTCACCCAGGCCGGCGACATCGAGCTCAATGCCGGCGCGCCGCAGACCGTGCTCGAGGTCGCCAACACCGGCGACCGGCCGGTGCAGGTCGGCTCGCACTATCACTTCTTCGAGGTCAACGAGGGGCTGGTCTTCGACCGCGACAGGGCGCGCGGCATGCGGCTCGACATCGCGGCCGGCACGGCCGTGCGCTTCGAGCCCGGCCAGACGCGCGAGGTGCGGCTGGTGCCGCTTTCCGGCGGCCGCACCGTCTACGGCTTCCGGCAGAAGATCATGGGGCCGCTGTGAGGGACGCCGGGACCGGCCTTCGCCGTCATTCGACCCGGCCGCCGGGCTCGGACCCGGCCACGAAGATCGTGACGCCGTTGTCGTCGCCGAATTCGAGCGCGATCACGTCGTTGAGCAGCACCGAGCGCGAGTCCACGGCATGATAGAAGATCGCGCTCCCCTGGATCTCGGTGCGCAGCTCGGCGATCTGGGTTTCGAACTCGGCCGCCTTGGCCTCGGCCTCGGTTTCCTCCTCGCCGAAATCCGGCAGGAAGACGATGTCGACGCGGTCGATGGCGAAGCGGCGGCGCACCTCGCCGATGTTCTCCGGCGTCTTCTCGATGGCGGCGACGATGCGGGCCTCGTCGTCGGCGACGGCTTCCTCGTTGGTGTTGACGTCGGAGCCGACGATCGCGTCGATCGTTCCTTCCGCGTCGAGGCCCTGCGCCATCAGCGGGCTGCCGGGCGCGACGGCGACCGTCAGGGCCACGAGCACGACCGGGAGCAGGGCGAGATGCAGGAAGCCGGTCGTTCTTTCCGAGGCAAGGGTGGCCGGTGCCAAGGTGGCCGGTGCAAGGGTGGCGTTCAAGGATCAGTCTCCCTTTCCTTCACGCGAGACAGGACGATGGGCTTGAAAGAACCCAACGCGCGAACGGCGCGATTGTTTCGCGCTTTTTCCCGACCCGCAGCGACGACAGGATAAGCCGCCATGCCCGCACGAATCTCGCGCGCCGCCTATGCCGACATGTACGGCCCGACCACGGGCGACCGGGTGCGGCTCGCCGACACCGAGCTGTTCATCGAGGTCGAGAACGACTTCACCCTCTATGGCGAGGAGGTGAAGTTCGGCGGCGGCAAGGTCATCCGCGACGGCATGGGCCAGAGCCAGGCCACCCGCGCCGAGGGCGCGGCCGACACCGTCGTCACCAACGCGCTGATCGTCGACCACACCGGCATCTACAAGGCCGATGTCGGCCTGCGCGACGGCCGCATCGCCGGCATCGGCAAGGCCGGCAACCCGGACACGCAGCCGGGCGTGACCATCGTCATCGGCCCCGGCACGGAGATCGTCGCCGGCGAGGGCCGCATCCTGACGGCCGGCGGCTTCGACACCCACATCCACTTCATCTGCCCGCAGCAGATCGAGGAGGCGCTGATGTCGGGGCTGACGGCGATGCTCGGCGGCGGCACCGGGCCGGCGCACGGCACGCTCGCCACCACCTGCACGCCGGGCAGCTTCCATCTCGGCCGCATGATCCAGTCCTTCGACGCCTTCCCGATGAACATCGGGCTCGCCGGCAAGGGCAACGCCTCGCTGCCCGGGCCGCTGGTGGAGATGGTGCTGGGCGGGGCCTGCGCGCTCAAGCTGCACGAGGACTGGGGCACGACGCCGGCGGCGATCGACAACTGCCTCTCCGTCGCCGACGACCTCGACGTGCAGGTGATGATCCACACCGACACGCTGAACGAGTCGGGCTTCGTGGAGGACACGCTGGCGGCCTTCAAGGGCCGCACCATCCACGCCTACCACACCGAGGGCGCGGGCGGCGGCCATGTGCCCGACATCATCAAGGTGGCGGGCTTCGCCAACGTCATCCCGTCGTCCACCAACCCGACGCGGCCCTACACGGTCAACACCATCGCCGAGCATCTCGACATGCTGATGGTGTGCCACCATCTCGACGCCTCGATCCCCGAGGACGTGGCCTTCGCCGAAAGCCGCATCCGCAAGGAGACCATCGCGGCCGAGGACATCCTGCACGACATCGGCGCCTTCTCGATCATCTCGTCGGACAGCCAGGCCATGGGCCGCGTCGGCGAGGTCATCATCCGCACCTGGCAGACCGCCGACAAGATGAAGCGCCAGCGCGGCCGGCTGCCGGAGGAGACCGGCGACAACGACAATCTGCGCGTCCGCCGCTACATCGCAAAATACACCATCAACCCGGCCGTGGCGCAGGGCGTGTCGCGCGAGATCGGCTCGGTCGAGGTCGGCAAGCGCGCCGACCTCGTGCTGTGGAAGCCGGCCTTCTTCGGCGTCAAGCCGGAGATGGTGCTGGTCGGCGGCACCATCGCGGCAGCACCCATGGGCGACCCCAACGCCTCGATCCCGACGCCGCAGCCCATGCACTACCGGCCGATGTTCGGCGCCTTCGGCAAGGCGGCGGCCGCGTCCTCCGTCACCTTCGTGTCGCAGGCCGCGCTCGACGGCGGGCTGCGCCAGCGCCTTGGCGTCGACAAGGAGATGGTGGCGGTCGAGAACACGCGCGGCGGCATCGGCAAGAAGGCGATGCGCCTCAACGACGCCACGCCGCACATCGAGGTCGATCCCGAGACCTACGAGGTGCGCGCCGACGGCGTGCTCCTGACCTGCGAGCCCGCGACCGTGCTGCCGATGGCGCAGCGCTACTTCCTGTTCTGAGCGGCGGGCTTGAAGATCGGTCCTTATTGAACTAAGTTTACTGAACTAAGTTCAGGAGACTCCGATGCGGTCGGTCAACATCCATGAGGCAAAGACCCACCTGTCGCGGCTGGTCGAGCAGGCGGCGAAGGGCGAGCCGTTCATCATCGCCAAGGCCGGCCGGCCGATGGTCAAGGTGGTGGCGGTCGAGGCCGGCGAGACGGCGCCGGCGCGCCGGCTCGGCTTCATGGCCGGGCAGTTCTCCGTGCCGGACGATTTCGACCGCATGGGCGCGGACGAGATCGAGGCCCTGTTCGGTGGCGGCGACAGATGAAGCTGCTTCTCGACACGCACTTGCTGCTGTGGGCGGCGGGCGAGCCGGAGCGGCTGCCGGCCGCCGCGCTGCTCGCGATCGAGAACGCGGAGAACGAGCTGCTCTTCAGCGCCGCGAGCCTGTGGGAAGTCGCGATCAAGCGCGGGCTGGGCCGGGCGGACTTCACCGTCGATCCCCGCCTGCTGCGGCGCGGCCTCATCGACAACGGCTATGTCGAGCTGCCCGTCACCGGCGAGCACGCCGTCGCGGTCGACGGGCTGCCGCCGATCCACCGCGACTCGTTCGACCGCATCCTGATCGCGCAGTCCATCGTGGAAGGCATCACGCTGCTGACCGTCGACGTCCTCGTCGCGCGATATTCCGCGCCCGTCCGCCGGGTGTGAGTCAGCCCATGCGGTCGGAGGCGTAGCTGCCGGGGCTGGGCGGGAAGACGATGGTGCGGCCGCCGTTCAGGAACACGCGGTGGTGGATGTGGGCGTGGACGGCGCGGCCGAGCACCAGGCTCTCGACGTCGCGGCCGAGCGAGACGTAGTCCTCCGGGCTCTGCGCGTGGCTGACGCGCACCGTGTCCTGCTCGATGATCGGGCCTTCGTCGAGGTCGGCGGTGACGTAGTGCGCCGTCGCACCGATCAGCTTCACGCCGCGCCGGTAGGCCTGCTTGTAGGGGTTGGCGCCCTTGAAGCTCGGCAGGAACGAGTGGTGGATGTTGATGATCCGGCCCGACAGCGCGGCGCAGAAGCTGTCCGACAGCACCTGCATGTAGCGGGCGAGCACCACCAGCTCCGCGCCCGTCTCCCCGACCAGCGCCATCAGCCGCGCCTCGGCCTCGCGCTTGTTGTCGGCGTTCACCTCGATCAGGTGGAAGGGGATGCCGTGGCCCTCGACGAAGGCGCGGTAGTCGGCATGGTTTGAGACGACGGCGACCACGTCCATCTTCAGCGCGCCGATGCGCCAGCGGTAGAGCAGGTCGTTGAGGCAGTGGCCGAAGCGCGACACCATGATGACGACCTTCATCCGCGCCGCGTCGTCGTGGAAGGTGGCGTCCATGCCGAAGGTCTCGGCCGTCGCGCTGAAACCGTCCGCCAGCGCGTCGCGGCCCCTGCCTTCCTCCGAGATGAAGCCGATGCGCATGAAGAACATGCCGGTCTCGAGATCGTCGAACTGGGCCGAATCGATGATGTTGCAGCCGTTCTGCGCCAGATAGGTGGTGATGGCGGCGACGATGCCGCGGCGCGAGCGGCAGCTGACGGTGAGCGTGTAGGTCTTCATGGCGTGTTCCCGCGGATCGCGCAGCGGGCAGGAGGCTGCCGC
>JALHFU010000013.1:28632-46642 GCA_022838525.1 Hyphomicrobiales bacterium | reverse complement strand
GCGTCAGGGAAGGACGCGATGCAAAGCAAGATGCCGGCCGAAACGCCCGCCGCGGCCATTCGTCCACGCCCTGGAGCGGATTATTTCTCTCTTTTTGCACTTTTTGCAAATCATTTGCATTTGCATTGACAACCGGGAAAAGCGTGACTATCTTTTCCATACTGCCTCCTCCCAACCCTTTCATCGACCGGGATTGCCGATGCCGACCGCCAGACGCCTTCTTGCCGCCCTTATCCTCTCCCTCGCCGCCCTTCCCGCCGCCGCGCAGGCGGAGAAGTTCAAGGTCGTCACCACCTTCACCGTCATCGCTGACATCGCGCAGAACGTCGCCGGCGAGGCGGCGACGGTGGAATCGATCACCCGCCCCGACGCCGAGATCCACAACTACCAGCCGACGCCGGGCGACATGCTCAAGGCACAGGACGCCGACCTGATCCTGTGGAACGGGCTCAACCTCGAGCAGTGGTTCGAGCGCTTCTTCCGCAACCTCAGGGACGTGCCGGGCGTGGTCGTCAGCGAGGGCGTCGAGCCGATGGGCATCCGCGAGGGACCCTACAGCGGCAAGCCCAACCCGCATGCCTGGATGTCGCCCGCCGACGTGCTCGTCTATGTCGAGAACATCCGCGCCGCGCTCGCCGAGCACGACCCGGACAATGCCGTGACCTATGCCGCCAATGCCGAGGCCTATGCGGCGGAGATCGAGGCGGTCGCCGGGCCGATCCGCGAGAAGCTCGCGGCGATCCCCGAGGAGCGGCGCTGGCTCGTCACCAGCGAGGGTGCGTTCTCCTATCTGGCGCGCGACTTCGGGCTGAAGGAGCTCTATCTGTGGCCGATCAACGCCGACAGCCAGGGCACGCCGCAGCAGATCCGCAAGGTCATCGACGCGATGCGCGAGCATTCCATCCCCGCCATCTTCAGCGAGAGCACGGTGTCGCCCGACCCGGCCATGCAGGTGGCGCGCGAGACGGGCGCCCGCTATGGCGGCGTGCTCTATGTCGACTCGCTTTCCGGCCCCGACGGCCCGGTGCCGACCTATCTCGACCTCCTGAGGGTGACGGCCGAGACCATCGCCGAAGGGCTTTCGCAATGACTACCCGAACGGGGAAACCGCATCTTCCTGCGGCCGGCGCCACGAGCGCCGGCCTCGACGTTCGCGGCGTCGCCGTCACCTACGCCAACGGCCACACCGCGCTTCGCGACGCCTCCTTCTCGATCCCGCGCGGCACCATCACCGCGCTCGTCGGCGTCAACGGCTCCGGCAAGTCGACGCTGTTCAAGGCGATCATGGGCTTCGTGCCGCTCGCCGCCGGCGCCGTGTCGATCATGGGCGAGCCGGCGGGCCATGCCTTGAGACGGAATACCGTCGCCTATGTGCCGCAGGCCGAGGAGGTGGACTGGAACTTCCCCATCCTCGTCGAGGACGTGGTCATGATGGGCCGCTACGGCCACATGAACTTCCTGCGCATCCCGTCCGCCCGCGACCGCGCCAAGGTCGCCGAGGCGCTGGAGCGAGTCGGCATGACACCTTACGCCAAACGCCAGATCGGCGAGCTTTCCGGCGGCCAGAAGAAGCGCGTCTTCCTCGCCCGGGCGCTGGCGCAGGAAGGCGAGGTCATCCTGCTCGACGAGCCGTTCACCGGCGTCGACGTCACCACCGAGGAGGCGATCATCGCGCTGCTGAAGGCGCTGCGCGAAGAGGGCCGGGTGATGCTGGTCTCCACCCACAATCTCGGCTCCGTGCCCGAGTTCTGCGACCGCGCCGTGCTCCTCGACCGCACCGTGCTCGCCCACGGCCTCACCCACGAGGTGTTCACCCGCGCCAATCTCGAGCGGGCGTTCGGCGGCACGCTGCGCCATTTCGTGCTCGGCGGCGCGGATTTGCACGAGGACGAGGATGCGCGCGCCATCACCGTGCTCACCGACGACGAGCGGCCCTTCGTGCTCTATGGCGACCAGGCGCAGTCCACCAGCGGTCCGGCCGCCGCCGGCCCGGCCGCGCCGCCGGAAAACGGTTCGGGAAAGGCCGAAGGATGAGCGTCCTCCTCGAACCCTTCTCCTACGGCTACATGGTCAACGCCATGTGGGTGTCGGCGCTGGTCGGCGCGGTCTGCGCCTTCCTCTCCGCCTATCTCATGCTCAAGGGCTGGTCGCTGATCGGCGACGCGCTCTCGCACGCCATCGTGCCGGGCGTGGCCGGGGCCTACATGCTCGGCCTGCCCTTCGCCTTCGGCGCGTTCTTCTCCGGCGGGCTCGCCGCAGGCGCGATGCTGTTCCTCAGCCAGAAGACGAAGCTCAAGGAGGATGCCGTCATCGGCCTCATCTTCACCTCCTTCTTCGGCCTCGGCCTGTTCATGGTGTCGCTGTCGCCGGCCTCGGTGAACATCCAGACCATCGTGCTCGGCAACATCCTTGCCGTCACGCCGACGGACACGCTGCAGCTCGTCATCATCGCCGGCGTGTCGCTCGTCATCCTGACCGCGAAATGGAAGGACTTCATGGCCGTGTTCTTCGACGAGGGCCATGCCCGCTCCATCGGCCTCAGGCCCGACCTCCTGCGCGTCGTGTTCTTCACGCTTCTGTCGGCCTCGACCGTCGCCGCGCTCCAGACCGTCGGCGCCTTCCTCGTCATCGCCCTCGTCGTCACCCCCGGCGCCACCGCCTATCTGCTGACCGACCGCTTCGGCCGGCTGATCGCCATCAGCGTCGCCATCGGCACGCTGACGAGCTTCGCCGGCGCGTGGGCGAGCTACTTCATCGACGGCGCCACCGGCGGCATCATCGTCGTGCTGCAGACGCTGATCTTCCTCGCCGCCTTCTTCCTGGCGCCCAGGCACGGGCTTCTCGCCGCCCGGCGGCGGGCGCGCGCCGCACGCGCGCCGGAGGCCGAAATGGAGGAGATGAGCCGATGATCGACACGCTTCTCCTGCCGTTCCAGTTCCCGTTCATGCAGCAGGCTTTCGTCGCGGCGCTGCTGGTCGCGGTGCCGATGGGGCTGATCTCGTCCTTCCTGGTGCTCAGGGGCTGGTCGCTGATGGGCGACGCCATCAGCCATGCCGTGCTGCCGGGCGTGGTGCTGGCCTATGCGGCCGGCCTGCCGCTCGCCGCCGGCGCCTTCGCGGCCGGCATGGGCTGCGCGCTCGCGACCGGCTATCTCAGGGAGCACAGCCGCGTGAAGGAGGACACGGTGATGGGCGTGGTGTTCTCCGGCATGTTCGGGCTGGGCATCGTGCTGTTCTCGTTCGTCGAGACCGAGCTTCACCTCGACCACATCCTGTTCGGCGACATCCTCGGCCTGACCTGGCCGGACGTCGGCGAGACGGCGCTGATCGCGGCGATCGTGCTGGCCTTCGTCGGGCTTCTGCGCCGCGACCTCCTGGTCTGCGCCTTCGACGCCACGCATGCCCGCGCCATCGGCCTGCCGGTGCGCTTCTACCATTACGGGCTGCTGGCGGTGCTGTCGCTCGCCATCGTCGGGGCGCTGAAATCGGTCGGCATCATCCTTGCGGTCGCGATGCTGATCGCGCCGGGCGCCATCGCCTTCCTCCTGACGCGGCGGTTCGAGGCGATGCTGGCGGCGGCCGTCGCGGTCGCGGCCGCCTGCTCGTTTCTCGGCGTCTACCTGTCGTTCTTCATCGACAGCGCGCCGGCGCCGACCATCGTCGTGCTGATGACGCTGGTGTTCGTCGCCGCCTTCACGCGGTCCCGCACGGCTACGCGCGCGGCGGGATCGTGAGGCCCTTCTGGCTCGCCGGGCGGGCGAGGCAGCGTTCGAGCCAGGCGAGCACGCTGGGGCTGTCCGCGAGGCCGACGAGGTCGCCCGCCTCGTAGAAGTCGCGCACCGTGCGCACCCACGGGAAGAGCGCGATGTCGGCGATGGTGTAGTCGTCGCCCATCATCCACTGCCGGCCGGCGAGCCGGCCCTCCAGAACGCCGACGAGCCGCTTCGATTCGCCGGCATAGCGCTCCAGCGGCCGCTTGTCCTCGATCTCCCTGCCGGCAAACTTGTGGAAGAAGCCGAGCTGCCCGAACATCGGGCCGATGGCCGCCATCTGGAAGAACACCCACTGGATCGTCTCGTAGCGGCGCGCCGGGTCCGCCGGCAGCAACTTGCCGGTCTTCTCGGCAAGATAGAGCAGGATCGCACCCGATTCGAACAGCGCCAGCGGCCTGCCGCCCGGGCCGTCGGGATCGACGATGGCCGGGATCTTGCCGTTGGGGTTCAAGGACAGGAAAGGCTCGGTCCAGGTCTCGTTCTTGGTGATGTCGACGGTGTGCGCCTCGTAGGGCAGGCCGAGCTCCTCCAGCGCGATGGCAACCTTGACGCCGTTCGGCGTCGGGAAGGAATAGAGCTGGAGCTTGCCGGGCTCCTTCGCCGGCCAGCGCGCGGTGATCGCAAAGCTCGAAAGATCGGTCATGATAAGCCTCTTGTCGGGAAGATGCCGCCGTGCGGCAGGGACGCACACGGCACACAGATAGCGATCCGGCCTGCCGCCGCAAGGCGGCCGGCGCGAGACACTGCGTCACGGCCGGCGCGACGGTCCTGATCCCGCTTCAGGAAGGCGGCGGCCGGGCGGCCCCGGCAGCCTCGTCAGGCGCGGTAGGCCTTGACCGCGACCGTGGCGTTGGTACCGCCGAAGGCGAAGGCGTTGCTGATCGCGGCGCGCACCTCGCGCCGGCGCGCCGCGTTGGGGGTGACGTCGAGGTCGCAGGCGGGATCGGCGACGCGATGGTTGGCCGTCGGCGGCACGACGCCGTCGGTGACGGCCCGGACGCAGGCGATCATCTCGATGGCGGCGGTGGCGCCGAGGCAGTGACCGTGCATCGACTTGGTCGAGGAGACGGAGAGGCGGTCGGCGGCGGCGCCGAAGACGCGGCGGATCGCCTGCGTCTCGATCTGGTCGTTGGCCCTGGTGCCGGTGCCGTGGGCGTTGACGTAGTCCACCTCCCCGGGCGCCAGCCCGGCATCGGCGAGGCAGTTGGCGATGGCGGCCGCCGGCCCCTCGACCGTGGGCGCGACGATGTCGGTGGCGTCGGCCGACAGGCCGGCCCCGGCATATTCGGCGAGGATGGTCGCGCCCCGCGCCGACCACGCCCGCGCCCTCGCCGATGACCAGCCCGTCGCGGTCGGCGGAGAACGGGCGGCAGGTGTCGCGGGCGAGGACGCGCAGCGCCTCCCAGCCCTTGAGCACGCCCCAGACGATCGGCGCCTCGGTGCCGCCCGCCAGCATGACGTCGGCGCGGCCGAGCGCGATCTGGTCGGCGGCGGCGGCGATGGAGTGGTTGCCGGTGGAGCAGGCCGAGGTCACGCCGAAGACCGGGCCGCGCAGGCCGATATCCATGCTGACCTGCCCGGCCGGCGCGCCGGTCATGGCGCGCGGCACCGAGAAGATGTTGGCGCGCGGCCGCCCTTCGAGCAGGATGCCGCGATAGTTGTCCTCGATGGTCTCCCAGCCGGCGACGCCGGCGCCGATCACCGCGCCGGCGCGCGCCGACGCCGCCTCGTCCAGCGCAAGGCCGGCCTGGGCGGCCGCCTCGCGGGCGGCGATCACCGCGAGCAGGCTGAAGCGGTCCATCGTCACCAGCCGCCTGTGCTCGATGCCGTGGTCGGGAAGTTCCCTGATCTCGGCGCCGCAGGCGACCTTCAGCTCGTGCAGCGGCGTGGTGGTGATGGGGCCGATGCCGGAACGGCCGGCGCACATCGCCTCCCAGATCGCGGGGACGTCGGTGCCGAGCGCGCAGATTCCGCCGAGACCGGTGATGACGATGCGCGGTCTCGCCATGTCAGGCCTTGTTTCCGACCAGCCCGCGCACGGCTTCGACGATGTCGCCGACATTCGACAGATTCGACCAGGCGTCGACCGTGTTCATCTCGATCTCGATGCCGAACTCGTCCTCGAGCTCGAACACGATCTCCGTCAGCTCGAGCGAGTGGATGCCGAGCTCCGTCAGCGGGGTCTCGAGCGTGATCTCGCCTATGTCCGGGGCAGCGTGAGCCTTCACCTTGTCGACGATGGTTGCCGCCAGTTGATCGCTCATTCGCCTGCCCTCGACCCGAACATATTGATGACCCGGCCCGCACTCGCGCAGGCGGCCGCTATAGAAGCGCAATCGCAGGCTTACAACAACCCCGCGGCGGCAGGAAATCCGGCGCGCCGGATGCCGCATATCCGACAAACCGGATTCCACTTATCGCCGCGATGCACTACTGTGCGGCCGAAGGGATCAGGGGAGGCATCCGTCATGTATCAGGCCGTGGGCTCGCCGGGATCGCGTCTCATCCGCGTCACATGGATGCTGGAGGAGCTGGGCCAGCCCTACCGCATCATCAAGGCGGCGCGCGACAGCGAGGAGATGCGGCGCTATCACCCGTCCGGCAAGGGGCCGGTGCTGGTCGACGGCGACGTGCTGGTCACGGATTCGGCCGCGATCTGCGCCTATCTCGCCGACAAGCATCCGGAAAAGGAGATGGGGCCGAAGACGCCGGCCGAGCGCGCGCATCTGAACGCCTGGCTGTTCTTCGCCCAGTCGGAGCTGGAGGCGCCGCTGTGGAACCGGCAGAAGCACAGCTCCATGCTGCCGGACGCGGAGCGCGTCGATGTCGGGCCGTGGACGACGGCCGAGTTCAACCGCGAGATCAACGCGCTGGAAACGCGGCTCGGCGAATCGCAATACGCGATGGGCAACCGCTTCACCGCCGCCGACGTCATCCTCGGCCATTGCGGCCAGTGGGCGCGCGATTCGCAGTTCGCCATCGTCTCGGACAGGGTGAACGCCTATTTCGACCGGGTGCTGGCGCGCCCGGCGCTCGCCCGCGCCAGGGCGCGGGAGGCGGCGGCAGACTAGACGTCAGTCGACGAAGGCGCGCTCGACGACGAACTCGGCCGGCATCGAGTTGGAGCCTTCCTTGAGGCCCGCCTTCTCGACCAGCGCCTTGACGTCGCGGATCATGTCCATCGAGCCGCAGATCATCACCCGGTCCACCGCCGGGTCGAAGGGCGGGACGCCGAGGTCGGAGAACAGCTTGCCGCTCTCGATCAGCGTCGTGATGCGGCCCGTGCGCGCATAGGGCTCGCGCGTCGCGGTGGCGTAGTGGATGAAGCGGTCGCGCGCCAGCTCGCCGATCAGCGGGTCCTCGATCAGGTTTCGAGCCAGCTCCTCGCCATAGGTCAGCTCCGCCACCTCGCGGCAGGTGTGGGTCAGGATCACCTGCTCGAACTTCTCGTAGGTCTCGGGGTCGCGCATCAGGCTGGCGAAGGGGGCGATGCCGGTGCCGGTCGAGATCATCCACAGCCGCTTGCCCGGCGTCAGCGCGTCGAGCACCAGCGTCCCGGTCGACTTCTGGCGCATCAGCACCGTGTCGCCGGGGCGGATTTTCTGAAGATGCTGCGTCAGCGGGCCGTCCGGCACCTTGATCGAGAAGAACTCCAGCTCCTCGTCCCAGGACGGGCTGGCGATGGAATAGGCGCGGAACACGGGCTTCACCGCGTTGGGCAGGCCGATCATCACGAACTCGCCCGAGCGGAAGCGGAAGCTCTGCGGCCGCGTGATGCGGAAGGAAAACAGCCGGTCGGTGTAATGGCGCACCGACACCACCGTCTCGGCATGGACCCCGGCGGGGATCGGGAATGTGTCGGCGCGTGCGACGTCCGTTTGCGGGAGCGCGGCTGTGGTCATTCCTGGCATCCTGTCTGCTTGATGGCTGGCCGGGGAGGCGTCGCTGCGGGCGAAAACTGCGCTTGCGTGCGCTTCCGATTAATATAGGAAAAAATGGTGCGTCAAGACAGTGGCATAGGGCCGCACGAAATTCCGTGCCGGTTCGCGGCATCCTCGAATGGCCGCATGCGGCCCCGCCGGAACAGGAGGAAGGCATGAGCGCGAAGGCCCTGATCGTCGTCGACGTCCAGAACGATTTCTGCCCCGGCGGCGCGCTGGCGGTCGCCGGCGGCGACGGGATCGTGCCGCTCGTCAACGCCATGATCGGCGAATTCGACCACGTCGTGCTGACGCAGGACTGGCACCCGGCCGGCCATTCGAGCTTCGCCTCGACGCATGCCGGACGCCAGCCCTTCGAGACGATCGAGATGCCCTACGGGCCGCAGACGCTGTGGCCGGACCATTGCGTGCAGGGCACGCAGGGCGCGGATTTCCATCCCGGCCTCGACCGGACCAAGGCCGAGCTCGTCATCCGCAAGGGCTTCCGCCGCGAGATCGATTCCTACTCGGCCTTCTTCGAGAACGACCACCGGACGCCGACCGGCCTTGCCGGCTATCTGCGGGAACGCGGCATTTCCGAGCTGACCTTCGTCGGGCTCGCGACCGACTACTGCGTCGCCTATTCGGCGCTCGACGCGGTGCGCGCGGGCTTCTCGGCCACGGTGAGGCTCGACGCCTGCCGCGCCATCGACCTCGGCGGCTCGCTCGACGCGATGACGCGGCAGATGGCGCAGGCGGGCGTCACGCTCGCCTGACCCCTCCTCAGCCGGCCGCCTGTTCGGCCGGCTCGATCTCGACCAGCGGCGCCGGGATGTCGGTCGTCTTCTCCGGCGACTTGCACAGGTCGGCGATGACGCAGGCCGGGCAGTCGGGCTTGCGCGCCTTGCAGACATAGCGGCCGTGCAGGATCAGCCAGTGATGGGCGTGGCGCATGTAGTGCGGCGGCACGATGCGCACCAGCGCCGCCTCGACCTCGTCCGGCGTGCGGCCCGGCGCGAGGCCGATGCGGTTGCCGATGCGGAAGATGTGGGTGTCGACGGCCATGGTCGGCTGGCCGAAGGCGACGTTGAGCACGACATTGGCGGTCTTGCGCCCGACGCCGGGCAGCGCCGTCAGCGCCTCGCGCGTGTCGGGCACCGCGCCGCCATGGTCGCGGATCAGCGCCTCGCACAGCGCAATGACGTTCTTCGCCTTGTTGCGCCACAGGCCGATGGTGCGGATATAGGCGCCGAGGCGCTCCTCGCCCAGCGCCAGCATCTTCTGCGGCGTGTCGGCGACGGCGAAGAGCGGCCTCGTCGCCTTGTTGACGCCGACGTCGGTCGCCTGCGCCGACAGCACCACCGCGACCAGCAGCGTGAAGGGGTTGACGTAGTCCAGCTCGCCCCTGGGCGAAGGCCGCTGCACGGAGAAGCGGCGGAAGACCTCCTCGATCTCGGCCGGCGTGTAGAGGGTGAGCGGCCGCTTGGGGCGCGGCCGCGGGCTGGCCGGCGCGTTGCCGCGCACGGCCTTGCCGCTTCCGGCCTTGCCCGTCGCCTTGCCAGCCGGCGCAACTTTGCCTTTGGGGTTTCGCATCGCTCCTCTATACTCAAGCTCATGGCCGAGACGAAAGCCGCCGACGAACCCTTTTTCCGCGCGCTGCTGGTTCCGCACCGCTCGCTGGGGCGCATCGGCTTCCTCGTGCTGATGGGCTTCTGCGCCGCGGTCTGGCTTTCCACCGGCGCGCTGTTCCTGTCCATCGGCGCCTGGCCGGTGTTCGGCTTCTTCGGCCTCGACGTGCTCCTGCTCTATCTCGCCTTCCGCTTCAACTACCGCGCCGCCCGCGCCCGAGAGGAGGTGTCGGTGTCGCGCACCGCGCTCGACATCGTCAAGGTCGCGCCGTCCGGCCGCAGGCAGGAGCACCGCTTCAACCCGTTCTGGGCGCGGTTCCGCGTCGCGCGCCACGACGAGATCGGCATCACCGGTATGGCGGTCGAGGGCGAGGGCCGACGGGTGCCTATCGGCTCCTTCCTCAACCCGGACGACCGCGAGAGCTTCGCCACCGCCTTCGGTCGTGCGCTGGCCACGGCGAGGACCGGATAGGACTGCGGCGGCCGCAGGAATCGGGTGGCGCCAGCGGCGCGGGACGGCGATAGTGATGCTCAAGGAGCATTCTGCCATGAACATGAACACGCCGACCGCCATCCTCGAACGCGACGTCACACCGACCGGCTCGGACTACGACACCGTGCGCCGCGTCATCGAGAAGATCAGCATCGACTATCGCGACCAGCCCTCGCTCGAGGAGCTCGCCGCCGAGGTGGGCGAGACGCCGACCGGGCTGCAGAAGCTGTTCACGCGCTGGGCGGGGCTGTCGCCCAAGGGCTTCCTGCAGGCCGTCACGCTCGACCATGCCCGCCGCCTGCTCGACCAGGGGCTGCCGCTGCTCGACACCGCCTTCGAGGTCGGCATGTCGGGGCCGGGGCGGCTGCACGACCTCTTCGTGACGCACGAGGCGATGTCGCCCGGCGACTACAAGAGCCGCGGCGAGGGCCTTGCCATCCGCTACGGCTACCACCCCTCGCCCTTCGGCATCGCGCTGCTGATGATCACCGACCGGGGGCTGGCCGGCCTCGCCTTCTGCGATCCGGGCGGCGAGCGCGACGCCTTCGAGGACATGGCGCGGCGCTGGCCGAACGCGACCTATCGCGAGGACGCCGCCGCGACCGTATCCTATGCCGAGCGCATCTTCGACCCCGCCCGCTGGCGGGCGGACGAGCCGCTGCGCGTCGTGCTGATCGGCTCGGACTTCCAGATCCGGGTGTGGGAGGCGCTGCTGAAGATCCCGATGAACCGGGCGCGGACCTATTCGTCGATCGCCGCCGAGATCGGCCGGCCGGACGCCAACCGCGCCGTGGGCGCGGCCATCGGCGCCAACCCGGTCTCCTTCGTGGTGCCCTGCCACCGCGCGCTCGGCAAGACCGGCGCGCTGACCGGCTACCACTGGGGCCTGACGCGCAAGCGCGCCATCCTCGGCTGGGAGGCGGGGCACGCCAAGGCCGCCTGACCGTATCGCCCGGCCGCTCCCGGCCGGGCGATACGCAGCCGTTCCGATATTTCCGCAGACATACAACCGTCGCCCCGCCATGGCATAACTTGCCGCAGCATGGCACCCTTGATGGTGTCCGGATATATAGGTAGGAATATATCCGAGCCTTTCCGTGCCGCATCCCGCGGCGCCACCCTTCAAGGGAGATCCCAGATGTTCAATCGCAGACGCTTCACGACGCGCATGATCGCGGTGGCCGCGGGTCTCGCGGCGATGCTCGCCGCCCCGCTGCCCGCGGCGCTGGCGCAGGACACCGTCACCGTCTTCGCGGCCGCGAGCCTCAAGAACGCGCTCGACGACATCAACGCCGCCTGGAAGGCCGAGACCGGCAAGGAGGCGACGATCTCCTACGCCGCCAGCTCGGCGCTCGCCAAGCAGATCGAGGAAGGCGCGCCCGCCGACGTGTTCATCTCGGCCGACGTCCCCTGGATGACCTATCTGTCGGAGCGCGACCTGACGCAGAAGAACACCGAGGTACAGCTGCTCGGCAACCGCATCGTGCTGATCGCGCCGGCCGATTCGACCACCGCGATCGAGATCGCGCCCGGCTTCGACCTCGCCGGCGCGCTGGGCGACGAGCGGCTGGCCATGGCCAATGTCGACGCCGTGCCGGCCGGCAAGTACGGCAGGGAGGCGCTGGAGAATCTCGGCGTCTGGGCCTCGGTCGAGGCGAAGGTGGCGCAGGCCGAGAACGTGCGCGCGGCGCTGGCGCTGGTGGCGACCGGCGAGGCGCCCTTCGGCATCGTCTACCAGACCGATGCGGCCGCCGACCCCTCGGTGAAGATCGTCGGGCTGTTCCCGGAGGACACCCACGCGCCCATCATCTACCCCGCCGCGGTGACGGCCGAGGCCAAGGCGGCCGACGCGCCGGCCTTCCTCGACTATCTGAAGACCGACGCGGCGAAAGCGCTTTTCGAGAAGCAGGGTTTCACCGTATTGGTGGACCAGGCATCCAACTGACGGCATCCGGCCGGCGGCTAGCCCGTCGGCCGGCATCGAACCGAACGGCGTGCGTTGAATCATGGAATGGTGGCTGGACCTCAGTCCGAGCGAGTGGGACGCGGTCCGGCTCTCCATACGGGTCTCGATCTGGGCGACGCTGGCGAGTCTGCCGTTCGGCATCGTCGTCGCCTATGTGCTGGCGCGCAAGGAGTTCTGGGGCAAGGCCGCGCTCAACGGCGTCGTCCACCTGCCGCTGATCCTGCCGCCGGTGGTGACGGGCTACCTGCTGCTCCTCACCTTCGGCCGGCGCGGGCCGGTCGGCGCCTTCCTCTACGAGCATTTCGGCATCGTCTTCTCCTTCCGCTGGACGGGCGCGGCGCTCGCCTGCGCGGTGATGGCGTTTCCGCTGATGGTGCGGGCGATCCGCCTTTCCATCGAGGCGGTCGACCGCAGGCTCGAGGCCGCGGCCGGCACGCTCGGCGCGAATCCCCTGTGGGTTTTCGCCACCGTCACCCTGCCGCTGATCCTGCCCGGCATCATCACCGGGATGATCCTCGCCTTCGCCAAGGCGATGGGCGAGTTCGGCGCCACCATCACCTTCGTCTCCAACATCCCCGGCGAGACGCAGACGCTGCCCTCCGCCATCTACACCTTCACCCAGGTTCCGGGCGGCAACGCGGGCGCGATGCGGCTGACCGCGATCTCCATCGCCATCGCCATGACGGCGCTCGTCGCCTCCGAGGCGCTGGCGCGCCGCGTGGCGCGGAGGCTCGACGTGAAATGACGGTCGAGGTCGACGTCGTCCACCAGCTCGGCAAGTTCCGGCTCGAGGCGCGGTTCGAGAGCGACGGCCGGCTGATCGCGCTGTTCGGCCACTCCGGCTCGGGCAAGACCTCGCTCATCAACCTGATCGGCGGCCTCGCCCGCCCCGACGAGGGCCGCATCGTCGTCAACGGCCGCGTGCTGGTCGACGTCGAGGCCGGCATCTTCGTGCCGGCGCACAAGCGGCGCATCGGCTACGTGTTCCAGGACGCCCGGCTGTTCCCGCACATGACGGTGATGCAGAACCTGCGCTACGGCCGCTTCTTCACGCCGGCGGCCGAGCGCTATGCCGATTTCGACGCCATGGTCGGCCTGCTCGGCATCGGCCACCTGCTCGACCGGCGGCCGGGCCTGCTGTCGGGCGGCGAGAAGCAGCGCGTCGCCATTGGCCGGGCCTTGGTCGCCAGCCCGCGCCTGATCCTGATGGACGAGCCGCTCGCCTCGCTCGACGAGGCGCGCAAGGCCGAGATCCTGCCCTATATCGAGAAGCTGCGCGACGAGGCCAACATTCCCATCGTCTATGTCAGCCACTCCATCGCCGAGGTGGCGCGGCTGGCGACCGACGTGGTGGCGCTGGCCGGCGGCCGCGCGACGACGAGCGGGCTGGCGAGCCGGGTGCTGCCGCAGCTCGACCGCCTCGGCGGCGACACCGACGAGGCGAGCGCGCTGATCGAGCTGACGATGATCGAGCCGGACGACGGCTACGGCCTCGGCCTGCTGCGCTCGGCGGCCGGCGAATGGCGGCTGCCGACGGTGGACGCGCCGGCAGGGGCGCGCCTGCGGGTCAGGGTGCGGGCGCGCGACGTGATGCTGGCGACGCAGAAGCCGGAAGGCATCAGCGCCCTCAACGTGGTCCCCGCCCGCATCGCCGCCATCGCCGACGACGACGGCCCGCAGGTGCTGGTGCGGCTCGACCACGGCGGCGAGGAGCTGATCGCCCGCGTCACCCGCCGCTCGGTCGAGACGCTGGGGCTCGCGCCCGGCCGCGAGGTCTTCGCCGTCGTCAAGGCGGTCACCTTCGATCCCGAGGCCACAGCCGCGGCGCCGGCGAGGCGGTAGCGGCGGACGCGCGGTTGCGGCATAAGGAGCGGACAGCCACCCGCCCCGTCAGCCGCAAGGACGTCCGCCCGTGCCCACGATCACCCTGCGAATCAAGTTCGAGCCCAAGGGCCATATCGGCCACGGCAAGATCGAGCTTCTCGAACAGATCGCCGCCTTCGGCTCGATCTCGGCCGGGGCGCGCAAGATGAACATGTCCTACAAGCGCGCCTGGGACCTGGTCGAGGAGATGAACGCCATCTTCGGCAAGCCGATGCTGGAGACGCAGAAGGGCGGGCCGGGCGGCGGCGGCGCGCAGCTGACCCAGACCGGGCTCGCCGTCATCTCGCGCTACCGCGCCATCGAGCGCGCCACGGAAGCCGCCGCAGCCCCCCACATCGCGGCGCTTGTGGCCGAGATCGAGAGGAAGTAGCGGGACGGCTTCGCGACCGGGGTGCTTGAACTCGAAAAGCCGACGGACCATATCAGGGCCACGGGCGAAGATGCCGTTCGGGTCTTCGTCCAGATACGTCGCTCTTCGAGGACAGTTGCATATGACCCGCGTTACACCTTTCTCCAGCCCGCTGCTGCTCGGCTTCGACGCCATCGAGAAGACGCTCGAGCGCGTCGCCAAGAGCGGCGACGGGTATCCGCCCTACAACATCGAGCGCCTGCGCGGCCAGAACGGCGGCGCCGACCGGTTGCGCATCACGCTGGCCGTGGCCGGCTTCGCCGAGAGCGACCTCGAAGTCACCGTCGAGGACAGCGAGCTCGTCGTGCGCGGCCGCCAGAACGACGACACCGAGCGCGAGTTCCTGCATCGCGGCATCGCCGCGCGGCAGTTCCAGCGGGTGTTCGTGCTGGCCGACGGCATGCGGGTCTCCGGCGCCGAGCTGAAGAACGGCCTGCTCGCCATCGACCTCGACCGGCCCGAGCCGGAAAGGCTGGTACGGAAAATAAACATTTCGGTGAAAGACTGAGTTCCGGCCGCACCGGAACGGATAGCTCTGCTGCGGGCCGGTCTTATGGACGCCCCGCTGAAGCAAGGAGGCTGACATGACTGACGACAAGACCATCCTGACGAATGCCCCCCTGACCCCGGCCGAACTGGCGCATCTGGGCGAAGGTTCGCTCGCCTATCTCCGCGAGATCGACAGCGACGAGCTGGTCGGCAAGTTCCCCGGCATGCCGCATATCGCGCCGGGCACCAAGCTGTGGGCCGTGTTCGCGGCCGACGGCAGGCCGATCATGCTGACCGACGCGCGCGACAGCGCGCTCGCCGGCGCGCTGCAGAACGACCTGACCCCGGTCAGCATCCACTGAACCGGACGTCCGCGTGAAAAAGGCGGCCCGGCGGCGGCCGCCTTTCACAATCCTCGTCCGCGCCGCGAAGCGGCAGATCAGGCCGGATGCGACGCCGGCGCCTGCGCCAGGAAGGTGTGGATGGCGTCGGCCTCGCGCGTGGCGCGAATCTTGGCGACCGTGTCGGGATCGCGCAGGACGCGGGCGATCCGCGACAGCGCCTTCAGATGATCGGCGCCCGCGCCCTCGGGCGCGAGCAGCAGGAAGACGAGATCGACCGGCTGGTCGTCGAGCGCCTCGAAGTCGACCGGCGTCTCCAGCCGGGCGAAGATGCCGGTGATGCGCGAGATGCCGGCCAGCTTGCCGTGCGGGATGGCGATGCCGTTGCCGACCCCGGTCGAGCCCAGCCGCTCGCGCTGGAGGATGGTGTCGAACACCTCGCGCTCCGGCAGGCCGGTGACGGCGGCGGCCTTCTCGGCCAGAAGCTGCAGAAGCTGTTTCTTGGAATTGGCCTTCAAGGCCGGCATGACAGCCGAAACCTCGATCAGGTCGCTCAGATCCATTTTCAGGTCATCCTTCCTGCTCAGCCCGTTTCCCGCAACGCAAGCCCCCCGCCTGCGGTTCGGTCGAGAGCGACGGCTACCGCTGCCGTGCGGCGGCCGCCGACGAGGTGTCTATCCAGCCGATATTGCCGTCGGCCCGCCGATAGACGACGTTGACGTGCTCGTTGCCGGCATTGCGGAACACGAAGACAGGGCTGTCCTTGGTGTCCAGCTCGATGACGGCGGATGCCACCGACATGGTCTTCAGCGCGACGGTGGATTCGGCGACGATGGCCGGGGCGTAGTCCTCCGGCACCTCCTCGTCCTCCTCGGCGACCGGCGCGACGACGCGGTAGTCGAGGTCGATCCAGTCGGTGGCGGTGGAGACGGGATGCGCCTTCAGCCGGCGCTTGTAGCGGCGCAGCCGCTTCTCGATGCGCTCGGCGGCGGCGTCGAAGGCGAGCTGCGGGTCCTGCGCCTGGCCGGCGGCCTGCAGCGAGATGCCGGTGTCGAGATGGACGAGGCAGTCGGCCGAGAAGCGCGACCCTGACTTCTCTACCGTCACCGACCCGCCGTAGCCGCCGTCGAAATACTTGCCGACGGCCTCGTCGATGCGGCCCTCGATCTTGGAGCGGAAGGCGTCGCCGATCTCCATGTGCTTACCGGAAATGCGCAGGCTCATGTGAAACTGACCTTCTTTTGTCCAGGTTCTCTTCCGGGGTTCCGACGGCTGCGAGTTTATACCTGTGGTCGGCACACTCAAGGTTTGCGGCGGTTCCGGCGTCGGCTTCCGGCTACGCCAACAGGCGGCCGCGACCCCGCGGCGCCGCTGCGCGATACGCCTTCGGGGCGCCCGGCGCATGCGGCGGGGGTTCTAGTCCGTTTCGCATGACGTTGTCAACGCGACGGTCCGACCCCCTGTGCGGCAGGGGTTTCAGGACCGCGCGGCGGCGAGCGCGCGCTTCTCGCGCCGGCGCTGCACCGAGGAGGGAATGTCCATGCCTTCCCGGTACTTGGCCACGGTGCGCCGGGCGATGTCGATGCCGCTTTTCCTCAGGATGTCCACAATGGCGTCGTCGGAGAGCACGTCGAGCGGCTTCTCCGCCTCGATCAGCGCGCGGATGCGGTCGCGCACGGCGGCCGAGGAGTGCGCGTCGCCGCCCTCGGCCGAGGCGATGGCCACCGAGAAGAAGTGACGCAGCTCGAAGGCGCCGCGCGGCGTCATCATGTATTTGTTGGCGGTGACGCGGCTGACGGTCGATTCGTGCATGCCGATGGCCTCGGCCACGTCCTTGAGGTTGAGCGGCTTCAGATGGCGGATGCCGTGCAGCAGGAAGGCGTCCTGCCGCCGCACGATCTCGCCCGCCACCTTGAGGATGGTGCGGGCGCGCTGGTCGAGGCTGCGGGTCAGCCAGCTCGCGTTCTGCATGCACTCGGCGAGGAAATCCTTCTCCGCCTGGCTCGAGGCATGCTTCGAGACATGGGCGAAGTAGCTCTGGTTGACGAGCACGCGCGGCAGCGCGTCGGGGTTGAGCTCCACCGCCCAGCCGCCGTCGCCCGCCTGCCTGACGATCACGTCCGGCACGATGGCGTCGGCCGTGCCGCCGGTGAAGGCCGCACCCGGGCGCGGGTCGAGGCGGCGGATCTCGGCCATCATGTCGAGGAGGTCGTCGTCGCCGACGCCGCACAGGCGGCGAAGCTGGGCGAAATCGCGCCGCGCCACCAGATCGAGATGGGCGACCATCGCCTGCATGGCCGGGTCGAAGCGGTCGCGCGCCCGGAGCTGGAGCGCCAGGCACTCGGCGAGGTCGCGCGCGAACAGGCCGGGCGGATCGAAGGACCGGCACACCGCCAGCACGGCGAGCACGGCTTCCTCGCCGCAGCCGAGCCGTTCGGCGATCTCGGCGGGATCGGACCGCAGATACCCCGCCTCGTCGAGCGCGTCGGTCAGCTCGCGGGCGATCAGCCTGTCGGCCGGATCCCGGAAGGCGAAGGCGATCTGCTCGCCGACATGATCGGCGAGCGTGATGCCGGCGGCCGCGAAGCTGTCGAGATCGACGTCCTCGCCCCCGCCGCCCGCCGCGGCCGACTTCCACTGCGCCGCGAGGTCCGGCCCCAGCCGCTCGGCCGTGCCGGGATCGTCGGGAAAGACGTTCTCCATCGAGGCATCGAGCCGTTCCGAGATGGTGACGGCGCTGGCGCCGGCGTCCTCGAACATGCGGTCGAGGCCGGCGGCGCGGTCCTCGGCCGCCTGTGGCGCCTCGTCGCCGGCGAGGCCGTCCTGCTCGG
The DNA here is from genome assembly GCA_022838525.1 of Hyphomicrobiales bacterium. Taxonomy (GTDB): domain Bacteria; phylum Pseudomonadota; class Alphaproteobacteria; order Rhizobiales; family Rhizobiaceae; genus Aerobium. The sequence goes on along the minus strand of JALHFU010000013.1, from coordinate 28,909 downwards.
GCTCGGGACGCTCCAGCAGCGGATTCTTCTCCACCTCGTCCTCGATAAAGCGCTCCAGCTCGGCATGGGTGAACTGCAGCAGGCGGATCGACTGCATGAGCTGCGGCGTCATCACCAGCGCCTGCGACTGGCGCATCTGCAGTTTGGCGCTGAGTGCCATTGCGGTTCCCGATCCGGCCGCGAGCCCCCTGCCGCAGCGCAGCCCGGATGAAACTGGCCCGGCTTTTGCTTGTCAAGCGGAGCGGAACAGGATTCTTTCGCCGGCTCAGCCGGCGGA
>JALHFU010000013.1:0-28610 GCA_022838525.1 Hyphomicrobiales bacterium | reverse complement strand
AAGCCAACCTATGAACGGATCAGAGGGTAAAACCCTCGCCCAGATAGAGGCGGCGCACGTCGGGATTCTCGACGATCTCGGCCGGCAGGCCATGGGTCAGCACCTGTCCGGCATGGATGATGTAGGCGCGCTCGACCAGCCCCAGCGTCTCGCGGACGTTGTGGTCGGTGATGAGGACGCCGATGCCGCGTGCGGTGAGATGCCGCACGAGCTGCTGGATGTCGGCGACGGCGATGGGATCGACGCCGGCGAAGGGCTCGTCGAGCAGCATGAAGTTCGGGTTCGAGGCCAAAGCGCGGGCGATCTCCAGCCGGCGACGCTCGCCGCCCGACAGCGCGATGGCCGGCGACTTGCGCAGATGCGCGATGTGGAACTCCTCCAGCAGCTCGTCCAGCCGGCGCTCTCGCGCCTTGCGGTTCTTCTCGACCATTTCGAGGATGGCGCGGATGTTGTTCTCGACCGACAGGCCGCGGAAGATCGACGCCTCCTGCGGCAGATAGCCGATGCCGAGCCGGGCGCGCCGGTACATGGGCAGCGCCGTGACGTCGTAGCCGTCGATCTCGATGGTGCCCTGGTCGACCGGCACCAGGCCGGTGACCATGTAGAAGCAGGTGGTCTTGCCGGCGCCGTTGGGGCCGAGGAGGCCGACGGCCTCGCCGGCGCGCACGCCGAACGACACGCCGTTGACCACCTGCCGGCCCTTGTAGCTCTTGGTCAGGCCGCGCGCGATCATGGTGCCGCGGAAGCGCTCGCGGTCGGCGCGCCCGGCGTCCGGCTTCGCGGCCGCGGCCTTGCCGGCGCCGCCGAGGAATGCGGGAAGCCTCACTGCCGGTCCTGCGAACCGGGCTTCAGGAGCATCTTGACCCGGCCGCCGCCGCCCGAGCCGCCGCTGCCGCAGCCCTCGAGATTGGCGAGGCCGGTGGCCATGCGCACCGTCAGCTTGCAGCCGACGACGACGTTGTCGCCCTCCGACAGCACGACCTCCTTGCCCGACAGCACCAGCACCTCGGTCTTCATGTCGAAGCTGCCGAAATCGGCCGTCGCGACCTGGCTTTCCGAGCGGACATAGACCTTGTTCTCGACCTCGAGGCGGTCGATGTTGGCCGAGCCGGTCGCGGCCGAGCCGCCGTTCTTGGCGTAGTAGACGGTCATCTTGCCCGAGCGCATCAGCATCGGCCCCTGCACCACCGCGACATTGCCGGTGAAGATGGCGATGCCCTCGCTCTCGCGCACCTCGAGCTGGTCGCTCTCGATCTGGATCGGCTTGTCGCCCTCGAGCTTGAGCCCGGTCAGCCGGCCGGCTTCCTGCGCAAAAGCGCCCGAGGCCGCGACGGCCAGCAGCGCGGCCAGCGCCAGGGCGCGTTTCCCGTTGGTCATTGCGTTCCCCCCTCTGCGGCCTGCGCGCCCCTGAGGCGCCCGCCCTCGATGTTCATGCGGACGCGGTTCTCGAAGATCAGGACGGCGCCCTTGTCGCGCACCGTCATCGAATCGGCGGTGATGTGCGCCCCGTCGAGCGATATGTCGACCGGATCGTCGGTGTCGAGGCTGCCGGCGGCGATGTCCACCCTCGCCGATTTCAGCACCGCCTTGACGCCGCCGTCGGTGGTGAGCGTCAGCTCGCTGTCGATGTCGAGCCGGTTGGCCTCGCGGTCGAACACGCCGGAGGGCGCGGTGACGGTCATCCAGCCGTTCTCGTCGACGGGCAGGGTGGCGTCGATGCCTTCGAGGTCGATGCGGGCGCTGGCGCCGATGTCCTGCACGGCGCGGGCCGCGGTCATCCTGTAGGGGCGGTCGTTGCTGCCGGTGACGCCCTCGAGCCGCGGGTCGGCCATGACGAGGCGGCCGTTCTCGATGGCGAGCGAGCCGAGATCGACGTCGCCGACCTCCGGCGCGGCCAGCCACGACCTGCCGACGAAGGCCACGACCATCAGCATCGCGGCGACCGGCAGCGCGAGCTTGAGCAGGCGCACGCGGCCGGAATGCCGCCGCGCGCTGGCGAACGCCTCCTCGACGCGCCGGTCGCGCGCGGTCGCCTGCCGCCCGGCGGGCGGCGTCTTGCCGGCGTGTCGCTGCGCTGCCGAAATGCTCATGTCCTCATGCCTGAAAGCTGCCGGTGTTCCATCGTCCGGTTTCCGCGCACGCACCTTCGGGTCCGGTGGGCGCGCGTCCGGCCGGCGGTTCGCCAATCGCACTCCAATATGGTGTTTTTTGGATCAAGGCGAGCCACCGATGCAAGCGCCTCCCGTCAAGGCCCCATACGGGCGCGAAACCGCCGCGGCGTCCTGCCCCTTCCGGCATCGCGCCGCTTGCACTAAAAGCGACCGTCTGGGGGCCGAGACGACGGAAAGGCGCGCCATGGCAAACCATACCGGGGCAAACCGTGCAGACGACATCATCGACCGCAGGCGGCTGCGCCGCAAGCTGACCTTCTGGCGCGTCGCCGCGCTCGTCGTCGCGGCGCTGGCGGTAGCCGCGGCCGCCGCCTTCGCCATGCGCGACGGCATCGGGGCCGGCGACCAGATCGCGCGGGTCAAGATCGAGGGCACCATCACCGAGGATGAGGAGCTGCTGGAGCTCCTGGAGCGCGTCGGCAAGGCCGACCGCGTCAAGGGCGTGATCCTGACCATCGATTCGCCCGGCGGCACCACGGCCGGCGGCGAGGCGATCTACGAGGCGGTGCGCCGGCTGGCCGGGCAGAAGCCGGTGGTGGCGCAGGTCGGCACGCTCGCGGCCTCGGCCGGCTACATGATCGCCAGCGCCACCGACCACATCGTGGCGCGGCAGTCGTCGATCGTCGGCTCGATCGGCGTGCTGGTGCAGTTCCCCGACGTCACCGGGCTGATGGAGATGATGGGCGTCAAGATGGAGGGCGTGAAGTCGTCGCCGCTCAAGGCCGAGCCCTCGCCCTTCACCCCGACCACGGAAGAGGAGCGCGCCATGCTGCGCGCGCTGGTGATGGACAGCTACGACTGGTTCGTCGGGCTGGTCGAGGAGCGCCGGCCGCTCAGCCGCGCCGAGGTGCTCGCCGTGGCCGACGGCTCGATCTTCACCGGCCGGCAGGCGCTCGCGCGCAAGCTGGTCGACAGCCTCGGCGGCGAGGAGAAGGCCGTGGAGTGGCTGGCCTCGAAGGGCATCGACGGCGAGCTGGACGTGATCGAGTGGAAGCCGATCCGGCGCGGCGGCGTGCTGTCGCCGCTGTCGGTCGCCGGCGCGATCGGTGCGCTGACCGGCCTCGACCGCATCGGGCCGGAGCTTGCGCGCCGGGCGGGCGCGGAACGCTTGTTCCTTGACGGGCTGTTGTCGGTCTGGCAACCTGACGCCGGCTCTTCCAGAAACTGAAAAAGCACAGATAAAACACCCGCATAGCAGCCCCTGCCTCAACATGGCGCCTGCATGACGGAAACCCCAGACGGCGCGGAGCAACTGCGATGATCAAGTCAGAACTCGTGCAGACGATCGCCAACCGCAACCCGCATCTCTTCCTGCGGGACGTGGAGAACATCGTCAACGCCATCTTCGAGGAGATCACGGAGGCGCTGGCCGCCGGCAACCGCGTCGAGCTGCGCGGCTTCGGCGCGTTCTCGGTCAAGAACCGGCCGGCGCGCATCGGCCGCAACCCGCGCACCGGCGAATCCGTCGAGGTCGAGGAGAAGTGGGTTCCCTTCTTCAAGACCGGCAAGGAGCTGCGCGAGCGCCTCAACACCGACGGCGACCGCTGACCGGAGCCGGCGCAACCGGCCCGTCAACCGGCCCCCACCGCAACCGGCCCCATCGCAACCGGACAGGGACATGCTCAACCGCCTTCTGACCGTCGTGGTCTTCATCCCGCTCGCCATCGTGCTGATCGCGCTGGCGGTGGCCAACCGCGCGCCGGTCGACTTCACGATCGATCCGTTCAACCCGGGCAATCCGGGGCTGACCGTCTCGCTGCCGCTGTTCGTGCTGCTGTTCGCGGCGCTGGCGCTCGGCCTCGTGATCGGCAGCCTCGCCACCTGGTTCCGCCAGGGCCGCTACCGCAAGGCCGCCCGCCAGCGCGAGACCGCGGCCGCCGACGCCGCCCCGGCGCGCACCAGCCTGCCCGCGCCCCGCGCCTGAGGATTTCAGCGCCCGCGCGCGACGAATTCCACGACGGCGTCGGCTAGCCCCGGCGCGAGCGGCAGCGACGGATCGCGATAGGCGGCGAGATTGGCCGCCATGTCGTCGGCGGGCACTTCCTTCAGCACATGGTTCATGCCGGGAAGCACGACCTTCTCGGCCGCGGGCAGGGCCTGCGCCAGCGCCTCGGCGTCCGCGACGCCGACCTGAAGGTCGGCCTCGCCCTGCACGATCAGCACCGGCAGCGCCACGGTCGCGATCAGGGCCGCCGGATCGCGGGAAAAGGCGTCGATGAGGAAGCCCTGCATGGCCGGGGCGAACATGGCCTTGAGGGCGGGATGAAAATCCGCGACGTCGACCCGTTCGCCGCGTTCCAGCCTCTCGATCGCGGCGAGCGCGTCGTCGAGCACCGGCGCATTGGCGGGGTTGGCGCGCAGCTGCTCGCGCAGCACGACGCCCATCGGCCGGCCGGGCGCGGCAAGGAGCACCAGCCCGCACAGCGACGGGCCGGCCTTCTGCGCCGCGATCAGCGCCACCAGCCCGCCCTCGCTGTGGCCGACGAGCCAGGCGCAGGGAAGGCCGGTCTTCCGCCGCGCCACCTCGACCCATGCCAGCGCGTCGCCGCCGTAATGGTCGAAGGTGACGGCGTTGGCATCGAGGAACGTCCCCTTGCTGCCGAACAGGCCGCGCTTGTCGATGCGGATCGCGGCGACGCCCTGCGCGGCGAGCGCGTCGGCGAGCATCTTCAGATAGGACGCATCCACCCCGAGCGGGCTGTTGCCGTCGCGGTCGGTCGGGCCGGAGCCGGGCACGACGACCACGGCCGCGCGCGGCGCGCCGTCCGCCGGCATGGTCAGGGTGCCGCGCAACGGGCCGTTCCCGACCGCAGCCTCGATCTCGCTTTCAACGGGCTCCGCCGCGGCGCAAAGCGGGAGGGCCGCGCCGAGGGAAAGCGCCAGAAGGACGGCCCCGGGCAGGATTCGCATCGTCTTCATGGCCGCGGACGCTAGACGCGGCGCAGCCGGCGCACAAGCCGCCGTGTTGCGGGGGCCTGTCCGCTGTGGCAGAAGCGCGGGACGCATTCAGCCGGAGCAGCGATGCCGGAGCAGCAATGAAGGTCCAGCGCGACAGACAGCACGAGAAGCGGCAGGAGAAGGTTCGCGACCGCGACGCGCCGGCCCGCCCGCGCCTGCCGCGCCGGCAGGGCGCGCTGCCGGCCGAGACGCTGCCGCTGATCCTCGAGGTCGAGCCGGGGGCGGACTACGCGCTGATCGATTCCGGCGACGGCCGCAAGCTCGAGCAGTACGGCCCTTACCGCATCGACCGGCCCGAGGGGCAGGCGATCTGGCGGCCGGCGCTTCCCGAGCGCGAGTGGCAGAAGGCCGACGCGGTCTTCACCGGCGACACCGACGAGGAAGGCATGGGCCGCTGGCGCTTCCCCAACGTCCCGCTCGGCGAGACCTGGCCGATGAGGCATGACGGCCTCGATTATCTCGGCCGCTTCACCTCGTTCCGCCATGTCGGCGTCTTTCCCGAGCAGGCGTCGCACTGGCGGCACATAGAAGCGCTGATCGTCGCCGCCAAGCGGCCGGTCAGGGTGCTGAACCTCTTCGGCTATACCGGGCTCGCCTCGCTGGTCGCGGCGCGCGCCGGAGCGCAGGTGACGCATGTCGACGCCTCGAAGAAGGCGATCGGCTGGGCGCGCGAGAACCAGGAGATGGCGCGGCTTTCCGACCGGCCGATCCGCTGGATCTGCGAGGACGCGATGAAGTTCGCCGAGCGCGAGGAGCGGCGCGGCAGCCGCTACGACATCGTGCTCCTCGACCCGCCGGCCTACGGGCGCGGGCCGAAGGGCGAGGTGTGGCAGCTCTTCGACGACCTGCCGGCCATGGCGGAGCTCACCCGCGCCATCCTGTCGCCGCAGCCGCTCGCCGTGGTGCTGACGGCCTATTCGATCCGCGCCTCGTTCTTCGCGATGCACGCGCTGATGCGCGACACCTTCGCCGGGATGGGCGGGCGCGTCGAATCCGGCGAGCTCGTCATCCGCGAGCAGTCGGCCGGCCGCCGGCTCTCGACCTCGCTGTTCTCGCGCTGGGTGGCGGCATGAGCGGCCACACGGGCGGAGGAGGCGAGACGCGCCGCGTCGGGCAGGTGAAGGAAGTCACCAGCCTCGCCAACCCGGTCATCAAGGACATCCGCGCGCTGGCGCTGAAGAAGTACCGCGACGCCGAGGGCGCGTTCATGGCCGAGGGGCTGAAGCTCGTCATCGACGCGCTCGATCTCGGATGGTCGATCCGCACGCTGGTGTTCGCCAAGTCGCAGCGCGGCAATGCGGCGGTGGAGAAGGCGGCCGCGCGCACGGTGGCGGCGGGCGGGCTGGTGCTGGAGGTGCCGGAGAAGGTGCTCGTCGCCATCACCCGGCGCGACAACCCGCAGGCCGTGCTCGGCGTCTTCTCCCAGCGCTGGGCCGCCCTTTCCGACATCCGCCCGCAAGACGGCGACGTCTGGGTGGCGCTCGACCGGGTGCGCGATCCGGGCAATCTCGGCACCGTCATCCGCACCGCCGACGCGGCGGGCGCGAAGGGCGTCATCCTCGTCGGCGAGACCACCGATCCCTATTCGCTGGAGACGGTGCGCGCCACCATGGGCTCGATCTTCGCCGTGCCGGTGGCGCGGAGCAGCGCCGAGGCCTTCATCGCCTGGAAGAAGGCGGCGAAGGTGCGCCTCGTCGGCACGCATCTCAAAGGCTCGGTCGACTACCGGACGCCCGACTACACGAAGGGACCGATCGTGCTCCTGATGGGCAACGAGCAGCAGGGCCTGCCGGACACGCTGGCGGCGGCCTGCGACACGCTGATCCGCATCCCGCAGGCGGGCCGCGCCGATTCGCTCAACCTCGCGGTCGCCACCGGCGTCGCGCTCTACGAGGTGCGCCGCCCCGCCCTGCCGCCCAACTCGCCGATCGGGGGGCCGGCCGCCGAAGGAAAAGACATTTGAAGCGCTTCCTCCCCTATGCCGCCGTGGCGCTGATCGCGGCCGCACTCGACCAGTGGATCAAGCAGCTCGTGGAAAGCGAGCTCGGCATGCACATCCCGGTGCAGCTGCTGCCGTTCCTGTCGCTCTTCCGCACCCACAACACCGGCATCGCCTTCTCCATGCTGGACGACCTCGGCAGCGTCGGGCTGATCGCGGTGACGCTGGCGGTGATCGGCTTCGTCGTCTGGATCGCCGCCCGCTCGGACCCCGACCAGCGGCTGGCGCGCTTCGGCTTCGCGCTGATCGTCGGCGGCGCGCTCGGCAACCTGATCGACCGGGTCTGGCACGGCTATGTCGTGGACTACATCCTGTTCCACCTGCCGTCGTGGTCGTTCGCGATCTTCAACCTCGCCGACGCCTTCATCACCGTCGGCGCGGGGCTGGTCATCCTCGACGAGTTCCTGACCTGGCGGCGGGCGCGGCGCAAGGGCGGCGATTGACGCCGGCCCTGTCCGGCCGCACAGTCGCCGCGACCGAGCAGGCTGAAAGGGAGGCTTCCATGTCCGACACCTTCAAGGCGATCCTCGTCTCGCGCGACGACGACAAGAAGCAGTCGGTGGACATCGCCGATCTCACCGAGGCCGACCTGATGGACGGCGACGTGACCGTCGCGGTCGAGGCGACCACGGTCAACTACAAGGACGGGCTGGCGATCACCGGCAAGGCGCCGGTGGTGCGGCGCTGGCCGCTCGTCCCCGGCATCGACTTCGCCGGCACGGTGATCGCCTCCGAGAACCCGGACTGGCAGCCGGGCGACCGCGTCATCCTCAACGGCTGGGGCGTCGGCGAGGTGCATCACGGCGCCTATGCCGGCCGCGCCCGCGTCAGGGGCGAGTGGCTGGTGCCGCTGCCGGCGGGGATGAGCGCGGCCGAGGCCATGGCCGTCGGCACCGCCGGCTACACGGCGATGCTGTGCGTGCTGGCGCTGGAGCGCCACGGCATCGTGGCGGCGCGCGGCCCGGTCGTGGTCACGGGCGCGGCGGGCGGCGTCGGCACGGTGGCGGTGTCGATCCTGTCGAAGCTCGGCTATTCCGTCGTCGCCTCGACCGGGCGGCCGCAGGAGGCCGGCTTCCTGCACGATCTCGGCGCGGCCGAGGTGATCGACCGGGCCGAGCTTTCCGGCCCGGCGCGGCCGCTCGGCAAAGAGCGCTGGGCCGGCGGCGTCGATGCCGTGGGCAGCCACACGCTCGCCAACGTGCTGTCGATGACCTCCTATGGCGGGGCGGTCGCGGCCTGCGGCCTTGCCGGCGGCATGGACCTGCCGGCAAGCGTCGCACCCTTCATCCTGCGCGGCGTGTCGCTGCTCGGCATCGATTCGGTGATGGCCCCGCGCGACATCCGGCTCGAGGCCTGGCGGCGCATCGCCGAAGACCTCGACCGCGCCAAGCTGGCCGCGCTGTCGACGACCATCCCCTTCGACGGCATCGTCCGCGCGGCGCACGACATCGTCGAGGGCAAGGTGCGCGGCCGGCTCGTGGTCGAGATGCCGGGCTGAGGACCGATCGCTAAAATTGTAGCGATCCGTCGAAATCTTCCATAAGCAGTCGCTGCTAATGTTTTCGCCATGATGGCGCAGCAGCACCGCATCGACGGGGAATCCGAGGAGGCCCGCTCCGGGCCGCGCGGGCGGCTGCGCATCCACGCGCCGGCGCTGGCGCCGGAGCTGACCGCGGCGTCGCGGCTGTCGGCGATGCCGCTGCTGCCGGCCTTCCTCGCCATCGTCTGCCTCGCGGGGCTTGCCCTTCTTTCCGGCGCCTCGCCGCTCGCCGTCGGCCTGCTCGGCGTCCTCGGCAGCGGCGCGCTGGGGCTGCAGGCGCACGGCCTGCAGCGCGCGCACGCGCTCGCCGCCCGGGCCGGCGAGGAGGCGCGGCGCAGCCGCGAGGAGATCGAGCGCCTCGCCGACCGCATGTGGGAGCTGCAGGAAAGCGACGAGCGCGCCCGCGGCCTGACCGACGCGCTCGGCGACATCGTCGTCCATCGCGACCGCGAGGGCCGGATCGTCTACACGAACCGGGTCCTGTGCGACCTTCTCGGCCGCGCGCCGGAGGACCTTTGCGGCCGCCGGCTGCTCGATCTCGGCATCGACATCGGCATCGTGCCGGACAGCGCCTTCAGCGACGGCGAGTGCCTGTCCTCGACGGACGTGGCCATCCGCACGCGCGAGGGCGAGCGCTGGTTCTCGTGGATCGAGCTGTCGGTGCGCGACAAGGAGAACGACGCCGTCTCGCACCGGGCGATCGCCCGCGACATCACCGCCCGCAAGCGCGCGGAGGCGGCGCTGATCTCGGCGCGCGAGCGCGCCGAGGCCGCCAACGAGGCCAAGTCGCGCTTCCTCGCCACGGTCAGCCACGAGATCCGCACCCCCATGAACGGCATCATGGGCATGGCGCATCTCCTGACCGAGACCGAGCTGACGCCGGAGCAGCGCACCTATGTCGCCGCGGTCTCGACCTCGGCCGCCGCGCTGCTGGCGCTGATCGACGACCTTCTCGACTATTCCAAGATCGAGTTCGGCCGCTTCGACCTCGAGCCGCAGCCCGTCAGCCCGCACGAGCTGGCGGAGAACGTGGTCGAGCTGATCGCGCCGCGCGCCCACGGCAAGGGCATCGGGCTCGGCTGCCACGTCGCGCCCGACGTGCCGGCGCTGATCGAGGCCGATCCGGGACGGCTGCGGCAGGTGCTCATCAACATCGTCGGCAACGCGGTCAAGTTCACCGAGACCGGCGGCGTGCTGGTCGAGGTCGGAATGACCGGCGACGAGGCCGGCGGCAAGGCCGGCGACGGGGCCGGGCGCCGCATCCGCTTCGGCGTCGCCGACACCGGGCCGGGCATCGAGCGCAAGGACATCGCGCGCCTGTTCGAGGAGTTCGAGCAGGGCGACGGCACCTCGACGCGCCGGCACGGCGGAACCGGCCTCGGCCTCGCCATCTCGCGGCGCATCGTCGGCGCGATGGGCGGCACCATCGTCGCCGAGAGCGAACCGGGCAGGGGCTCGCGCTTCACGGTCGAGATTCCGGCCGCGGCCGCGGTCCCGGCGCGGCTCGACCTCGCCAGCGCGCTGGAAGGCCGGCGCACCGTCATCGTCTCGGCCAACACCATGGAGGCGCAGGCGCTCGCCCTCACCATCGCCGCGCATGGCGGCGAGGCGGCCATCGTCCGCACCGCCGAGGAAGCGGCCGTCGACCTTGCCGACAGGCACGGCTACGACATCGTCCTCGTCGACGCCGCGCTGGAGCAGAGCGACGGCCGGTTGCTGAAGCGGCTGCGCAAGGCCGGCATCGACCGGGCGGAGGCGATCATCCTGATCGCGCCCGGCGACCGGGGCAAGCTCTCCGAATACCGCGCCTGCGGCTATGGCAGCTTCCTGGTGCGGCCGGTGCGCGGGGCGACGCTGCTGCGCGTGCTCCTGTCCTCGCCCGTCGCAGTCTCGGGCAGCGGCCCGCAGGACAGGGAGGCCGGGCCCGCGGCGGCGAAGACCGCGGCGGCGGGCCTGACCGTGCTGGTGGCCGAGGACAACGACATCAACGCGCTTCTCGCCCGCTCGGCGCTCACCAAGGCCGGCCACCGGGTCGAGATCGTGCCCAACGGCAAGGCCGCGGTCGAGGCGCTGACGCAGTCCGGCGGCGCGCACCGCTACGACGTGGTGCTGATGGACCTGCACATGCCGGTCATGGACGGGCTGGAGGCCATCTCGCTCATCCGCCGGCACGAGGAGGCCAAAGGCACGCCGGCGGTGCCGATCCTCGTCCTGTCGGCCGACAGCCAGGAGAAGACGCGCCACGGCGTCATCGCCCACGGCGCCACCGGCTTCCTGACCAAGCCGGTCGATCCCCACGCCATGATCGAGGCCGTCGAGGGCCACGCAAGGGCGTAGAGCGACGGGCGCCCGGATAAGTCCGGGCTGCCGCTCCATCCGATTGATCCTGCTGCATTTGTGCGACGCCAGTGATTCCACCTGGCTGCAAGATGCTCCGGAACCGACCGGCCTGATACACCCTGCCGCCTTGAACCGCGGCCCCGGCCGTGAGACCTTCGTCACACTCACGTTGCAATGCCTGCCTAAAGCGGCATCGCAAAAGGCGGTTGCGGCCCCAGCCGATTCGGTTTCCGATTCGGGGTCGGCACGCAGCCGCGGAGGAGCGAGGAGACCGAGCCATGCGCAACATCGTGACGGAAACCGCCCCAACCGTCTCCCTTGCCGGCCCCCTTGCCGGGCAAGCAGCGTCGGGAGCGATCCTGTTCTCCGGCCTCTCGGCCGGCGCCACGCTCGGCCGCATCGGCACGATCGAGGTGCGGCTGGCCCGCAACGAGGCCGAGGTGGCGGCCGCGCAGGAGGTGCGCTACCGCGTCTTCCACGAGGAGCTCGGCGCGCGGGCCTCGGCCGCCGACGCCATGGCGCGCCGCGACGCCGACCGCTTCGACGAGGTCTGCGACCACCTGCTCGTCCTCGACGCCAGCCTTGCCGGGCCGGAGCACCGCCGCATCGTCGGCACCTACCGGCTGATGCGGCAGGAATGCGCGGCCGCGGCCGGCGGCTTCTATTCGAGCGACGAGTTCGAGCTCGACGCGCTGGTCGCGCGCCATCCCGGCCTGCGCTTCCTCGAGCTCGGCCGCTCCTGCGTGCTGCCGGAATACCGCTCCAAGCGCACCATCGAGGTGCTGTGGCAGGGCATCTGGGCCTATGTGAACCATTACGGCATCGGCGCGATGACCGGCTGCGCCTCGTTCCACGGCACGGTGCCGGCGGCGCACGCCGAGGCGCTGTCGTTCCTTGCCCAGAACTGCCGCGCCGAGGGCGACTGGCAGGTCTCGGCCGTGGCCTCGCGCTTCCACACCATGGACCTGATGCCGGCCGAGGCGGTCAATGCCCGCGCCGCGCTCGCCACCATGCCGCCGCTGATCAAGGGCTACCTCAGGCTCGGCGCGCGCATCGGCGACGGTTGCGTGGTCGATCACGCCTTCGGCACCACCGACGTGTTCGTGGTGCTGCCGGTGGGCACGATCTCGGCCCGCTACGTCAACCATTACGGGGCCGACGCCACCCGCTTCGCGGCGTGAGGCGGAGCCGCCGGGGCGGCTACGCCTTCGCCAGCGTCGCCCTCAGCTCGGTCTTCAGCACCTTGCCGTAGCTGTTCTTGGGCAGCTCGTCGCGGAAGACGTAGCGCTTCGGCTTCTTGAACGAGGCGATTTCCCGCAGGCACCATGCCTCCAGCTCGGCCGGGCCGGCCGCCATGCCGGCGCGCAGCACGACGAAGGCGGCGACGTCCTCGCCCCACTCGGCGCTCGGCGCGCCGACCACCGACACCTCCAGCACGGCCGGATGGCGCGCCAGCACCTCCTCGACCTCGCGCGGATAGATGTTGGTGCCGCCGGAGATGATGACGTCCTTGGAGCGGTCGGTGAGCGTCAGGAAGCCGTCGGCGTCGAGCATGCCGACATCGCCGGTGTGCAGCCAGCCATGGGCGAGCGTCGCGGCGGTGGCTTGCGCGTTGTTCCAGTAGCCCTTCATCACCGTCTCGCCGCGCACGAGAATCTCGCCCGGCTCGCCCAGCGTGCCGTCTGGCCTGCCGTCCGGCCCGGCGATCGCCACCTCCACCGTCGCCATCGCCTGCCCGACCGAGGCGCGGCGGCGGGCGTGATCGGGGTGGGTGCGGTCGGCGATCAGCTCGCGCCGCAGCGAGGTGATCGTCATCGGGCTTTCGGCCTGGCCGTAGATCTGCACGAAGCGCGGGCCGAACAGCGCCAGCGCATCCTCGATGTCGGCGAGATACATCGGCCCGCCGCCATAGACGACCGTGCGGATGCCCTCGCCGCGATAGCCCGCCCCGCGCGCCCACTCGACGAGGCGCTTGACCATGGTGGGCGCGGCGAACATCACCGTCTGGCCGAAATGCCGCGACAGCGCCGCGATCTCGGCCGGGTCGAAGCCCTTCGACACCGGGAAGACATGCGCCCCGCCCGCGCGCACGAAGACGAAGTTGTAGAGCCCTGCCCCGTGCGAGATCGGCGCGGCGTAGATCGTCGCCTGATCGGGCGCGACCTGATCGACGTCGAGCGCGTAGGCGAGGCTCATCGCCCTGAGATTGTCGTGGGTGAGCATCACGCCCTTGGGCCGGCCCGTGGTGCCGGAGCTGTAGAACAGCCACGCCGTGTCGTCGCCGGCGACCGGGGCGGGCGCGGCAGCGCCGTCGCCAGCCATCGCCGCCCAGTCGGGCGAGCCGTGCGCGATCTCGCGGCAGCCGGCGGGAAGCGCTGCCTCGCGGCCAACCGCGCCGTCGCCGGAGATCAGCAATTTCGCGCCGGCGTTCTCCACGATCCACGCCACCTCGCGCGGATGCAGCTTGTTGTTGACCGGCACGATCACCGCGCCCAGCCACCACACCGCGTAGAACAGCTCGAGATAGTCGGGCACGTTCTTCAGGAACACCGCGACGCGGTCGCCGCGCCCGACGCCGTGACGCGCGGCCATGCCGGCGGCGCGGGCGCGAACCCTCGCGGCCAGCTCGCCATAGGTCGCGACCTGCTCCGTGCCCAGAAACACGGCCGGCGCCTGCGGTTTCGCGCGCGCCGTCGCCTCCAGCCATCCGGCGATGTTCATTCCGGCCTGTCCCTCCCCGTGCAGCCCTCCGTCACCGGCGGAAACGTTCACGCCCCCGCATTGTAGGCGGCGATGGCCGCCATGTTGACGATGTCGGAATCCTTGGCGTTGAGCGACACGATCTGCACCGGCTTGTTGAGACCGACGAGCAGCGGGCCGATCACGGTCGAGCCGCCGAGCTCCTGCAGCATCTTGGTGGCGATGGAGGCCGAGTGGTAGGCCGGCATGATCAGCACGTTGGCCGGACCGGATAGGCGGCAGAACGGGTATTGCCGCATCAGGGTCGGGTTCAGCGCCACGTCGGCCGCCATCTCGCCGTCATACTCGAAGTCGACGCGGCGCTTGTCGAGGATGCGCACGGCCTCCTGCACCCGCTCCGAGCGCTCGCCCTGCGGGTGGCCGAAGGTGGAATAGGCGAGGAGCGCCACGCGCGGCTCGTAGCCCATGCGCCGGGCGAAGCCCGCCGCCTCCTCGGCGATGTCGGCGATCTCGACCGAATCCGGCATGTCATGCACGGCCGTGTCGGCGACGATGACGGTGCGGCCCCGCGCCAGCGCCACCGACGCGCCGATCACCCGGTGGCCGGGCTTGGCGTCGATGATGCGGCGCACGTCCTGCAGCGCCGTCGAATAGTTGCGCGTCACGCCCGTCACCACCGCGTCGGCGTCGCCCAGCGCCACCATGCAGGCGGCGAAATGGTTGCGGTCGTTGTTGATCAGGCGCTGGCAGTCGCGCAGCAGGTAGCCCTTGCGCTGCATCCGCTCGTAGAGATAGTCGGCATAGACGCCGTTGCGGCGCGACAGGCGGGCATTGACCAGCTCGATGCCCGGCCGGTCGAGATCGACGCCGGCATTCCTCGCATTCTCGCGGATCACGTCGTCGCGGCCGATCAGGATCGCCGTGCCGAGCCTCTGGTTGACGTAGGAGACGGCGGCGCGCATCACCTGCTCCTCCTCGCCCTCGGCGAAGACGACGCGCTTGGGCTGGCGGCGCACCCGGTCGTAGATGCGCTGGAGCGTCGAGGCGATGGGGTCGCGCCGCGCCGAAAGCTCCTGCCGGTACTTCTCCATGTCGAGGATGGGCCGGCCGGCGACGCCGGAATCCATCGCCGCCCGCGCCACGGCCGAGGGGATCGACGAGATCAGCCGCGGGTCGAACGGCACCGGGATGATGTAGTTGGGGCCGAATTTCGGCCGGTTGCCCTGATAGGCGGCGGCGACGTCGTCGGGCACGTCCTCGCGCGCCAGCGCGGCCAGCGCCCGCGCCGCCGCGATCTTCATGGCATCGTTGATGGTGGTGGCGCGCACGTCGAGCGCGCCGCGGAAGATGTAGGGGAAGCCGAGGACGTTGTTGACCTGGTTCGGGTAGTCGGAGCGGCCCGTGGCCATGATGGCGTCGGTGCGGATCTCGGCCACCTCCTCCGGCGTGATCTCCGGGTCGGGATTGGCCATGGCGAAGATGATCGGGTTCTTGGCCAGCGACTGGATCATGGCCGTGGTGAAGGCGCCCTTGGCCGACAGGCCGAACACCACGTCGGCGCCGTCCATGGCCTCGGCCAGCGTGCGCTTGTCGGTCTCGATGGCGTGGGCCGACTTCCACTGGTTCATGCCTTCCTTGCGGCCCTTGTAGACCACGCCCTTGGTGTCGCACAGGATGACGTTCTCGGGCGCGAAGCCCATCGCCTTGACCAGCTCGATGCAGGCGATGCCGGCCGAGCCCGCGCCGTTACAGACGAGCTTCGCCGTCTTCATGTCGCGGCCGGTGATCTCCAGCGCGTTGATCAGGCCGGCGGCGGCGATGATCGCGGTGCCGTGCTGGTCGTCGTGGAAGACGGGGATGTCCATCAACTCGCGGAGCCGTTGCTCGATGATGAAGCATTCCGGCGCCTTGATGTCCTCGAGGTTGATGCCGCCGAAGGAGGGGCCGAGGAAGCGCACGCAGTTGATGAACTCGTCGGCGTCGCGGGTGTCGACCTCGAGGTCGATGGCGTCGACGTCGGCGAAGCGCTTGAACAGCACCGCCTTGCCCTCCATCACCGGCTTGGAGGCCAGCGCCCCGAGGTCGCCGAGGCCGAGAATGGCGGTGCCGTTGGAGATGACGGCGACGAGGTTGCCGCGCGTGGTGTAGTCGAAGGCGCGGCTGGGGTCCTCGGCGATGGCCTTGACGGGTGCTGCGACGCCCGGCGAATAGGCCAGCGACAGGTCGCGCTGCGTGGTCATCGGCTTGGTCGGGCTGATCTCGAGCTTGCCCGGACGTCCGGCGGCATGAAAATCGAGTGCTTCCTGGGCGCTCACGGAAGGCCCGGCCTCCGTGTTCCTGTCTTTCAGCGGCATGTTGGTGTCCGTATCCTTCCCCGGCGGCGCCTTTCTGTGGAGTTTTGCCGAAGCGCCGCGAATAAGGCTACACTTGGCGGCTGCAAAACGCCAAGCAGGAAAACCGCTTTTCGCCAGAAGGGCCGCCGTCCTTGAACCACCATCCGCACCAGAGCGACGACGCCTCCTCCGCCGTGCAGCCGGCCCTCAGCGCGGTCGGCGCGACGCCGATGATGGAGCAGTATATCGAGATCAAGGCGGCGAACCCGGACTCGCTCTTGTTCTACCGCATGGGCGACTTCTACGAGCTGTTCTTCCACGACGCGGAACTGGCGAGCCGGGCGCTCGGCATCGCGCTGACCAAGCGCGGCAAGCACCAGGGCGAGGACATCCCGATGTGCGGCGTGCCGGTGCACGCGGCCGACGACTATCTCGAGAAGCTGATCGCGCTGGGCTTCCGCGTCGCCGTCTGCGAACAGATGGAGGACCCGGCCGAGGCGAAGAAGCGCGGCTACAAGGCGGTCGTCCGCCGCGACGTGGTGCGGCTGGTCACGCCCGGCACCATCACCGAGGAGAAGCTGCTCGCGCCCGGCGAGGCCAACTACCTGATGGCGCTCGGCCGCGTGAAGGGGGCGGCCGGCACAAGAGGCGTGGAGCGCGAGAGCGCGACAGGGAATGGAGAAAGCTACGCGCTCGCCTGGATCGACATCTCGACCGGCGCGTTCAAGGTCGCCGAATCGGCCGCCGACCGGCTGCTCGCCGACATCCTGCGCGTCGATCCGCGCGAGCTGATCGTCGCCGAGCCCGTCTTCCGCGATCCGGAGCTGAAAGCCCTGTTCGACGCGCTCGGCCGCACGGCGAGCCCGCAGCCGGCGCCGCTGTTCGATTCCGCCGCCGCGCCCGGCCGCATCGCCCGCTTCTTCGCGGTGGCGACGCCCGACAGCTTCGGCCAGTTCTCTCGCGCCGAGCTGTCCGCCATCTCCGGCGCCATCGCCTATGTCGAGAAGACGCAGCTTTCCGAGCGGCCGCCGCTCGCCCGCCCCGAGCGCGAGGAGACGGGCGCGGCGCTCTTCATCGACGCCGCCACCCGCGCCAATCTCGAGCTCGTGCGCACGCTGTCGGGCAGCCGCGACGGCTCGCTGCTCAAGGCCATCGACCGCACGGTGACGGGCGCCGGCGCGCGCCTCATGGCCGAGCGGCTGACCGCGCCGCTGACGGATGCCGCCGCCATCAACGCCCGCCTCGACGCCGTCTCGTTCCTGATCGCCGAGACGCGGCTCGCGGAAGCGCTGCGCGCGGTGCTCAGGACCGCGCCGGACATGGTGCGGGCGCTGTCGCGGCTGGCGCTGAACCGCGGCGGCCCGCGCGATCTCGGCGCCTTGCGCGCCGGGCTCGACGCCGCGCGGCAGGCGCAGGACATCCTGTCGCGGGCCGCGCTGCCGGACGAGCTCAGGGCCGCCTGCGAGGCGCTGGCGAGCCTGCCCGCCTCGCTCGCCGGCCATCTCGACCGGGCGCTGGCCGACGAGCTGCCGCTGATGAAGCGCGACGGCGGCTTCACCCGCGCCGGCTACCATGCCGAGCTCGACGAGATGCGGGCGCTGCGCGACCAGTCGCGCCGGGTCATCGCCGGCATGGAGCGCGACCTCGTCGAGGAGACCGGCATCCGCTCGCTCAAGATCCGGCACAACAACGTGCTCGGCTACTACATCGAGGTGACGGCCAACCACGCCGAGGCGATGACCGGATCGGACGCGGCCAAGGCGCGGTTCATCCACCGCCAGACCATGGCGAACGCGATGCGCTTCACCACGACCGAGCTCGCGGGGCTGGAAACCAGGATCGCCAACGCCGCCGACCGGGCTCTGCAGATCGAGCTTTCCGTGTTCGACGCGCTGCAGGCCGAGGCGGTGTCGCATGCCGATGCGATCCGGGCGGGCGCGGCGGCGCTGGCGGCGATCGACGTCGCGGCGGCGCTCGCCGTCCTCGCCGTCGCGGAGAACTACTGCCGGCCGGCGGTCGACGGCTCGCTCGTCTTCCGGGTCGAGGGCGGCCGCCATCCCGTGGTCGAGCAGGCGCTGCGCCGCCAGCTCGCCGACCCCTTCGTCGCCAACGACTGCGACCTGTCGCCGGAGGACGGCGGCAGGCACGGCGCGATCTGGCTGCTGACCGGTCCCAACATGGGCGGCAAGTCGACCTTCCTGCGCCAGAACGCGCTGATCGCCATCCTGGCGCAGATGGGCTCCTTCGTGCCGGCGGCATCGGCCCATATCGGCGTGGTCGACCGGCTGTTCTCACGCGTCGGCGCCTCCGACGACCTGGCACGCGGGCGCTCGACCTTCATGGTCGAGATGGTCGAGACGGCGGCGATCCTCAACCAGGCCGGGGAGCGGGCGCTGGTGATCCTCGACGAGATCGGCCGCGGCACCGCCACCTTCGACGGCCTCTCCATCGCCTGGGCGGCGGTGGAGTACCTGCACGAGAAGAACCGCTGCCGCGCCATCTTCGCCACCCATTTCCACGAGATGACGGCGCTCGCCGACAAGCTTTCGCGCCTCCACAACGTCACCATGCGGGTCAAGGAGTGGGAGGGCGACGTCGTCTTCCTGCACGAGGTCGGCAAGGGCGCGGCCGACCGCTCCTACGGCGTGCAGGTCGCCCGCCTCGCCGGCCTGCCGGAGGCGGTGGTGGAACGCGCCCGCGCCGTGCTGCGCCAGCTCGAGGAGGGCGAGACGTCGGGCAAGGCGGCGCGCCTCGTCGACGACCTGCCGCTGTTCTCGGTCGCTGCCAGGCGCGCGCCCGAGAAGCCGAAGGCCGGCGGCGCGGTGGCCGAGGCGCTCGCCGCCCTCCACCCCGACGAGATGACGCCGCGCGAGGCGCTGGAGGCGCTCTACCGGCTCAAGGCGCTCGCCTCGGAAAGCTGACGCACGCGCAGGTTACCCTGCGGCATTTTGTCGTTAACCGCCGCTTGAGTATTTGCTGGCCTACTAATATGCGAATGGGGGGCCGTTCGCATGGCGAAGTTCGTCAGCGTCTTCATCTCGGCGACATACCGCAGGCTGATCGCAGCGCTTGTCTGGGTGCTGATCTTCGTCGGAATCCTCGCCCTTGCCGGCGGCTACGCCCTGCACAAGACCGCCAGCATCGCCCAGGCCGAAACCGACCACGCCACCGAGCAGTTCACGCAGCTTCGCACCAATCTCTTCGAGACCTTCGACCTGATGCACGCGCGGGTGACGGCCGAGCCGTGCTCGCCGGCCTTCCTCGAGCAGCTTCGGCGCATCGCCTATCTTCCCGACGGGCTGAACGAGTTCCTCTACGCGCCGGGCGGCAAGGCGCAGTGCTCGATCAACCGGTCGGCCTTCGAGCAGCCGGTGGATTTCGGGCAGCCCGACATCGACGCTCACGGCGAGCGCGGCATCGCGCTGTGGATCGACCGCGACCTGAGCTTCCTCGGCCTCGCCGGCGAGAGGGGCACCTTCGCGCTGAGCGAGCCCTTCGTCGCCGTGGTGCCGCCGCAGCGGGTGAGCCTGCGCGCGCCGGACTGGCTGGCGATGGAGCTCATCCTGCTCGCCGCCGACGGACGCTGGTTCCACCGCGAGGGCGCGGCCGGCGTCTACGAGCGCTGGCTGGCCGGCCCGGACTTCGCCGGGCTCGGCGGCGGCCGCATCCGCACCTTCGCCTGCGATCCGGGCGGGGTCCACTGCATCGCGGGCGAGGCGAACCTCGTCGCCATCATTCAGTCCGCCAGGGGCGCCATCGCGCTGGTCGTGCTCGGCGCGGGCCTGATCGCCGCCTGGGGCAGCGGCCGCGTCATCCGCATGATCGCCCGCCACTGGTCGTTCGAGGCCCGGTTCCGCCGCCATCTCGACGCCTCCTCGATCGTCTGCGCCTACCAGCCGGTCATGCATCTCGACAGCGGCGAGATCGTCGGCTGCGAGGTGCTGGCGCGCTGGCGCGACGTCGACGACAGCGTCGTCTTCCCCGACCGCTTCATCGACATCGTCAAGCGGCACGGCCTGACCGTGGAGCTGACGCGGCTGGTGGCGGAACGCGCCTGCGAGGAGCTGTCGCGGACGATGCCGGAAGGCAGGCGCCTGCAGGTCAGCTTCAACGTCTTCCCGCAGGACCTCGACTGCGCCCGGCTCGCGCGCGTCTTCTCCGGCTTCACGGCGCAGCCGGAGCGTTTCGACGTGGTGCTCGAGATCATCGAGAGCGACGAGATCCCGGCCAACGCCCAGCGCGAGATCGAGGCGCTGCGCCGCGCCGGCATCAAGACCTATATCGACGATTTCGGCACCGGCTACTCCAACATGCAGAACCTCGCGGCGCTGTCGGTGGACGGGGTCAAGCTCGACCGCTCCTTCGCCATGGCGCCCGACAACTCGCTGATGGCGCAGATGCTGCGCCATGCGGTCGAGATGATCCAGGCCACCGGCCGGGTCATGGTGGTCGAGGGCGTCGAGACCGCCGAGCGGCTGGCGCTCCTGCGCGAGATGCAGGCGCGGATCGACTTCGTGCAGGGCTATTTCATCGCCCGGCCGCTCGACATCGCCGCCTTCACCGCCTTCCTCGCGGCCAGCGGGACACGGGACGGCGGCACCATGGCGACCGCGTCCCGCGACCGTATCCAAGGCCGGGAAATCGCGGTATAGACCCTGCCGGTGACGCAAGACCGGCAGGCATGGCGAAGATTCCCCTCAGACTCGAAGAGATCATCGATGTCGCGACGCTGCGCGACGACATCGCGGCGCTGACGGCCGGCACCGGCGGCGACGGTTCCAGCCCGGCGGTGCGCGCCGCCCTGCTGCGCCTGCTCAAGCAGCGGCTGGCGCAGGGCCGGGCTGCGGCCGAGGCCATGCTCAGGGCCGACGGCGGCGGCCACGCCTGCGCCGAGCGGCTGTCGCACCTGATGGACGAGGTGATCCGCGCGCTCTACGACTTCGTCGCCGGGCACGTCTATCCCGCGCGCAACCCGTCCTCGGCCGAGCACATGGCCGTGGTGGCGGTCGGCGGCTACGGGCGCGGCACGCTCGCGCCCGGCTCCGACATCGACCTCCTCTTCGTGCTGCCCTACAAGCAGACGCCGTGGGGCGAGCAGGTCGTGGAATACATGCTCTACGTGCTGTGGGACCTCGGCCTCAAGGTCGGCCACGCCACCCGCGACATCGACGAGTGCATCCGCCTGTCGCGCACCGACATGACGATCCGCACCTCGATCCTCGAGGCGCGCTTCGTCCAGGGCCGGGAGAGCCTGTTCGAGACGCTCGTCGCACGCTTCGACCAGGAGGTGGTCAAGGACACCGGCGCCGAGTTCGTGCAGGCCAAGCTCGCCGAGCGCGACGCCCGCCACGCCAAGGCCGGCGAAAGCCGCTACCTCGTCGAGCCCAACATCAAGGAAGGCAAGGGCGGCCTGCGCGACCTGCAGACGCTGTTCTGGATCGGCAAATACTACTACCGCGTGCGCACCGCCGAGGAGCTGGTGGGCAAGGGCGTGTTCACGCGGGCCGAATACAACCAGTTCCGCAAGGCCGAGGACTTCCTGTGGGCGGTGCGCTGCCACATGCACTTCCTCACCTGCCGCAGCGAGGAGCGGCTCTACTTCGACATCCAGCGCGACATCGCCGAGCGGCTCGGCTACACCCGCCATCCCGGCCTGTCGGAAGTCGAGCGCTTCATGAAGCACTACTTCCTCGTCGCCAAGACGGTCGGGGATCTCACCCGCATCTTCTGCGCCGCGCTGGAGGAGGAGCAGGCCAAGCACGTGCCGGGCTTCAACCGGATCATCCTCAACTTCTCCCGCCGCAAGCGCAAGCTCGCCGGCACCTCGGACTTCATCGTCGACAACCACCGCATCAACGTCGCCGACGATCAGGTGTTCGCGCGCGATCCCGTCAACCTTTTGCGGCTGTTCTGGTTCGCCGACCGGCACGGGCTGGAGTTCCACCCCGACGCGCTCAAGCTCCTGACGCGGTCGCTCAGGCTGGTCGACCGCAATTTGCGGCGCGACAAGGAGGCCAACCGGCTGTTCATGGAGGTGCTGACCTCCAGCCGCAGCCCGGAGCTCAACCTGCGCCGCATGAACGAGGCGGGCCTGCTCGGCAAGCTCATCCCCGACTTCCAGAAGATCGTGGCGATGATGCAGTTCAACATGTACCACCACTACACGGTGGACGAGCACCTGATCCGCTGCGTCGGCGTGCTGTCCGAGATCGAGCACGGCGACGCCGAGGCGATCCATCCGCTCAGCCATTCGCTGATGCCGGGCCTGAAGGCCCAGCGCGACATCCTCTACGTCGCGGTGCTGTTCCACGACATCGCCAAGGGCAGGCCCGAGGACCATTCGACCGCCGGCGCGAGGATCGCGCGGCGGCTCGCCCCGCATATGGGCTTCTCCGCCGCCGACACCGAGACCATCGCCTGGCTGATCGAGAACCATCTGGTGATGTCGATGACGGCGCAGACGCGGGACTTGAACGACCGCAAGACCATCCAGGACTTCGCCGACACCGTGCAGTCGGTGGAGCGGCTGAAGCTGCTGCTCATCCTCACCGTCTGCGACATCCGCGGCGTCGGCCCCGGCGTGTGGAACGGCTGGAAGGGCCAGCTCCTGCGCACGCTCTATTACGAGACCGAGCTGCAGCTCACCGGCGGCTTCTCCGAGGTGTCGCGGGCCGAGCGGGCGCAGGCGGCGCGCGCCGCGCTCGGCGCCGCGCTCGCCGGCTGGCCGCAGGCCGAGCGCGAGCGCTATCTCGGCCTGCCCTACGACAACTACCTGCTCACCGTGCCGCTCGACGACCAGCTCCGCCACCTCGCCTTCATCCGCGACGCCGACGCGTCGGGGCGCAAGCTCGCGACCATGGTGCGCACCCACCAGTTCGAGGCCGTGACCGAGATCACCGTGCTTGCGCCCGACCATCCGCGCCTCTTGTCGGTGATCGCCGGTGCCTGCGCGGCGGCAGGCGCCAACATCGTCGACGCCCAGATCTTCACCACGGCCGACGGGCGCGCGCTCGACACCATCCTGATCTCCCGCGAGTTCGACCTCGACGAGGACGAGCGCCGCCGCGCCGAGCGCGTCGGCCGGCTGATCGAGGACGTGCTGTCCGGCAAGGCGTGGCTGCCGGAGATGATCGAGAAGCGGGCGAAGCCGAAGCGCGGCACCGGCGCCTTCCGCGTCGCGCCGCGCGCCGAGATCCGCAACACGCTGTCCAACCGCTTCTCGGTCGTCGAGGTCAAGGGCCTCGACCGGCCGGGGCTCCTGTCCGAGATCACCGGCGCGCTGTCGGACCTGTCGCTCGACATCGCGTCCGCCCACATCACCACCTTCGGCGAGAAGGTGATCGACACCTTCTACGTGACCGACCTGACCGGCCACAAGATCGACAATCGCGCCCGGCAGGAACGCGTGCGCAAGACGCTCGTCGCGGTGATGGAGGGCGGGACGTCGGAGCGCAACAGGGCAGCCACGGCCGCGGCCTCCTGACCGCGCGCCCTACAGGATAGGCATTCCATGAGCCTCGTGAAGAAATTCGCCGCCGTCGGCGGGGCAACCTCGGTCAGCCGCATCAGCGGCTTCGTCCGCGAGGCGCTGATCGGCGCCGCGCTCGGCGCCGGCCCGGTCGCCGACGCCTTCTATGCCGCCTTCCGCTTCCCGAACCTCTTCCGCCGGCTGTTCGCCGAGGGCGCGTTCAACACCGCCTTCATCCCGCTGTTCGCCAAGGAGCTGGAAGGCGGCGGCGAGGCGGCGGCGAGGCGCTTCGCCGAGGACGTGCTGTCGGTGCTGATGGCCTCGCTGATCCTGCTGTCGGGCGCGGCCATCCTGTTCATGCCGTTCCTGGTCGTATGGGTGATCGCGCCGGGCTTCGCCGACGACCCGGAGAAGGTCGACCTGACCGTCCTGCTCACCCGCGTCATGTTCCCCTACCTGTTCTTCATGTCGCTGGTGGCGATGCTGTCGGGCATCCTGAACTCGATGCGGCGCTACTTCCTCGCGGCAATCGTGCCGGTGCTGCTCAACGTCATCCTGATCGGCGCGCTCGTGGTCACGCTCTCGCTCGGGCTCGACGGCGCGACGACCGGCCTGTGGCTCGCCTGGGGCGTGTTCGCCTCCGGCGCGGCGCAGCTCTTCTTCCTCGCGCGCGGCGTGCGGCAGGAGGGCTTCTCCATGTCGCTGCGGCGACCGGCGCTGACGCCCGACGTCAAGCGCCTGCTGGTGCTGATGGGGCCGGCGCTGCTCACCGGCGGCGTCATCCAGATCAACCTCCTCGTCGGGCAGATCATCGCCTCGGCGCAGGACGGCGCCATCGCGCTCCTCAACTATGCCGACCGCATCAACCAGCTGCCGCTCGGCATCATCGGCATCGCCATCGGCGTCGTGCTCCTGCCCGAGCTCGCGCGCACGCTCAAGGCCGGCGATTTCGACGACGCCCAGCACCTGCAGAACCGCTCGCTCGAATTCGGGCTCGGCCTCACCTTGCCGGCGGCCGTGGGCTTCATGCTGTTCTCCGGCCCGCTGGTGAACATCGTCTACGAGCGCGGCGCGTTCACGGCCGAGACCACGGCGCTGACGGCGGCCGCCCTTTCGGCCTTCGCTACCGGACTGCCGGCCTATGTGCTGATCAAGGTGTTCTCGCCGGCCTATTTCGCGCGGCTCGACGTCAAGAGCCCGATGTGGTTCTCGTTCGCCGCCGTCGTCGTCAACATCGTGGGCAGCCTGATCCTGTTCCCGATCTGGGGCCATGTCGGCATCGCCGCCGCGACCTCGGTCTCGGCCTGGCTGAACTTCGCGCTGCTTGCCGGCGTCCTGTGGCGGCGCGGCGACTTCCGCCCCTCGGCGGTCACGCTCAGGCGCTCCACCATGATCGTGGTCGCCAGCGCGGCGATGGGCGCGCTCGTCGTCGTCCTCGGCATGTGGGCCGAGCCCTGGCTCTCCTCGCCCAGGACGGTGGTGCGCCTCGCCGCCACGCTCGGCGTCATCGGCATCGCCGCCACGGTCTACTTCGCCATCGTCATCGCCACCGGCGCGGTCGACCGCGAGGAACTGAAGCGCGCGCTGCGCCGGCGCAAGGCCCGGCAGGCCGAACCGTCGGCGACGCCGCCCGCGACACCCCTTGATCCGTGACGCGGCATCCGCCATAAGCCCACGCGACCCGCGGCTCTCGCTTGCCACGAGGCCCTCCACAAGCTTCGGACCCCATATCCATGAGCAGTTTCAAACCCCTCGTCTTCTCCGGCGTCCAGCCGACCGGCAACCTCCATCTCGGCAACTATCTCGGCGCGATCCGCAAGTTCGTCGCGCTGCAGGAGAGCCACGACTGCATCTATTGCGTGGTCGACCTCCACTCGATCACGGCGCAGCTCGTGCATGACGACCTGCCGTCGCAGACGCGCTCGATCACGGCCGCCTTCCTCGCCGCCGGCATCGACCCCAGGAAGCACATCGTCTTCAACCAGAGCCGCGTGCCGCAGCACGCCGAGCTCGCCTGGATCTTCAACTGCGTCGCGCGCATCGGCTGGATGAACCGCATGACGCAGTTCAAGGACAAGGCCGGCAAGGACCGCGAGAACGCCTCGCTCGGGCTCCTCGCCTATCCGAGCCTGATGGCCGCCGACATCCTCGTCTACCGCGCCACCCACGTGCCGGTGGGCGACGACCAGAAGCAGCACCTCGAGCTGACGCGCGACATCGCCGCCAAGTTCAACAACGACTTCTCGAAGAAGATCGGCGAGCTCGGCCTCGGCGTCGAGATGACGGTGGGCGAGGAGGTCGTCAACGGCTTCTTCCCGCTGACCGAGCCGCTGATCGAGGGCCCGGCGACGCGCGTGATGAGCCTGCGCGACGGCACCAAGAAGATGTCGAAGTCCGACCCGTCGGACCTGTCGCGCATCAACCTGACCGACGACGCCGACGCCATCGCCAAGAAGATCAAGAAGGCCAAGACCGATCCCGAGCCGCTGCCGTCCGAGCTCGACGGGCTCAAGGACCGGCCGGAGGCGGAGAATCTCGTCGGCATCTATGCCGCGCTGGCCGAAAAGAGCCGCGACGCGGTGATCGCCGAGTTCGGCGGGCAGCAGTTCTCGGCGTTCAAGCCGGCGCTGGCCGAGCTGGCCGTCGAGAAGCTCGCGCCCATCGCCGCCGAGATGCGCCGCATCTGCGACGACCCGGCCTATATCGACGCCGTGCTGCGCGACGGCGGCGAGCGCGCCGGCGCCATCGCCGAGCGGACGATGAAGGATGTTCGCGAGATCATCGGCCTCCTCGGCGACTGACGGCGCCAGGATGAGCCGGCATCTCGGCGCTTGCTCCATCTCCTGCGCGGTGGCAGATTGCCCGCCGGAGCGGTCGCGGCGATGCGGGACGGGCACGGCGCGGCCGGACAGGAAAGAGCGCCGCAAGGCGGGAGAGGGCCCATGGTTTCAAGACGCCTGAGCGGGGAGGCCGGCCACCGGCGCAAGTTCCTCGCCATCGTCGACGCCACGCCCGAATGCGAGCGCGCCATCGCCTATGCGGCGCGGCGCGCCCGCTCCACGGGCGGCGCGGTGGTGCTGCTCTACGTCATCGAGACGGCCGACTTCCAGCAATGGCTCGGCGTCGAGCAGATCATGCGCGAGGAAGCGAGCGCGGCGGCGGCCGCGACCCTCGATTCGCACGCCTCGCGCGTGCGCGAGAAGGTCGGCATCGAGCCGGAACTGGTGGTGCGCGAGGGCGAGCCGGCGCAGGAGATCCACAAGCTGATCGAGGAGGACCAGGACATCGCCATCCTGGTGCTTGCGGCCGGCAGCGCCAAGGAAGGGCCGGGGCCGCTCGTCGCCTCGGTCGCCGGCAAGGGCGCGGCCTTCCCCATCCCCGTCACCGTGGTGCCGGCCGGCCTCACCGACGAGGAGATCGAGACGCTGGCCTGACGGTTGCCATGACCGTCCGCCGCGGCTGGACGATTGCGCCCGGGCCGGCCAGGGCCCATATAGGGCGAAGAAGCAGCTCCACCCGTGAGGCGGTTTTCCGGCCGGAGATGCGTGAACCGAGGATTTGACAAGGCTTGCCGCCGGCGGCCCCTTGTCCTATTTAGAACAATTCCAGACTGGAACGACGGAGAACGGCCATGTTCATCCAGACAGAGGCGACCCCCAATCCCGCAACGCTGAAGTTCCTGCCGGGCAAGGTGGTGCTGGAGGACGGCACGGCCGATTTCCGCGACGCCGCCACGGCGCGCGAGGCCTCGCCGCTCGCCGGCGCGCTGTTCGAGGTGCCGGGCGTGACCGGCGTGTTCTTCGGCTACGATTTCATCACCGTCACCAAGCAGGAAGGCCCGGACTGGCAGCACCTCAAGCCCGCGATTCTCGGCGCGATCATGGAGCACTTCATGTCCGGCCTGCCGGTGATGATGCGCGGCGGGACGGCCGCCTCGCTCGCCGAGGAGGCCGAGGGCGAGGAGTTCTACGACAAGGCCGACGAGGAGCTCGTGCTGACCATCAAGGAGCTGCTCGACACGCGGGTGCGCCCCGCCGTGGCGCAGGACGGCGGCGACATCACCTTCCGCGGCTACGAGAACGGCACCGTGTTCCTGCACATGAAGGGCGCCTGCGCCGGCTGCCCGTCCTCGACCGCGACGCTGAAGCACGGCATCCAGAACCTTCTGCGCCACTTCGTGCCCGAAGTGGAGCATGTCGAGCAGATCCCGTAACCGGCAGTCGCCCGGCCCGGCCGGGCGGCGCGAACCCGGCGGCAAAGACAGAAAAACCGGGCTTGCGGCCCGGTTTTTCTGCATCTGCGACGTCGGTGTTGCCTAGACGGTTCGCATCATTATTTGACGATGACCTTCGCCCCGATCTCGACGCGGTTGTAAAGGTCGATGATGTCCTGGTTGATGAGGCGGATGCAGCCCGACGACATCGCCCGGCCGATCGAGTTCCATTCCGGCGTACCGTGCAGGCGGTAGCCGGTGTCGCCGCTCTTGTTGAACAGGTAGAGCGCGCGGGCGCCGAGCGGGTTCGACAGGCCGCCAGGCTGGCCGCCGCGCCACTTGGCGAGCTCCGGCTGGCGGCCGATCATCGCCGCCGGCGGCGTCCAGGTCGGCCATTCGCGCTTCATCGCGACGCGGGCGGTGCCCGACCACTCGAAGCCCTCGCGGCCGACGCCGATGCCGTAGCGCATGGCCTTGCCGTCGGCCATGACGAGGTAGAGGAACTTGTCCTTGGTGTCGACGATGACCGTGCCGGGCTTCTCCGCGGTCTGGTAGCGCACGACCTGGCGGTGATACTGCCGCGGCACCTGATGGATCGGGATCGCGGGAAGCTGGTAGCCCGCATCCTTCTTCGAGCCGTAGTCGGCGGTGAAGATGCTGCCGCCCGTGGTGCAGCCGGCAAGGGCGGTGATGGCCCCGAGCGCCGCAACGATAAGGAACTGTCTCAATTTCATGTGAGTATCGAAGACCCTGTTGACCCGATGGCGCCCGATTCGAGCCGCAATTTCGCCATGGTTTGTTTGGCTTACCTTGCGGCGTTTGCCAAGCCCGGACAGCAACCGCAGAGGGTGGCGGCATGTCGCTTGGTGCGACAATATGGCAAATCGG
>JALHFU010000187.1:0-5898 GCA_022838525.1 Hyphomicrobiales bacterium | reverse complement strand
TCAGGCGGCGGTTCGGGCGGCGGCGATGACGCCGACGATGCCGTCCACCACCTCCTCGACCAGCGAGCGGTCGTCGGCCTCGGCCATGACGCGGATCAGCGGCTCGGTGCCGGAGGGGCGGATGACGAGACGGCCGGTCTTGCCCAGCCGCGAGCGCGCATCCTCGATCGCCGCCTTGACGGTGTCGTCCTCGAGCGGCGCGCCGCCGGAGAAGCGCACGTTCTTCAAGACCTGCGGCACCGGCTCGAACCGGCGGCACACCTCGCTCGCCGGCTTGCCGGCGCGCTTGATGCAGGCGAGCACCTGCAGCGCCGAGACGAGGCCGTCGCCGGTGGTGGAGAAGTCGGACAGCACGATGTGGCCGGACTGCTCGCCGCCGACGTTGAAGCCGTTGGCGCGCATGTGCTCGACCACGTAGCGGTCGCCGACCTTGGTGCGCTGGAGGGAAAGGCCGAGGCCGGCCATGTGCCGCTCCAGCCCGAGATTGGACATGATGGTGGCGACCAGCCCGCCGCCGGTCAAACGGCCGTTCTGCTGCCAGGATTCGGCGATCAGCGCCATGACCTGATCGCCGTCGACCACCGCGCCGGTCTCGTCGACGATGGTGACGCGGTCGCCGTCGCCGTCGAGCGCGATGCCGATGTCGGCGCGCACCTCGTGCACCTTCTTGGCCAGCCCCAGCGGATGGGTCGAGCCGCAATCCTCGTTGATGTTGAGGCCGTTCGGCTCGTCGTTGATGGCGATCACCTCGGCACCGAGCTCCCACAGCGCGGCGGGCGCCACCTTGTAGCCGGCGCCGTTGGCGCAATCGACGACGATGCGCATGCCCGACAGCGACATGGAGCGCGGCAGCGTGCGCTTGGCGAACTCGATGTAGCGGTCGTGCACGCCGTCGATGCGCTTGGCGCGGCCGAGCGCATCGGCATCGGCGAGCGCGATGTCGACGTCGCGGTCGAGAAGCTGCTCGATGCGCCGCTCGATCTCGTCGGAGAGCTTGTAGCCGTCAGGACCGAACAGCTTGATGCCGTTGTCGTAATAGGGGTTGTGCGAGGCCGAGATCATCACGCCGATGTCGGCGCGCAGCGACCGCACCAGCATGGCCACGCCCGGCGTCGGGATCGGGCCGAGCAGGAACACGTCCATGCCGGCGGCGCAGAAGCCGGCGACCATGGCGTTCTCGATCATGTAGCCGGAAAGCCGCGTGTCCTTGCCCAGCACCACGCGATGGCGATGGTTGCCGCGCTGGAACGACATGCCGACCGCCATGCCGACGCGCAGCGCCACTTCCGCCGTCATCGGGAGCCGGTTGGCCCGCCCGCGAATTCCGTCGGTTCCGAAGAATTTTCTGCTCATGATGAATCGATCTACCCCGGAGGCTTCTCCGCCACGAAGAAGTGCCACAAGTAATCCCCTATTGGACATCACAATGTATAAGCAAGTGTTACCTGCGGCCGACAGGTCGGCGCGCCGGACTAATGCCCGAAATGCGGCTTTTCTCGGGGTGTCGGGGAAAAGGATGAGGTATTCTGGATGAGGTGCGCGAAAGGGTAGCCGGCTCAGGGCCGACGGGACGCTCGGATGCGGCAGGGTGTTGGCTACGGCTCGCCGGAGTTCGAAGCACTCGGGTATCAATGTCGCGGGCCGAGCCACCAAGGCAGTTCTGGAATGGATGGAGCGCGCCTTATCCGCCTGCCGGCAGACGGCCGCAACGCTTCCAATCTCCCTCTCCCGCTTGCGGGGGAGAGGGTAAGGGGCTGTTCCCGCGAAAGCTGCAACAAAGCGCCTTGCGCCCTACGCTGGCGCGTCAACTGCAGCAGTGTGGGAGCAGGAGGAGACGCCCTTGGGGCGCGGCCGTCATCGGCCGCCTCCCGGCCGGGGGCCCGCTGCCTCCGGCAGCTCCCCGGCGTTCGCGGCCTTTCGCCGTGCCACCGGCACGGCGAATTCGCTACGCGAACCGGCTCCCTGCCCTCCGCTAGGGCTCCGGGCGTTCGTCGCTTCAATCGACAAATCGTTGTCGATTGATCGGCCCTTCGCAAGCTCAGGGCCGACCGCTCCTCACCCCTGCGGCTGGGGTTCCATGCCGGTGTCGGGTTCCTCGCCGCCCTTCTTGCGGTCCTCGCTGCGGGCGCCGGCCTTGGGCACGGTCGAGCCGCGGGAGGGCGGGGTGTCGTCGCCGAGGTCGCGCGACGGCTTCTCGCCGGCCATGATCTGCCGGATCTCGTCGCCGCTGAGCGTCTCGTATTCGAGCAGCCCCTCGGCGATGGCGATCCATTCCTTCTTCTTCTCGGTCAGGATCTTGCGCGCCGTGGCATAGGCCTCGTCGATCAGGCGGCGCACCTCGGCGTCGATGATCTGCGCCGTCTCCTCGGAGACGTTCTGGGTGCGCGCCACCGAATGGCCGAGGAACACCTCTTCCTGGTTGTCGCCATAGGCCACGCGGCCGAGCTTGTCGGAGAAGCCCCAGCGCGTGACCATGGCGCGCGCCAGCTTGGTCGCCTGGTCGATGTCGGAGGCCGCGCCCGAGGTGATGTTCTCCTTGCCGAACTTGATCTCCTCGGCGACGCGCCCGCCCATCATGATCGCCAGCCGCGACACCATATACTTGTAGCTCATCGAGTAGCGGTCGCCCTCGGGAAGCTGCATCACCATGCCGAGCGCGCGGCCGCGCGGGATGATGGTCGCCTTGTGCAGCGGATCGGCCGACGGGACTTCCAGCGCGACGATGGCGTGGCCGGCCTCGTGATAGGCGGTCAGCTCCTTCTCGGCCTGCGTCATGGCGCTGGAGCGGCGCTCCGCGCCCATCATGATCTTGTCCTTGGCGTCCTCGAACTCCTGCATGGTGACGAGGCGCTTGTTGCGCCGCGCCGCCATCAGCGCCGCCTCGTTGACGAGGTTGGCGAGGTCCGCGCCCGAGAAGCCGGGCGTGCCGCGCGCCATCACCTTGAGGTCGACGTTGGGTGCGAGCGGCACGTTGCGCACATGCACCTTCAGGATCTTCTCGCGGCCGACGATGTCGGGGTTCGGCACCACGACCTGGCGGTCGAAGCGGCCGGGACGCAGCAGCGCCGGGTCGAGCACGTCGGGCCGGTTGGTGGCGGCGATGAGGATGATGCCTTCGTTGGCCTCGAAGCCGTCCATCTCGACCAGGAGCTGGTTCAGCGTCTGCTCGCGCTCGTCGTTGCCGCCGCCGAGGCCGGCGCCGCGATGGCGGCCGACCGCGTCGATCTCGTCGATGAAGATGATGCAGGGCGCGTTCTTCTTGGCCTGCTCGAACATGTCGCGCACGCGGGACGCGCCGACGCCGACGAACATCTCGACGAAATCGGAGCCGGAGATGGTGAAGAACGGCACGTTGGCCTCGCCGGCGACGGAGCGGGCGAGCAGCGTCTTGCCGGTTCCGGGCGGGCCGACGAGCAGCACACCGCGCGGGATCTTGCCGCCCAGCCGCTGGAACTTCTGCGGGTCGCGCAGGAACTCGACGATCTCCTCGAGGTCTTGTTTGGCCTCGTCGACGCCGGCGACGTCGGCGAAGGTGACGCGGCCGTGCGCCTCGGTGAGCAGCTTGGCCTTGGACTTGCCGAAGCCCATGGCGCGGCCGGAGCCGGACTGCATCTGGCGCATGAAGAATATCCACACGCCGAGGATGAGGATCATCGGCAGCCACGAGATCAGATAGCCGAACAGCGAGTTGGACCCGTCGGTCTCCGGGCGGGCGTTGATGGTCACGCCCTTCTCCTCGAGCCTGCCGACCAGCGTCGGGTCGCCAGGCGAATAGGTCTGGAACCCGCCATTGGCGTCGCCATAGGTACCGCTGATGCGGTTGCCGGCGATGGTCACCGAATGGATGCGCCCGGCATCGACCTCGCGCAGGAACTCCGAATAGGGAATGTCGCGCGCCATGCCGCGCTGCTGCGGCGTCTGGAACAGGTTGAAGAGCGCGATCAGAAGGACGGCGATGATCGCCCAGAGCGCGAGATTTCGGTAGTTCGGATTCATCGTGTTTCCCGTTGGCGCCGCTCCGGACCGGGTCTTGTGGAGGGCGCAGCTTCCGAATGTGCGAGTGTTCGAGCTAACATAGGCAGCGCACGGGGCCTTGCCAAGCGCAACTGCCGCCTGCGGTTAAGCTTCAGCGTCAATATGGTGCTTCCAAGGCGCAGCCGGAAGTGCCGGCGCGCCGAGAAGCCGGCCGAGAGCGGCCGCCAGCGCGAGGTCGAAGCCCGGCAGGAAGCGCGCGAAGGGCGCGACCGCCGGCACGACCGAAATGCCATGCGCCGCCGCTTCCGCGTCCGTCGCCGGCCGCTCATCCGCAAACAGCGCCGGCTCGGCCGCGAGCGCGGCGCGGGCAAGGCTGCGCGGCACCCCCGCCGCCGCGGCGGGACACATCTCGTCCGCCCGCTCACGCCCCAACGGCGCGACCGTCCATCCTTCCGCGCCGGCGCGGACGGCGACGCGATGGCGCCCGTCCCAGATCAGGCCGCCGCCGGCAAGAGCGACCGTCGGCAGGTCGCGCGCCTCGCGGCGCAGATAGACACCGTCGCGGCGGGCATCGACGACGGCGCGCGACAATGTGGCACGCAGCCGCTCGCCCGCAACCAGCCGGGCATGGAGCGCCCCGACGCGGGCGGCATCCGGCAGATGCGGCGTGCCGCCGGCGCTGGCGAGCAGCGCGCGCAGGGCGAGGATCGCCGCCTTCCGGTCCACGGCGTCCCCGAACAGGGCATGGTCGAGCCGTAGGAGGCCGGGCGCGGGACGCGCCGCGAAGCGGTCGACGAGCAGGGCCGCCGCGCCGGCGAGCGCCTGGCGGGCAGTTCCTTCCGACTGCGCCCGCTGCGCCAGCGCCTCGACTTCCTCCTCCGACAGCGCCCGCCGCACCCGCGCGCGCTCGAAGGCCGGGTCCTCGTTGGTCGGATCGTCGATCCATGGAACGCCGCGGGCCGCAAGCCGGTCGCGCAGCGCATGCCGGCGCAGGCCGAGCAGCGGCCGCACGATCCAGATGCGGCTGTCGAACAGTGTCGCCGCCGCCATGCCGGCGAGCCCCGCCCCCTCGCCGCGCGCCGCGCGCATGGCAAGCGTCTCGGCCTGATCGTCGCGCGTGTGGCCGGCAAGGACGATGTCGGCGCCGAAGCGGGCGGCCGCGTCGGCCAGGAGCCCGTAGCGCGCCTCGCGGGCCGCAGCGCCCAGCCCGGTCCGGGGTTTCGTCCCGCGCCACACCGCGGTTTCATGCGCGATGCCGTGCACCGCGCACAGGCTCGCCACCTGCCGCGCCTCGGCGGCGGATTCCGGGCGCAGGCCGTGATCAACCGTCACGGCCAGAAGCCGTGCCGAAGGATCGTATCGGGAGAGATGATCGCGAAGGAGGAGAAGCAGCGCCAGCGAATCGCCGCCGCCGGAAACGGCAACGACCAGCCCGCGGCCGGTGTCGATGTCGCGAAAGAGAAGGTGCGGGTCGAGGCCCATCGCCTCGCGGCCGTCAACAGCAGCCGTCAGCAGGAGGCGGCGCTCTGTTCCTGCTTCACGCGGTCCTTGAGCGCGTCGGAGGCCTGCGGGTAGCGCTGCAGCACCTCGGTGAAGGTGGCGCAGGCGACGTCGCGCTGGTTCATCGCCGCGAGCGAGACGCCGAGCTTGAACAGCGTGTCGGGGGCCTTGCGCGCCTGCGGGAAGTCGCGGCTGGCGGCAAGGAAGATTTCGGCCGCCTCGCGCGGCTTCTGCTGCGCCAGCAGCGCCTCGCCGAGCCAGAAATGCGCGTCGGCCGCGTGCTCGCTGTCGGGGAAGCGCGCGATCAGGTCGCGGAAGCCGGCTTCGGCCGTGTCGTAGTCGCCCGACAGGATGAACTCGTAGGAGTTGCGGTAGAGCTCGTCATCGTCGTCGCCGCGCGGCAGCGCCGCGACCGTGGTGCCG
>JALHFU010000186.1:0-5910 GCA_022838525.1 Hyphomicrobiales bacterium | reverse complement strand
GATGGTGTCCCACGGAGTGGTGTAGCTGGCGGCATTGGTCGCCGTGCTGTCCGGCATGGCCGGTTGATCAACGCGCCACTGCGGGCAAGCTGATGAGGGGATCATCGCTCAACTGGCCGACGCTTTCCAGCGTCATGTAGCGGGCGCGCTGGACGGCCCATTCGTCGTTCTGTTCGAGCAGCAGTGCGCCGACGAGGCGGACGATGGCCTCGTCGTTGGGGAAGATGCCGACCACGTCGGTCCGCCGCTTGATCTCGCCGTTGAGGCGCTCGATCGGATTGGTGCTGTGAAGCTTGGCCCGATGCTCCTTCGGGAAGGTCATGTAGGCGAGCACGTCCGGCTCGGCATCGTCGAGGATGGCGGCGAGCTTCGGCACCTTCGGCCGGATCTGATCGGCGACAGCACGCCACTGGGCGCTGGCGGCCTCGGATGTCTCCTGGGCGAAGGCTGTGGCGATGAAGGCCGAGACGACGCGGCGGCCGCTCTTGCCGGCATGGGCGAGCACGTTCCGCATGAAGTGGACGCGGCAACGTTGCCAGGTGGCCGACAGCACCTTGGTGACGGCCGCCTTCAGGCCCTCATGGGCATCGGAGACGACGAGCTTCACGCCGCGCAATCCGCGCCGGGTGAGCTTGCGAAGGAACTCCGTCCAGATCGGCTCGGCCTCCGACGTGCCGATCTCCATGCCCAGCACCTCGCGCCGGCCGTCGGTGTTGACGCCGACGGCGATGATGACGGCGACCGAGACGATACGGCCGCCGCGGCGGACCTTCAGATAGGTGGCGTCGATCCACAGATACGGCCAGTCGCCTTCGATGGGGCGCTCAAGGAAAGCCTTCACCTTGCCGTCGATCTCCTCGCACAGCCGCGATACCTGGCTCTTGGAGATGCCGCTCATGCCCATCGCCTTGACCAGGTCGTCGACAGAGCGCGTCGAGATGCCCTGCACATAGGCCTCCTGGATGACGGCCGTCAGCGCCTTCTCGGCCATGCGCCTCGGCTCGAGGAAGCCCGGGAAGTAGGAGCCCTTCCGCAGCTTCGGGATGCGCAGCTCGACCGTGCCTGCCCGCGTCTCCCAGTCCCGGTCCCGGTAGCCGTTGCGCTGGGCTGTCCGAAGCGGTGACTTCTCGCCATAGGCGGCGCCGGTCGCGGCACCCACCTCCAACTCCATCAGCCGCTCGGCGGCGAAGCCGATCATCTCGCGCAGGAGATCGGCGTCAGGCATCTTCTCCACAAGAGTGCGCAGGTTCATCATGTCGTCGGTCATCGGTGTTCCTTCCGAAAGGGGGTTGGTGTCGACAACCAGACTCTAACGGAAAGCGCCGATGACCACCGCGCTACCCAGCTACACCACGCCCAGGGACGTCACCCAAGAACTTCAATTACTTGCCTGTGGAAACTCCCATACTTCGTGCTGATCGGCCCAATTCCGTCGCAGAGAATCGGGCCGCCTGCGTGGGGTCTGCAGGTTCAGATGGCGGGGCTGGCGCCAGTCTAGGCTGGCGTCGACCTAGTTATAGGCCAGCAGGGTCAGACGCAGTCCCTCGGCCACCAGCCTGGCTCGAACTTCAGGGTGCGGGCTAGTCTGGTCGTCGTGGGATAGCGCCCCCGCTCGAACTGCTGCTTCCAATAGAAGGTCTTGCCGATCGTCCTGATCATCGGCGCATTCAGTCCTCCCGTGGCCGCAGGTGCGGCCTTGGGCACCGGAGGGATCAGGAGCTTGCCGCTCTGCAAGCGCTTAACCGCCAAGGACGCCAGGGCCACCCGCTGCCGGTCGCTGACGTAGCTGCGCATGTCGTTTCCGATCGCGACGATAATCCCGCCCGTTGCCGTATGGCGGTGACTTTAGGCCGGCAGGCCGACGGCAGAACAGCTCTGACGCCCCGCCAGCTTCATCCCGGCCGCACCCAGCGGGAGCAAACCATCGGCTTCCGCGCCGTCAGCTATGGTGTCCATACGTTCGACAAGTTCGCCGCACATCTGGCAACGCTCCGAGACTCGGGAAACTGAAGGCTGGCGGCACCGCAGTATACCTAAGAACTGCACCTGGTTTCCCCCAAATATGCCTACCGAGCGTTCTCTGGAAGGCGATGCCAACCGGAAGAGCGCCCGCTGAATCCATTGTCGAGCGACCTGCGAAACCCGCTGGAAACGCTAGGCTTCGTGAAGCCGAACCAGGCCTGACGAGGTTCGCTCGGTTAGAGACGGAGGGCCGTTCAGAGACGGAGATTGGACCCGGCGCCAGTCTCCGAGGTTCGGCTGCATCGGCTAAGCGCCTTTGAAACAAAAAGAAAATGGCCCCCAACGGGAGCCTCATCTCGGGTTCGCTACAGGATAATGGCGGAAGAGGTGGGATTCGAACCCACGGTGGAGTCGCCCCCACGCCGGTTTTCAAGACCGGTGCCTTAAACCGCTCGGCCACTCTTCCGCGGCGGTGAGGTGTATGCGCCAATGGCGGGGGCGTTTCAAGCGTTCCACGGCGAATCCGCAGGCGCCACAATCCCGCCGGCTTCCTGCCGCAATCGGTTAAGATAACAACAACGAATTCCTGCGCAGTTAGCCGTGTGCCGGCTTCTTCGCGGGAACGAGGGGTCGGCAGCGTGTGATGAGTGGCCTTCGGCGCCGTTTGCGGGGCGCGGGGAAGGCGTACGGGGACAGGGACGCATGAGCATTGCGCCTTCAAGGCTGATCGGCCGCGGGTCCGGCCTGCTTATCCTGACGATTTCCGCCGTGGCGCTCGCTGCCTGTTCGACGCCGTCGCCCAAGGTCGCGGGCAAGACCCGCAGCAAGGAATATTTCTCCGAGCGCGAATACGGCGTGAAGGCGAGCCCGCGCGTGACCAACCAGCGCACCCGCCTGCCGCGCGGCGGCGGCCGCGACCAGCTCGGCCAGCCCTACAAGGTCAAGGGCAAGTGGTATCACCCCAAGGAGGAGCCGGGCTACCGCAAGACCGGCGTGGCCTCGTGGTACGGCGACGCCTTCCACGGCCGGCTGACCGCCAACGGCGAGATCTACGACATGACGCACCTGACGGCGGCGCATCCGACGATGCCGCTGCCGAGCTACGCGCGCGTCACCAACACCAGGAACGGCGCTTCGGTCATTGTGCGCGTCAACGACCGCGGCCCGTTCGCGCATGGCCGCGTCATCGACCTGTCGCGGCGGGCGGCCGAGATGCTCGACTATACCCATAGCGGCGTCGCCAAGGTCGAGGTCGAGTATCTCGGGCGCGCGCCGCTCCACGGCCGCGACGACGAGTTCCTGATGGCGTCCTATCGTCCGGGCAAGGGGATGGGCGCTCCCGATCCCTCGGACGGCCTGCCGTCCGGCGTGATGATCGCGATGAACGGCCCGACGCCGACGCAGCCCGTCAGCGGCGCGGCGGTTCCGTTCCCGATCCAGCCGCGGGCGCCCGTATCCGCAGCGGCCTTCGTCGCCGGCGTCGATCCGGTGCTGCCGGATTTCGGGCCGATCGCGCCGGAGCGGCCGGGCGTGGGGCTTGCGCAGAGGCTCGGCCTTCCGTCGCGGCTGGCGCTGTCCTATGCCGACGAGCGCGTGGAGCAGGCGGCGCGGACCGCAAGCGAGGTCGCGGCCAATTCGCCGGCCTCCGACGCGCTGGTCGCGGCGCTGAACCAGCGCTATGTGATCGCAGCCGCGCCGTCCTCGCCCGGCTATGTGGCGGTCGGAACCTATGCCGACCAGCAGTCGGCCGAGGCGATGGCGGCGGCGCTGCGCGCGGCCGGGCGCGCCGAGATCGAGACGGACTGGCGCGGCGACGGCTACGCGCTCAGCCTTCACCCCGACGGCAGGCTCGGCCTCGACGACATGCTGAAGGCGGCGTGGGCGGCCGGCGCCGCCGAGGCGATGCCTGTGCGCGAATAGCGCCCGCACCCGTTCCCGGGGTTGAAGGGGCTGCCGCGGCGCTGCTACCCTGCGGACGCAAGGGCAGGCACATGACCGGGGTTGTCGCGACAATGGGCTTTCTTTCGGGTCTGCGTGGGGCGCTCGGCGCATGTCTCGCCCTGTTCGTGCTTGCCGGGGCGGCGGGCGCGCAGACGGCGCTGTTCGAGACCAGGGCCAAGCAGGCGTTCATGATCGACGCCGAGACGGGCACCGTCCTGTTCTCGAAGGACCCGGACGCGGCGTTCCCGCCGGCCTCGCTCGCCAAGCTGATGACCATGGAGGTGGTGTTCAACGCCATCAAGACCGGCCGGCTCACGCTCGACGACGAGTTCCACGTCTCGGAATATGCCTGGCGCACCGGCGGCGCGCCGTCGAGGACCTCGACCATGTTCGCCGCGCTCGGCTCGTCCATCCGGGTCGAGGATCTGATCCAGGGCGTCATCGTCCAGTCCGCAAACGACGGCTGCATCATCCTTGCCGAGGGCATGGCGGGGTCGGAGGAGAATTTCGCCCAGCTCATGAACGAGCGGGCGCGCGAGCTGGGCCTGACCCGGTCCGTGTTCCGCAACTCGACCGGGCTGCCGGCCGAAGGGCAGTTCGTCACGGCGCGCGAGCTCGTGCAGCTCGCGACGCATATCTGGCGCGAATATCCCGAGTTCTACAGATACTATTCGCAGCCCGAGTTCACCTGGAACAAGATCCTCCAGCGCAACCGCAACCCGCTTCTGGGCATGAACATCGGCGCGGACGGGCTGAAGACCGGCTACACCGAGGCGTCGGGCTACGCCATCGCCGGCTCGGCCGAGCGCGACGGCCGGCGCGTCTTCGTGGCGATGAGCGGCATGGAGAGCGAGAACCAGCGCGCCGAAGAGGCGCGGCGGATGATCGAATGGGGCATGCGCGCCTTCGACCGCATCGAGCTGTTCGCGGCCGGCGAGGTGGTCGGCGAGGCCAAGACCTATGGCGGTGCGAAGTCGGGCGTGGCGCTGCGCGCCGACGGACCGGTCGCCATCTTCGTGCCGATTACCAACCGCGACCGGCTGATTGCCCGCATCGTCTATGAGGGGCCGGTGGTCGCGCCGGTGGAGGAGGGCACGCCGATCGGCTCGCTGAAAGTGTGGATCGGCGACATGATGAGCCAGGAAACGCCGCTCTATGCGGCCGAGAGCGTCGGGCAGGGCAAGATCCATCAGCGCGCGTTCGATGCGGTCGAGGAACTGCTGATCGGCTGGCTGCGCTGACGGCCGGAGGCCCGGCCGTGGCAATTCGGCCCCGCCTCGACTATGTGAGAGCGTAAGGTCCATCGGAATCAGGCTCTCGGGAAGGCTGGCGTGGCGCGCGGCATCTTCATCACATTCGAAGGCGGGGAAGGGGCCGGCAAGTCGACCCAGATTGCCCGGCTCGCCGAGAGCCTGCGCGCCATGGGGCACGAGGTCGTGGTCACGCGCGAGCCCGGCGGCTCGCCCGGCGCGGAGGCGCTGCGCCACGTCATCCTGTCGGGCGCGGCGGAGCCGTTCGGCCCGGCGATGGAGGCGATCCTGTTCGCGGCGGCGCGGGCCGACCATGTCGATCAGGTCATCCGTCCCGCCGTGGAGCGCGGCGCCATCGTGCTGTGCGACCGCTTCATGGATTCGAGCCGCGTCTATCAGGGCGTGACGGGAGACCTCGACCCCGCCTTCATTGGTACGCTGGAGAAGGTGACGGTCGCGGGCATGGTGCCGGACCTGACCCTCATCCTCGACCTCGACCCGGAGGAGGGGCTGCGCCGCGCGGCCCGCCGCCGCGGCAGCGAGGTCGCCGACCGCTTCGAGAAGGAGACGCTGGAGGTTCACCGCCGGCGGCGCGAGGCGTTCCTCGAGATCGCCCGTGCCGAGCCGCAGCGCTGCGTCGTCGTCGACGCCTCGCGTGCGCCGGCGAAGGTGGCGACCGCCATCGTCAAGGCCGTGCACGCGCTGATCGAGCGGCGCCTCGGCCGGGGAGAACAGGCGGGAGAAAGGCAGGCGGGCG
>JALHFU010000185.1:0-7736 GCA_022838525.1 Hyphomicrobiales bacterium | reverse complement strand
GAGGAGGGCGTGCTGATCGACAATTTCCGCCTCGTCGAGCGCGGCACGTTCCGCGAGAAGGAACTGCACGAGCTCCTGACGAACCACCCCTGGCCGGCGCGCAACCCGGCGCAGAACATCGCCGACCTGAAGGCGCAGATCGCCGCCAACGAGCGCGGCGCGGCCGAGCTGCGCCGCATGGTCGAGGAGTTCGGCCTCGACGTGGTCCACGCCTATATGGGCCATGTGCAGGACAACGCGGCGGAAGAGGTCGCGCGCCTCGTCGGCCGGCTGGACGATTGCGAGTACGAGTACCCGACCGACACCGGCCAGGTCATCCGGGTGAAGATCACGGTCGACCGCGAGGCCCGCACCGCGACCGTCGACTTCACCGGCACCTCGGACGCCATCGGCAACAACTTCAACGCGCCGGAGCCGGTGGCGCGCGCGGCCGTGCTCTACTGCTTCCGCGTCATGGTCGAGGCGCCGATCCCGATGAACGCCGGGTGCCTCAGGCCGATCCGCATCGTCATCCCCGACGGCTCGATGCTCAAGCCCGCCTATCCGCGCGCCGTCGTCGCCGGCAATGTCGAGACCTCGCAGCACGTCACCAACGCCATCTTCGGCGCGCTCGGCGCCATCGCAAACTCGCAAGGTACGATGAACAACCTGACCTTCGGCAATGACGAGTACCAGTATTACGAGACGATCTGCTCCGGCTCGCCGGCCGGCCGCATGAACGACGGCACGGGCTTCGCCGGCACGTCGGGCGTCCACGTCCACATGACCAACTCGCGCCTGACCGACCCGGAGATCCTCGAGATGCGGTTCCCGGTCGTGGTCGAGAACTTCGCCCTCAGGCCCGGCTCCGGCGGCAAGGGCGCCTTTTCCGCCGGCGACGGTACCACGCGCACCCTGCGCTTCCTGAAGAAGATGGATTGCGCGATCCTGTCCTCCCACCGCTCGGTGGTGCCGCGCGGCATCGCCGGCGGCGGCGACGGCGAGTGCGGCCGCACCGAGGTGCGCCGCCTCGACGGCCGCATCGAGGTGCTGAAGGGCTGCGACCAGACCACGCTCGAGGCCGGCGAGGCGGTGACGGTGATCACGCCCACCGCCGGCGGCTACGGCAGGGCCTGAAAGCGGGCATGAAAAAGGGGGCGAAAGCCCCCTTTTCTTCCACATTTATGCGGAGCGCCCGGCTCAGACCCACTCGCCGTTGCGGAACACCGGAACAGTGCTGCCGTCCGGCCTGATACCGTCGATGT
This sequence comes from Hyphomicrobiales bacterium, assembly GCA_022838525.1. GTDB lineage: Bacteria > Pseudomonadota > Alphaproteobacteria > Rhizobiales > Rhizobiaceae > Aerobium. The sequence goes on along the minus strand of JALHFU010000185.1, from coordinate 6,492 downwards.
CGACCCTGTCGGAGCCGATCATCCAGTCGATATGGATCAGGCTGGCATTGCCGCCCTGCGCCGCGATCTGGTCCGGCGTGAGCCTGTCGCCGCCGAGGAAGCACTTGGCGTAGCACTGGCCGAGCGCGATGTGGCACGAGGCGTTCTCGTCGAACAGCGTGTTGTAGTAGAGGATGCCGCTCTTCGAGATCGGCGACGAATGCGGCACCAGCGCCACCTCGCCCAGCCGCCGCGCGCCCTCGTCGGTGTCGAGCACCTTGGCCAGCACCGCCTCGCCGCGCGCGGCCTTGGCCTCGACGATGCGCCCCGCCTCGAAGCGCACGCGGATGTCGTCGATCAGCGTGCCCTGATAGGAGAGCGGCTTGGTGCTGGCGACATGGCCCTCGACGCGCAGCGCATGCGGCGTGGTGAACACCTCCTCGGTCGGGATGTTGGCGTTGCAAACGACGCCGTTCTTCGCCGTCGAGGCCCCGCCCTGCCATTCGTGGCCGTCGGCGAGACCCACGGTCAGGTCTGTGCCCGGCCCGGTGAAGCGCAGCGCGGAAAACCGCTCGCCGTTCAGCCAGTCGCGGCGCACGGCGAGCGCCCTGTTGTGGTCGGCCCAGGCCGCGATCGGATCGTCGCCGCCGACGCGCGAGGCGGAGAAGATCGCGTCCGCCAGCTTGCCGACCGCCACCGCCTCGTCGTCGCCGGGGAAGACCTGCCGCGCCCACGACGCGCCGGGGAAGGCGACGATGTTCCAGTTGATGTCGAAGCCGGCGATCTTCTCCAGCGCCGGCTTGTAGGCCAGCGAATTGGCCTTGTTGGCGCGGGCGACCTTTTCCGGGTCCTCGCCCGACAGCAGCATCGGGTTGTCGCCGACGACGGCGAGCCGCGCCGTGTTCTGCGAGAACGCCTTGGCCATGCCCTCGTAGAGCCAGCCCGCAGCGCGGTCGAAGCCCGCATCGTGGCCGTGGCGGTAGCGGGCGAGCGCCACCTCCTCGTCGGACAGGAACGGCGTCACCAGCCCGGCGCCCGCCTGATAGGCATGTTTCGCGATCAGCCGCACCAGCGGCAGCGCCGCGACCGGCGCGGTCAGGAGCAGGTCCTGCCCCGGCTGCAGGTTGAGCCCGACCCTGACGGCGACCTCGGCCAGCCGGTCGAGCTTCGCCGGGTCGATGGCTGCGCCGGTGCCTGGGGCAGTGTGGGGGGCAGCGTGGGAGGCAGTGTCGGGGGCGTTGCTGGTCATGGGTCCGATTCCCGCATTGCTGGTCATACGGACCCCTGATTGCGCCATCGCGCCGGCCTCGGCAAGCGGCAATCTCGACCGGGCGGGCTCGATCAGGCCCTTCGATCAGGCCCCTTTCGATCAGGCAGGCGTACCGACGATGCTCTTCAGCTTCTCCGCCACGGCCGCGAACTCCTCGTCGGTGATGATGTCGAGGTTGAGCAGGCTCAGGCTGCGCACGCCGTGCACGACGAGGAACACGACGATCGCCAGGGCCGGGTCGTTGGTAGCCTGCTTCATCCGGTCGAGCAACGCGCGGTTGTGGCGGCGCACCGGCGCCAGGAAGTCGGGGTCGAGCGACAGCGCCGCCAGAAGCCCGGACGGCGGCGGACGGCTGCAATCGTGGTCCTCGACGAACAGGTCGACGAATGCCTCCATCAGCGCGCCGGGCCGGTCGCCCTTCTCCTGCTGGCGCAGGGAAAGCTCGTCCTCGAACGACAGGACGAAGGATTCGACCACCGCGCGGAACAGTGCGGTCTTGGACGGAAAATGGTAGAGTAGGCCGCCTTTCGACACGCCTGCCTTGGCAGCCACGGCGTCGAGCGACAGGTTTCCGGGCCCCGATTCCCGGGCGATTTCGGCCGCCGCTGCGAGGATTTTCTGCCTTGTGCCCGACTTTTCCGCCGCCATCACCATATCATTCTCTTGACTTTACCGTCTGGACGGTACACTAAACCCGGCCCGCCCTGCAAGCCCGGCAGAATGTCACATGCCCCATGTCACATGCTATGGAAGCCGGCGGGAGGCATCCGTCCTTCAGGATGAAATCAGCGAGCGCTCCTGACCATGATCAAACGTTTCCTCATCGCCATCGTGCTTCTTGCCCTCGTCGTCGGCGGCCTCGTCGGCTTCAACCTGTTCCGGGACAAGGCCATCGAGGACTTCTTCGCCAACATGCCGGCGCAGACCGTCACCGTCTCGACCGTGACGGCGGAGGCGGCGAGCTGGACGCCCGCCATCGACGCCATCGGCACGGTCAGCGCCAGCCGCGGCGTCGACCTGACGGTGGAGACGACCGGCATCGTCAAGGAGCTCAACATCACCGCCAACCAGCGCGTCGCCGAGGGCGACATGCTGCTTCGGCTCGATGACGTGGTGCAGCAGGCCGACCTCGCCGCCACCAGGGCGCAGGCGGAGCTCGACCGGCAGGCGCTGGAGCGGGCGCTGGAGCTGCGCGAGCGCGGCGTCGGCTCGGCCGTGTCGCTCCAGGCCGCCGAAGCGGCGGCCGCCGCCTCGGCCGCGCAGGTGCAGAAGCTCGAGGCCGTGCTGCAGCAGAAGCAGCTCCGCGCCCCCTTCCCCGGCAAGCTCGGCATTCCGCGCGTCGATGAGGGCCAGTACCTGACGCCCGGCGTCGCCGTCGTCACGCTGCAGGACCTCGACACGATGCGCGCCGATTTCACCGTGCCCGAGCAGCGGCTGTCGCAGCTCAGCATCGGCCAGAAGGTGCGGCTCACCGTCGACGGCGACGACACGGTCTTCGCCGGCGAGATCACCGGCATCGACCCCAAGGTCGACCCCTCGAGCCGGCTGGTCGCGGTGCGCGCCGCGATCGACAATCCCGAGGGCAGGCTGACGCCCGGCCAGTTCGTGCGCATCAATGTCGAGCTGCCGCAGGAGGACAACGTCATCGCCCTGCCGCAGACGGCGGTGGTGACCAGCCTCTACGGCGACTACGTCTACGTCGCGCGCCCGAAGGAGGGAGCAGGCGAGGGCGAGGACGAGACGCTCGAGGCGCGCCAGGTCTTCGTGCAGGTCGGCCGCCGCTCCGGCCGCGACGTCGAGATCCGCTCCGGCATCGAGCCGGGCGACATCATCGTCACCGCCGGCCAGAACCGGCTGTCGAACGGCACGCCGCTCACCATCGACAACACCGTCAACCCGGCGACGGGCATGAAGCAGGAGGCGGCCGCGCAATGAACTTCTCCGCCATCTTCATCCGCCGGCCGGTGCTCTCGACCGTGCTGGCGTTCCTGATCCTGCTGCTCGGCTTCCAGGGCCTGTTCAACCTTCAGGTGCGCCAGTATCCGGAGGTCGAGGAGACGGTCATCACCATCACCACGGTCTATCCCGGCGCCAGCGCCGACCTGATCCAGGGCTTCATCACCTCGCCGATCGCCGCCGCCGTCTCGACGACCGAGAACGTCGATTACGTCTCGTCGCAGAGCCGGCCGTCGGCGAGCGTGGTCACGGTGCAGATGCGGCTCGGCTCCGACCCCGACGCCGCACTGACCGAGGTGATGTCGAAGGTGCAGCAGGTGCGCAGCCAGCTGCCCTCCGACGCCGAGGACCCGACCATCGTCAAGGGCACGGGCCAGCAGTTCGCCATCATGTATCTGGCGCTGCAGAACCCCAACATGACCGCCGAGCAGGTCACCGAGTATATCGAGCGCGTCATCCGGCCGCGCATGTCGACCATTCCCGGCGTCGCCGAGGTCCAGATCTTCGGCGCCGCCAACTATTCGATGCGGGTGTGGGTCGATCCGATCCGGCTCGCCGCGCGCGGCATGACCGCCTCGGAGGTGCTGGCGGCGATCAACTCGTCCAACTTCCTCGCCGCGCCCGGCAAGACGCGCAACGAATACGTCACCTATCCGGTGACCATGGAATCGACGCTGCAGACGCCGGAGGCCTTCGCCGCGCTGCCGCTGAAGGCCGACGGAGACGACGTGGTGCGCCTGCGCGACGTGGCCGAGGTGGAGCTCGCCGCCGAGGATTCCGACATGGTCGTGACCTTCAACGGCCAGCCCGGCACCTTCATCGGCATCTTCCCGACGCCGGCGGCCAACCCGCTCGACACCACCTCCGCCGTCCTCGCCGAGCTGCCGGCGATCCAGGACAGCCTGCCCGAGGGCATGACGATCACGCTGATGTACGACGCGACCGAATCGATCAGCGCCTCGATCGAGGAGGTGTTCAAGACCATCGCCGAGGCCGTGGCCATCGTCGTCGTCATCATCCTCCTGTTCCTCGGCTCGTTCCGCTCGGTGCTGATGCCGATCGTCACCATCCCGCTGTCGCTGATCGGCGTCTGCTTCGTGCTGTTCGCGCTCGGCTACTCGATCAACCTTCTGTCGCTGCTCGCCATGGTGCTCGCCATCGGCCTCGTGGTCGACGACGCCATCGTCGTGGTGGAGAACATCCACCGCCACATCGAGGAGGGACTGCCGCCGAAGCAGGCCGCCTTCGTCGGCATGCAGGAGATCACCGGCCCGGTGGTGGCGATGACCATCACGCTCGCCGCGGTGTTCGCGCCGCTCGCCTTCACCGGCGGCCTGACCGGCGCGCTGTTCCGCGAGTTCGCCATGACCCTCGCCGGCGCGGTCATCATCTCCGGCATCGTCGCGCTGACCATCACGCCGATGATGTCGGCGCGGCTCCTCAAGCGCGGCGGCCACAGCCCAGCAGGTGGTGGACAACACCTTCGACCGCGTCTCCAATCGCTACGAGCGGCTGGTCGCCGGCTCGCTGAAGTACCGGCCGGTGACGCTGATGATGGTCATCGTGCTGGTGTCGCTCACCGGTTACCTGTTCATGAAGACCTCGAGCGAGCTCGCGCCGGAAGAGGACGAGGGCGCGCTCTTCGCCCTCATCAACGCGCCGTCCTACGCGACGACCGACTACACCAATGCCTATGCCGAGCACATGCGCGAGCTGACCAAGGACCTTCCGGAGCTCGACGCCAACTTCTCGGTCATCGGCTTCGGCGGCCAGACCAATTCCGGCTTCATGCTGTGGGCGTTCAAGGACTGGGCCCAGCGCGACCGCTCGCAGGCCGAGATCCAGCAGGACATCCAGGCGCGGCTGGCACCCGTGGCCGGCGTCGAGGCGCTGGTGTTCGCGCCGCCCTCGCTGCCCGGCACCGGCGGCGGCCTGCCGATCTCGATGGTCATCCAGTCGACGGGCGAATCGAGCCGCGTCTTCGAGGTGGCCGAGGAAATCCGCCTCAAGGCGCAGGCCACCGGCCGCTTCATCGTGGTGCAGAACTCGCTCGCCTACAACGCCCAGCAGGTCACGATCACCATCGACCGCGACCGGGCGGCGGCCCTCAACCTGCCGGTGCGCGACATCGGCATGACGCTGAGCCTCATGGTCGGCGGCGGCGCGGTCGCCCAGTTCGACCGCGATTCCAACAGCTATGACATCATCATGCAGGTGCCGCAGGAGTACCGCGACAACCCCGAGCGGCTGGGCGATTTCTTCGTGCGCAGCGCCACCGGCGAGATGGTGCCGCTGTCGGCGGTCATCACCGTCTCGACCGGCGTCGCCGCCACCGCGATCGAGCAGTTCAGCCAGTTGAACTCGGCGACGATCTCGGCGCTGCCGATGCCCGGCGTGACCACCGGCGACGGCCTCGCCACCATCGAGGAGATCGCGCGGCCGCTGCTGCCGGACGGCTTCTTCATCGACTATTCCGGCCAGTCGCGGCTGGAGATCGAGCAGGGCAACACGATCATGATCGCCTTCGCGCTCGCGGTGGTCGTCATCTATCTGGTGCTCGCCGCCCAGTTCGAGAGCTTCCGCGACCCGCTCATCATCATGATGTCGGTGCCGCTGTCGATCTTCGGCGCCGTCGTGCCGCTCAATCTCGGCCTCGGCACGCTGAACATCTACACGCAGGTCGGCCTGATCACGCTGATCGGCCTCATCACCAAGCACGGCATCCTGATGGTGGAGTTCGCCAACCAGCAGCGCGAGGCGCACGGGCTCGACCGCTTCGAGGCCATCGTCGCCTCGGCCAAGGTGAGGCTCAGGCCGATCCTGATGACCACGGCGGCGATGTCGCTCGGCGTCGTGCCGCTCATCATCGCCTCGGGCGCGGGCGCGGCGGCGCGCTACTCGATGGGCCTGGTCATCTTCACCGGCGTCATCGTCGGCACGATGTTCACCCTGTTCGTGGTGCCGATGTTCTACACCTTCATCGCCCGCAAGGAGCTGGCGCACGACGAGGACGACGTCCCGCAGACGGGCCCCGCCCCGGCGACGCACTGACGCCGCCCTCAGGGGCATCCTCGGGGGGCCGGCCGTCGCGCCGGCCCTTCATTTTTCCGGAACGGAAGCCACGATCCGGGCGAACGCCGCCTTCGCCTTCAGCGGATGCGGCCCGGCGACGGCCCGCGCCAGCTCGGCCCGCCCGGGCAGTTCGCCGACCACCACCAGCGCCACCATGCCGACCGCATAGTGCGACTTGCACTTGACGAGATAGACGCCTTCCTCGCCCAGCGTAA
>JALHFU010000184.1:0-8915 GCA_022838525.1 Hyphomicrobiales bacterium | reverse complement strand
GACCTCGACCGGCTTGCCCAGCACCTGACCGCCGAAATCCTCGACCGCCATCCTCACCGCGGTGATCGAACCTTCGCCGGACTCGTGCGAGAACTGGCCGGAGATGTCGGTGAGCACGCCGATCTTGACCGGACCGTCCTGCGCCAGCACCGCCGACGCCGCCAGAACGGTGCTGGCGGCCAGCGCGCCGGCCAGGAGGCCGCGCCGCGATCTCATTGAATTTTCCATCAGTTTCTCCTCCACCGGTTCGAGCCGGGCACAATGCCTTCGGCTCGCATTGCAACTGGCGTTATAGGACTTGCAATCGGCAAAAACTCCAGAAACATCGAAATTTTTTGACGATAGCCCGTTCCAGCCGTCATCTTTATAACTTGCATTATTAGACGTCATGTGGTTTGGTCATGTCAAGCGGCCGCACAAAAAAATGCGCGCCGGGGAGACGTCGCCGCAGCCGGCGACAACGCCCGAGCAGGAGAAGCCGACGGGAGGAGCCGTGTCGGAAGAACAGCCAATCATCGAGGCGCGCGGCCTGACGCGCTCCTTTCACGGGTTCGTCGCGGTCAACAATGTGGACCTGCGCGTGCGCAGGGGCACGATCCACGCTCTCATCGGCCCGAACGGCGCCGGCAAGAGCACCCTGTTCAATCTGATCACCAAGTTCCTCACCCCGAGCCGCGGCCAGATCCTCTACAAGGGCGAGGACGTCACGATGCTCCGGTCCGACGAGATCTCGCGCAAGGGAATGGTGCGGTCGTTCCAGATCTCCTCGGTGTTCCCGCATCTGAGCGCGCACGAGAACGTGCGCGTCGCGCTGCAGGCGCGTCGCGGCGGCACCTACTGCTTCTGGCTGTCCGACCGCCAGCTCGACGCGCTGAACGACCGCGTCGCCGAGCTGCTGGAGGCCGTCGGACTCGCCGCCTTCGCGCATGTCGCGGCGGTGGAGCTGCCCTACGGCCGCAAGCGCGCGCTGGAGCTGGCGACCACGCTGGCGCTCGATCCGGAAGTGCTGCTTCTCGACGAGCCCATGGCCGGCATGGGGCGCGAGGACATCGCCCGCACCGCCGACCTGATCCGCAAGGTCGCGCAGTCGCGCACGGTGCTGATGGTCGAGCACAATCTCGGCGTCGTCTCCGACCTGTCGGACACCATCACCGTGCTTCGCCGCGGCGAGGTTCTGGCCGAAGGCAGCTATGCCGAGGTCGCGGCCGACCAGGAGGTCCAGAAGGCCTATATGGGAGGCGGCCATCATGCCCACTGATCGCCTCGCTGCCCCGTCCGTTGATCGGCCCGTTGCCGCGCGCGAGAGGCGGCTGGATGTCGCCGGCCTCCAGGCCTGGTACGGCGAAAGCCACGTGCTGCACGGCATGACCCTCCATGTCGGCGCCGGCGAGATCGTCACCCTCGTCGGCCGCAACGGCGCGGGAAAGACCACGACCATGCGCGCCATCATGGGCATCCTGCGCAAGCGCGAGGGGACGATCCGCTACGGCGAGGTCGACATCGTCTCGCTCGCCCCGCACAAGGTGCCGCGCCTCGGCATCGGCTACGTGCCCGAGGAGCGCGGCATCTTCGCCTCGCTCAGCGTCCTGGAGAACCTGATGCTGCCGCCGGTCACGCAGCCGGACGGCATGTCGCTCAAGGAAATCTACGAATTGTTCCCCAACCTGCGCGGCCGCGACCGCACGGTCGGCACGCGGCTTTCCGGCGGCGAGCAGCAGATGCTGGCGATCGCGCGCATCCTGCGCTCCGGCGCCGACTTCATCCTGCTCGACGAGCCCACGGAGGGCCTGGCACCCGTCATCGTCGACCAGATCGCCGCCTCGCTCAGGGTCCTCAAGGAGCGCGGGCTGACGATCCTGCTTGTCGAGCAGAACCTCCAGTTCGCCTCCGCCATCGCCGATCGCCACTACGTGGTCGAGCAGGGGCAGGTGGTCGACGAGGTCCCCAACGAGGCGCTCGCCGCCAATATGGGCAGGCTCAACGCCTATCTCGGCGTGTGAGCGCAATGAAACGGATGGAAGACCGCCATGATTGACGTATTCGGCGTTCCGCTCGCCGTCCTCGCCGGCCAGGTGCTGCTCGGCCTCATCAACGGCTCGTTCTACGCTCTGCTGAGCCTCGGCCTCGCGATCATCTTCGGCATGCTCAACGTCATCAACTTCTCGCACGGCGCCTTCTACATGCTCGGCGGTTTCGTGACGTGGATGGTGTTCTACTACATGGGCATCGGCTACTGGCCGGGGCTCCTGCTCGCGCCGCTGGTCGTGGGCCTGATCGGGGCGGTGAGCGAGCGGCTGCTCCTGCGCCACCTCTACCGGGTCGATCATCTCTACAGCCTGCTGTTCACCTTCGGCGCGGCGCTGATGCTCGAGGGCCTGTTCCGCTACATCTACGGCTCGGCCGGCAAGCCCTATCCGCTGCCGGCGGAGCTGTCCGGCGGCTACAATCTCGGCTTCATGTTCCTGCCGGCCTACCGCATCTGGGTCATCGTCATCGCGCTGGTGGTGTGCTTCGGCACCTGGTTCGCGATCGAGCGCACGAGGCTCGGCGCCTATCTGCGCGCGGCGACGGAGAATCCGAGCCTCGTGCAGGCCTTCGGCATCAACGTGCCGGTGCTGCTGACGCTCACCTACGCCTTCTGCGTCGGGCTGGCGGGCTTCGCCGGCGCGCTGGCGGCGCCGATCTATCAGGTCAGCCCCGGCATGGGCGCCAACTTCATCATCATCGTCTTCGCGGTCGTGGTCATCGGCGGCATGGGCTCGATCGTCGGCACCATCGTCACCGGCCTCACGCTCGGCGTGATCGAGGGGCTGACCAAGGTCTTCTTCCCCACCGCCTCGGCCATCACCGTCTTCATCATCATGATCCTTGTCCTGATGGTCCGGCCGACCGGCCTGTTCGGGCGCGAGAGGTAGGAACCGTATGTCACTCCAGTCGACCGGCATCGTCTCATCGCAGCAGGGCGTCTCGATGCGCGCCGCCCTCCTCGTCGCCCCGGACTGCTGTCGCTCGGCCATGCCGCATTCTTCGGCGGCGCGGCCTATGTCGCCGCCCACTCGGCCAAGGTGTGGGGCTTTCCCTTCGAGCTCGCGATCCTGTCGGCCGTCGCCTTCTCGACCGCCCTCGGCTTCGTGTTCGGCTTTCTGGCGATCCGCCGCCAGGGCATCTATTTCGCCATGGTCACGCTGGCGCTCGCGCAGATGATCTACTTCCTCGCCATCCAGATGCCCTTCACCGGCGGCGAGGACGGCATCACCGCCGTGCCGCGCGGCATGCTCTTCGGCGTCCTCGACCTGCGCAACTCGGTGACGATGTACTACGTGGTGCTGGCGCTGACGGCATTGGGCCTGCTGGTGATCTGGCGCGCCGTCCATTCGCCTTTCGGCCACGTGCTCGCCGCGATCAGGGAGAACGAGGCGCGGGCGATCTCGCTCGGCCTCCAGCCCAACCGCTACAAGCTCATCGCCTTCACGCTCTCGGCCGGCCTCTCCGGGCTCGCTGGCGCGCTCAAGGCGATCTCCTTCCAGGTCGCGTCGCTGATCGACGTCACCTGGCACATGTCGGGCGAGGTGGTGCTGATGACGCTGCTCGGCGGCATGGGCACGCTGGTCGGCCCCGGCATCGGCGCTGCCTTCGTCGTGTCGCTGGAGCACTATCTCGCCACCAGCGGCCTGCCGATCACCTTCATGATCGGCCTGATCTTCATGGTGTGCGTGATGCTGTTCCGGAAAGGCATCTACGGCGAGCTGCGCGAGTGGTACAGGCGCCGCAGCAACCGCGCCTGATGCCGCGGCGAGGCGCGGGACCGTCTACTCGTCCAGCTCGTAGTTGAGCGTGTAGTCGGTCTCGTTGGCGACGATGGGCTCCTTGCAGTGGCTGCACACCACCAGCGGCTCGAAGTCGGAGTTGCAGAGCCGGTGGCGCAGCCTCAGCGGCGGCTTGCCGTCGGAGAGCCAGCGGTCGCCCCAGCGCATCATCACGATCATCGGCCGGTAGAGGTCGTGCCCCATTTCGGTGAAGCGGTACTCGAAGCGGTCCCCGCCCTTGCGATACGGCTCCTTGCGGAACACGCCGGTCTCGACCAGGCGCGCGAGCCGGTCGGACAGGATGTTGGTGGCGATGCCCAGCTTCTCGATCATCTCGTCGAAGCGGCGCACGCCGAACCATGCCTCGCGCAGGATGAGGAAGCTCCAGCGGTCGCCGATGATCTGCAGCGTGCGCGCCACCGAGCACGGCCGCACCCGCTCGAGCAGGGCCGGATCGGAGCTGCGGCGGCTCTTGAGCCTGATCTCGTAGGGCGAATAGCCCGCCCCCGGCCCGTCGCGGAAGGCGACGTCGCGCGCATTGACCGGCTCCAGGCATTCCGAGCAGACCGTGACCGGGTGGCACTCGTGCCCGCAGCGCGTGTGGATGAGCCGCAGGGGCGGCGGCTCGCCCCTCGTCAGCCACTTGTCGCCGAACTCCATCAGCGACAGCATCGTCGCGAACAGATCCTTGCCGCGCTCGGTGAAGAAATAGCCCTGCCCGCGCTCGCCCTTCTCGCGGCCCTGGACGAGGATGCCGTTGTCGACGAGCGCGGCGAGGCGGGTCGACAGCGTCTGCCGCGGGATGCCGAGCCGGCGCTGGAACTTGTCGAAGCTGTGGACGCCGAAGAAAGCCTCGCGGATGATGAGGAAGGTCCAGCTGTCGAGCACGATCTCGACGGTCTTGCGGACGGAGCAGTGCCGTTCCGCCCTCGCCTGGCCTATCGAAGTGTTGCGCGTGTCCATCGGAAGCATTCTTGCACCATCCGCGGCGTTCGGAAAAGCCGGTGCGACCGGCCGTACACTCCCGCCAGTGAAGGCCAAGCCGGTCCGATTTCGATGTCGCGTCACCCCTGGGAGGAGGGTGCGTCGGCCCCCGGCCGGTCCCGCAGCAGCCGGAAGATGCGCTCCGGCGTCACGGGCAGCGTGTCCACGCAGACGCCGAGAGGCGCCAGAGCGTCGGCCACGGCGTTCGCGACCGCGGCGGGCGCGCCGATCGTGCCGCCCTCGCCCATGCCGCGGAAGCCGCCGACATTGTTCGGCAGGTCCGCCTCGATGTGGACGATGCCGATGTCGGGAACGTTGGTGGCGACCGGCACGAGATAGTCCGCGAGGCTTGCCGTCACCGCCTGGCCCTGGTCGTCGTGCACGATCTCCTCGAGGAGGGCCGCGCCGATGCCCTGCGCCACCGCGCCGTGGATCTGGCCGTCCACGATCATCGGATTGATGATCTTGCCGCAGTCCTCGGCGACCACGTAGCGGAGGATACGGACGCCGTAGGTGTCCCGGTCCACCTCGACCATCGCGAGGTGGGTCGAGGAGCATGCGGTGCCGAGATAGGGATCGTAGGTCTCGGACGCGACGAGGTCCTCGCGCCGCTCCAGCGGGATGCGCCCCATCTGCCTGTAGACCGCCGTCGCCACCTCCTTCAGCGTCATGGTCAGGTTGGAGTTGCGGCTGGAGACGACGCCCTCGTGCATGTCGAGGTCGGCGACGTCCTGCTCCATCAGATAGGCGGCGGCGCGCAGGACCTTGGCCTTCACCGCCCTTGCCGCGAGGGTGGCCGCCCCGCCCGCCAGCACGGCCGAACGGCTGGCATAGGTGCCGGTCGACGTCGGAACGAGCGCGCTGTCGCCGTGCTGGACCTGGATGTCCTCGAGCCTGCAGCCCATCTCGTCGGCGATCACCTGGGCAAGCGTCGTCTCCAGCCCCTGCCCGTGCGAGGAGATGCCGAAGGCCGCCGTGACCGAGCCGGTCGAATCGATCTCGATCCTCGAGGTTTCCATGCCGGTGTTGATCGGCATGCCGGGCGCGACGGAGATGCGCGAGCCGATGCCCGTCAGTTCGGCATAGCTCGCCAGCCCTATCCCCACCCAGCGGCCGGCGGCGCGCGCGGCCTCCCGCTCCCTGACCAGAGCGGGATAATCGGCATGATCGCAGGCGCCCCTGAGGCATTCCTGGAACGCGGACTTGTCCCAGATGATGCCGGAGGCGGTGCGGTAGGGGAACTCGTCGTCCCCGACCAGATTGCGGCGGCGGAACTCGACCGGGTCCATGCCGAGCTTGCGCGCGGCCATCTCCACCAGGCGCTCCATGGCGAAGGTGGAGGACGGCCGGCCCACCCCGCGATAGGGCCCGGTCGGCGGCTTCGGCGTCAGAACCCCTCTGACGCGGCCGCGATAGTGCTCCATCCTGTACGGCCCGGGCAGGAAGCTCACCACCTGCACGGGTTCGAGCGCCGCCGTCCACGGATAGATCGAATAGGCGCCGACATCGCCGATGACGTCAGCGCGAAGGCCGAGCATCGTCCCGTCGCTGTCGACGGCGAGCTCGGCCTCGATCAGTTCGTCGAAGGCCTGACTGGTGGCCGAAAGGTCCTCCAGCCGGTCGCTGACATATTTGACCGGCCGCCCCAGCTTGCGCGCCAGCACGCAGACCAGCATCTCCTCGCAATAGAGCGAGCCTTTCGCCCCGAAGCTGCCGCCGACATCCGGCGCGACGACCCGCAACCGCGTCCCCGGCAGATCGAGGCAGTCGGATAGCACGTCGCGGACGATGCCGGGGCTGCCCGACGAGGTGTAGAGCGTCAGCGATTGCCTGCGCGCGTCCCATTCCGCGAGATAGGACCGGGTCTCCATCGCGACGGCGGTCTTGCGCGTCATGCGGAAGCGCCCCTTGACGGTGACCGGGGCGGTGGCGATCACGCCGTCGACATCGCCGCGCTTGAATTCCCGCCTGATGATGACGTTCGTCCCCGCCTCCTCGTGGAGAAGCGGGGCGTCGTCCCCGACCGCATCGACCTGACGGAGCGCGAACGGCAGCGGCTCGTATGCGATCGAGACATGCTCCAGCGCGTCCTCGGCGGCGTAGCGGCTTTCGGCCACCACCGCGACGACCGGCTCGCCGACATAGCGCACCTTTCCCCGCGCCAGCGGCCAGATCGGCGTGGCGTAGTATCCCTGCATTCGCGAGGTCGCGATGGCCGGGTTGACCTCCCCTTCGAGGTCCGCCGCCTCGTAGATCGCCATCACGCCCGGCACCGACAGGGCGTCGCCGACGTCGATGCCGGCGATGCGGGCATGCGGCTGGTCCGACCGACGCAGGGCCACGTGGAGCGTCCCCGGCGGGTTCATATCGTCGACGTAGCGCCCCACGCCGGCAAGAAGGCGCGGGTCCTCCGTTCGCTTGATGCGCTTGCCGACGAGCTTCGGGCGGAGCTCGACCGAGAAATCGACGCGGTTCATTCGTAGAACCCGGCACCCTTGCGCAGGCGCTGCCACTGCTCGTCGTCATGGGCGGAGACGACGGTTTCGCCCCGGTCGCGGAAGCGCCTGAGCTGCGCAAGGGCGGCGGCGGCCAGGTCCATGTCCCATGTGTTCTTCGGCGGCATACCCTCGTCGATGTTCGCCTGCAGCGGGGCGGCGTCGGAGGCGAGGACGAACGTCCCGTCGCGGTCGAGGCCGACCCTTGCCACCGTCAGCCCGGGCGTGTGGCCCGGCATCGGCACGAGCACGATCCTGCCGTCGCCGAAGAGGTCGTGCTCGCCGTCGAAGGTCCGGAAGCCCTGCGGCTGGTCCCATTCGCGCGGGAAATAGCCCTGCTGCTCCGCGCCCTCGGCCCGCGCCGCCGCGACCTCGGCCGCGTGGCAGAAGATCGTCGCGCGGCGAAAGTGCTCGTTGCAGCCGCAATGGTCGGGATGAAGATGCGAGCATATGACGACGTCGATGTCGTCGGGCGACAGGCCGAGCTTGCCGAGCTCGCCGACGACGGTCTGGTCGGGGGTGAAGATCGGCGTCATGACCCTCGCAAGGCCGCCCCAGCGCCCTTCCGGATCGACGGCGGCCTGCGGGCTGCACCCGCTGTCGAAGAGGACGTTCCCCTGCGCATGCCGGATCAGCGAGGCATGGACGGGCAGTTCGATCGTCTCGTCGCGGGCAGCGCCGGGCACGTAGATCGACCGCCGCATGCGCAGGCGTCCGCCCGCAAGGAAATGCATCTTCATTTCAACGGTCCCCTTTCCTTCGCCAGCTCGCGGACGGCATTGACGATGTGCTGATAGCCGGTGCAGCGGCAGATGTTGCCGGACAGCGCCTCGCGGATCTCGTCGTCCGTCTCCAGCGAATGATGCCGCAGCATGTCGGTGATGGTCATGATCATGCCGGGCGTGCAGAAGCCGCATTGCAGCCCGTGATGATCGCGAAACGCCTGCTGTATCCGGCCGAGCTTCTCCGCCGTGCCCTGCCCTTCGACGGTCTCGATCTCCATGCCCTCGGCCTGGACGGCCAGGGTGAGGCAGGACCGGGCGCTTCTGCCGTCGAGGAGGACGGTGCAGGCGCCGCAGACGCCGTGCTCGCATCCCACGTGGGTTCCGGTCAGCCCCAGCTCGTGCCGCAGGAAGTCGCTCAGCAGCATGCGCGGCTCGACCCGGCGCGTATAGGTCAGGCCGTTGACGGAAAGGGTGATCTCGGTCTGCGCCATCACGCATGCCCTTTCGCGGCCGAGGCCCTGCGCCACGCCTCGCCCAGCGCCCGCCGCGCGAGCGCAGCCGAAAGATGCCGCCGGTAGTCCGCCGAGGCGTGAAGATCGGTATTCGGCTCCAGCGTATCGGCGAGCAGCTCGGCCACTTCGTCCAGGAGGCGCGGCGTGACTTCCCTGCCTTCGACCAGGGCTTCGACCGCGGCCAGCCGCAGCGGCGTCTCGCCGACGCCCATCATGCCGAAACGCACCCCGGCGGCGACCCCGTCATGCCGGCGCATCGTCGTCGCCACGCAGGCGAGCGCGAAGTCGCCATGCCGTCTCGCGAATTCCTCGAAGGCCCAGCCGGTGCCCGGCGCGAGTGCGTCGATGGCGATCGACGTCACGAGCTCGTCCGGCTCCAGCGCATTGACGAGC
>JALHFU010000453.1:0-1103 GCA_022838525.1 Hyphomicrobiales bacterium | reverse complement strand
ATGGTCGCCGACGCGGCCGAACTCGTCTCGCTCCGCCTGACGCTGCCCGAGCTCGCCACCTCCCCGGTCGTGTTCCGTCGCCCCGACGGTAGCTCGGTGCTCCGACCGAAAGGCTCGACGGTGTTCACCTCCGAGGCCCAGCTCGCGGCCGAGGACAGACTCCTCGAACGAGCCGCCAACCTCGGCGGGCCGACGGTGCCGCTGTCAACCATTGAGAAGATCACGCGCAGTCCCGATGCGGACGGTCGGATGCTCGGCGACGACCAAGCCGACGCCCTGACCCGGATCGCGGTGTCGGGACGGATGCTCGACGTGCTGGTCGGTCCCGCCGGTGCGGGCAAGACCACCGCCATGAACGCGCTCCGCCGCGCCTGGGAAGCCCAGCACGGCTCCGGTTCCGTCGTCGGGCTCGCGCCGTCAGCGGTCGCCGCACAGGTCCTCGCCGACGACCTCGGAATCGCGACGGAGAACACTGCGAAGTGGTGGCAGAACCACCTGATCCACGGCACCGCGTTCGAGGCAGGCCAGCTCGTCATCATCGACGAAGCCTCCCTCGCCGGCACCCTGTCACTGGACCGCATCACCCACCTCGCCCAAGACGCTGGCGCGAAGGTGCTGCTTGTCGGCGACTACGCCCAACTGCAATCCGTAGATGCCGGCGGCGCGTTCGCGATGATCGCTAGAGACCGGGCCGACACTCCCGAACTGGTCGACGTTCACCGCTTCACCCATGCCTGGGAGAAGACCGCCTCACTCGAGCTGCGTCACGGGCGCACAGCGGCTATCGACACTTACCTCGCCCACCAGCGCATCGCCGATGGCGACGCCGAGGCCATGACCGACGCGGCTTACAACGCATGGCGCGCCGACCGCGACGCGGGACTCGTTTCTGTGCTGATCGCTGAAACCCACGACGACGTGACCGCGCTGAACGGTCGCGCCCGCGCCGACCTGATCCTCAACAAGACTCTGAATCCCGACCGCGAAGTCGAGCTGCGCGACGGCACCGCCGCTGGCGTCGGCGACACCATCATCACGCGACTCAACAAGCGCGAACTGCGCACCCTGGTCGGGCGGGACTGGGTACGCAACGGCGACATCTG
>JALHFU010000183.1:0-5940 GCA_022838525.1 Hyphomicrobiales bacterium | reverse complement strand
TTCCTGATCTTCGTCTTCTCCTTCGCCGTCGCCGCCTCGCTCGACCTGAGCACGCTGGCGCAGATGGACCCGTCGATCCTGGTCTTCGTCTTCGCCGCGACCTTCGGCAGCCTCGCGCTGCATGCACTGCTCTGCCGGTTCCTCCGCATCGACGCTGACACCTTTGTCATCACCTCGGTGGCGGCGATCCTGTCGCCGGCCTTCGTCCCGATGGCCGCGCGGGCGCTGCGCAATCAGGCCGTGCTGATGTCGGGAATGACCATGGGCATCCTCGGCTTCGCCATCGGCAACTATCTCGGCATCGCCGTCGCGCTGCTTCTGGCCCGGGGCGGATAGGGGAGGATAGAGCATGACCCACCGCAGCCTGCCCGGCCGGGGCCGGAACGCCGATCAGGTGCTGGAGGAGCTCGCCGGCTTCGCCGCCGACGATCCCGACTACAGGCATGGACGGACCTGGAGCCTCGTCTACCACCTCGACGAGGAGCACGAGGATTTCGCCGCGCGCGCCTACCGCATGTATTCCTCGGCCAACGGGCTGAACCCGGCCGCCTTCCGCAGCCTCAAGCGGCTGGAAAGCGAGATCGTCTCCATCGAGGCGGGGCTGTTCCACGGCGGCGAGGAGACCTGCGGCGTGCTGACCTCGGGCGGCACCGAAAGCTGCCTGCTGGCGGTGAAGACCTATCGCGACATGGCGCGCAAGACGCGCCGCGTGCGGCGGCCCAACATGATCCTGCCGGCCACGGCCCATGTGGCGTGGTTCAAGGCGTCGGAATATTTCGGCGTCAAGGCGCGGCTGCTGCCGATGACGGCGGACTACGCCACCGACATCTCGCGGCTGAAGCGGATGATCGACCGCAACACGGTGATGATCCTCGGCTCCGCGCCCGAATATCCGCACGGCACCATCGACCCCATCGCCGGGATGGGCGCGATCGCCGCAGCCAAGGGAGTGCCGCTTCACGTCGATGCCTGCGTCGGCGGCTTCATCCTGCCGTTCATGGAGATGAACGGGGTCGAGCTGCCCGCATGGGACTTCCGCGTGCCCGGGGTGACGTCGATCTCGGCCGACCTGCACAAATACGGCTATGCCGCGAAGGGCGCCTCGTCGATCCTCTACCGCAATCTCGACCTCCTGAAGCACCAGATGTTCGTCTATCAGGACTGGCCGGGCGGCGTGTTCGCCTCGCCGGCGCTGCTGGGCACCCGGCCCGGCGGCGCCTATGCGGCGGCATGGGCCGTGCTGCAGAAGCTCGGCATCGACGGCTACCGCGATCTCGCCGCGCGCACGACCGAGGCCGTCGAGGCGCTGAAGGCCGGCATTCTGCGCATCGACGGCCTGCGCCTGCTCGGCCGCCCGCGAGGGCCGCTCCTGTCCTACGGGGCGAGCGACAGGGCCGTCGCCATCTTCGCCGTGGCCGACCAGATGGAGCGGAAAGGCTGGAACGTGAACCGGGTGCAGAACCCCGACGGCATCCACGCAATGGTGACGGCCCGGCACCTCGCCGTGGTGCCGGACTATCTCGCCGATCTCGAGGAAGCCGTCGCCGCCGTGCGCGCCGACCCGTCGCTGGCCCGGTCCGGCCACGCCGCGACCTACGGCATGATGGCGCATGTGCCGCTGCGCGGCATGGTCAAGGCGCGCGTGCTCGACACCTTCGCCAACATGTACCGCGCCGGCGGCGGCGAGCTGGAGCTGGAGGAGCCGGGAACGCCGACCCTGCCGGAACGCTGGATGGCGAAATACGTCCAGTGGAAGGCCCGCCGCGGATAGCCGGAACCGCTCCCCGGCGCCGCCTCCGGGGCGAGGACCGCATCACACGGTGCTGCTGCGGCGTTCCATTGCCGTGGCGATGGCCCTGACCAGCGCTTCGGTGGAGAACGGCTTGTCGACGATCTCGACGTCGGCCATGTCGCCGATGAGGCGGTCGGCGTCGGTGTAGCCGGTCGCGAAGACGAAGGGGATGCCGCGCGCCGACAGGCCGGCGGCGAACTCGACCGTGGAGCGGCCGGCGAGCATGATGTCGAGCACCGCGACGTCGAAGGCGGCGGAGGCTGCGGTTTCGGCCTCGTCGAGGGTGCGGGCGACGATCACCTCGGCCGCGCCGAGGTCGCGGCAGGCCTGCTCCAGATCGAGCGCGATCAGCACCTCGTCTTCGAGGATAAGGACCCGCAAGCCTTCCAGCGAAACATCCTGCATTGGACGCCCCTCCACAAACACGACGGGGATGAACTCCCTGGGGCCATAGAGGGAAGATCGGGCGGTTCTGTCATTTAAAAATGACATAGGTGAACCTTTGTCGCAGCGCCGGCGTTTAGCGGTTCGTCATGGCGAACGAACCCGCGCAATCCGAACGCAAGCACCCCTGTGAACGATGCCCGCTGCGGCAGCAGGAATCGTTCCGCGATTTCAACAAGGAAGAGCTCGCCTTCATCTCGTCCTTCAAGCGGGGAGAACTGTTCGTCGACAAGGGCGCGACCGTGCTCTGCGAGGGCACCAAGACCCCGCATCTCTACACTGTGCTCGCCGGCTGGGGCTTCCGCTACAAGCTCCTCCCCGACGGGCGGCGGCAGATCGTCAACTACGTGATGCCGGGCGACCTCGTCGGCCTGCAGGGAACGCTGATGGGCGAGATGCAGCACTCCATCGAGACGCTGTCGCCGATGACCCTGTGCGTGTTCGAGCGCGGCGAGCTGATGTCGCTCTACCGCGAGCACGCGGAGCTCGCCTACGACGTCACCTGGCTCGCCTCGCGCGAGGAATGCATGCTCGACGAGAACCTGCTCAGCATCGGCCGCCGCAGCGCCCTCGAACGCCTCGCCTATCTCGTCGCCTTCCTCGTCGGCCGGGCCAGGGCCTCGGCGCTGCTGTCGGAGAACGCGGTGCCGCGGCTGGCGATCACCCAGCAGCACGTCGCCGACACGCTCGGCCTGTCGCTCGTCCACACCAACAAGACCGTGCGCCGGCTGACCGAGAAGAAGCTGCTGCGCTGGCGCGACGGCGGCTGCGAGGTGCTGGACGTCGACGGCCTGATCGAGCTCGCCCACTGGGAAAGCCAGGAGCTGAAGCTGCGCCCCTTTCTCTGAACCAGCTCAGGAAAAGCGCGAGGCGGTCTTACGCCCGGAATTGCGGAGAAACAACGATCGAGGCCCGCCTTCCCGGCCCGCCGCGAGGCAGGCGGCGCGCCGGGGCTTCCCTCGGCGGCGGCACCGGCCTATGCCGGAGGAACGCTGATTCCAGCCGGGGATGGACGATGAACAGAACCGCCGCCGCATTCGTGCTGATCGCCGTGCTCGCCGGCCTGCTCGCCGCGCTCGGCATCGCGCTCGAGCTCAAGGGATACGGCTTCGGCGCGCTCGGCACCGCGCGCCTCGACGGGCTGGCGCGCGCCGCGACCTTCATTCCGCTCGCCGCGATCTATTCCTTCGCCGCCGTGCTGATGATGATCCTGCCGCTGCGCGCGGCGGGCTTCGTCATGGCCAACGCGGCGACGCCCGTCTATTCGACGGCGATCGCGCTTCTCGCCACCATCGTCGGCGTGCAGGCGGCCCGCTTCGCCTTCGGCAGCCGCGGCGCGCTGTGGGTGCTCCTCGACTGGCAGTTCCTGTTCGCGGGCGCCATCGTCGCCGCCCACCTCGCCATGAACGAGCTGCGGCGCAACGTGCTCTTGCGGACGGTGTTCTTCGTCCTCTTCATCGCCGCCACGCTCGCCTGCCTCTACTGGACGTTCCGGCTCTAGCGACGATGTGTCCCGCACCAAAGGCTTGATGAAAATCAAGTCGGGGCCAGAGACCCGCGCTATAGTCGCGACGCCGTCCCCGAGGTGAAAGCCGATCCATGCAGCTTGCCAGTTTCGTCGCCGCCGCCCTGGTGGTCCTGCTCACGCCCGGCCCCACAAATACGCTGCTTGCCGCGGCGGGCGCGGCCATGGGCTTTCGCCGCGCCGTCCTGCTGCCGCTTGCCGAGGCGGCGGGCTACGCGCTCGCCATCGGCGCCTTCCTCCTGCTGACGGCCTATCTGTCCGGGGTCGTCTTCGTGATGCCGGCGCTGAAGACGGCGGCGGCAGTGTGGCTGCTCGTCTCGGCCGCGCGGCTGTGGCGGCAGCCGGTGCAGGTCGACGCGGCGGCGCATCTGACGGCGCTGCGCCGCGTCTTCGTCACCACCATCCTCAACCCCAAGGCGATGCTGGTCGGCACCATCCTGATCCCGGAGCTGATGCGCGAGCGGCAGGCCCTCGGCCTCGCGACGTTCATCGCCCTGTCGAGCCTCGCGGGCGCGGCCTGGCTGACCATGGGATCGCTGCTGCCGCGGCCGGCGCGGCCCTATGCCTACAAGGCGGCGGCCATCGTGCTGTGCGCCTTCTCGGTCGCCGCGGCGTCGAGCACCCTGCGCGGCTGAGCCGGCGCGAGCGGTCGGAAGCGCGCGGTGAAGAAGCGCAGCACCTTCGGCTCGTAGACCATCTCCAGCCCGCCGATCTCCCCGCGCCGCTCGTAGAGGCGGATGCAGGCGTCGGCGACGGCGTCGAGATGGCTGTAGGTGTAGACCCGGCGCGGGATGGTCAGCCGCACCAGCTCCAGCTTCGGGCGGTGGTGGTCGCCGGTCTCGCGGTTGCGCCCGGCCGAGACGATGCCGCGCTCCATGGCGCGCACGCCGCCTTCCACGAACAGCGCCGCCGCCAGCGCCTGCGCCGGGAACAGGTCCTGCGGGATGTGCGGCAGGAAGGCGCCGGCGTCGATAAACACGGCATGGCCGCCCGTCGGCCTGACCACCGGCACGCCCGCAGCCCGCAGCCTGTCGGCGAGGTAGCGGCACTGCGAGACGCGGTGGTGGATATAGGCGTAGTCCACCGACTCGACGATGCCGCGCGCCATCGCCTCCATGTCGCGGCCGGCGAGCCCGCCATAGGAGGGCATGCCCTCGAACAGCACCACCAGCTCGCTCGCCTTCTGGTAGAGCTCGTCGTCGTTCATGCACAGGAAGCCGCCGATGTTGACGAGGCAGTCCTTCTTGCCGCTCATGGTGCAGCCGTCGGCATAGGACATCATCTCCTTGAGGATGTCGGCGATGCTGACGTCCTCGTAGCCCGGCTCGCGGGTCTTGATGAAATAGGCGTTCTCGACGCAGCGCGTGGCGTCGTACATCACCTTGATGCCGTGGCGGCGGCACAGCGCGGCCACAGTGCGCATATTCTCCATGCTCACCGGCTGGCCGCCGGCGAGGTTCACGGTCACGGCGAGGCAGACATAGGGGATGCGCTCGGCACCGACCTCGGCGATCAGCCGTTCCAGCTTCGCGAGGTCGACATTGCCCTTGAACGGCGCCTCGAACTGCGAGTCGTGCGCCTCGGCGACGATGATGTCGACGAAGGTCGCGCCGTTGCGCTCCTGATGCGCGCGGGTGGTGGTGAAATACATGTTGCCGGGCACGAAGTCGCCGGGCCTGATCATGATCATCGACAGCAGGTTCTCCGCGCCGCGGCCCTGATGCGTCGGCACGATGTGGCGGAAGCCGTAATAGTCGCGCACCACCTGCTGCAGGTGCAGGAAATTGCGGCTGCCGGCATAGGCCTCGTCGCCCAGCATCATGCCCGCCCACTGCCTGTCGCTCATCGCCGTGGTGCCGCTGTCGGTCAGGAGGTCGATGGTGCACTGCTCGGAGCGCAGCAGGAAGGTGTTGTAGCCGGCCTCGGCGATGAAGCGCTCGCGCTCCGCGCGCGTCGTCACCGCGATCGGCTCGACCATCTTGATCTTGTAGGGTTCCGCTGGATAGGCCGTGTGCATGGCGTTCTTCCGGAGGTTGGGGCCGCGCGGCCGCGCCGCACGGCGGTTGCGTTGAACTCTAGATCGGCGGCGCGCCCCGCTCGATGAAGCCGGCGAGCCGCCCGACGTCGGCGACGACGATGTCGTGGGTGCGTTCCTCCAGCAGGCCGGCGCGGCGCATGG
>JALHFU010000182.1:0-5957 GCA_022838525.1 Hyphomicrobiales bacterium | reverse complement strand
GTCGAGGCCGAGCGCCGCGGCGAGATCGACCAGCGCCTTCTTGACGAACCACGACACCATGCCGGGATTGGCGCCGCAGCAGGAGACGGCGGTGGTGCCGCCGGGGTTGGCGTGTTTCTCGCGGCGGACGGTCTCGCGCAGCGCGTAGTTGGTGCGCGCGGCGTTGTCGGCCTCCTCGTCGAAATAGAAGCCGAGCCACGGCTCGACCACGGTGTCGATGTAGAGCACGCCGAGCTCGCGCGTCAGCCGCATCAGGTCGAGCGAGCAGGTGTCCACGGAAAGGTTGACGCAGAAGCCCTGTCCGCCGCCTTCGGTCAGCAGCGGCGTCAGGAGCTCGCGATAGTTGTCCTTCGTCACAGCCGCCTCGACGAAGCGGTAGCCGCGTTCCTCGACGAATGCCCGTGCCTCCCCGCGCGGCTCGACCACGGTGAGGCGCGCCCGGTCGAAGCGGAAATGCCGCTCGATCAGCGGCAGCGTGCCGCGGCCGATGGAGCCGAAGCCGATCATCACGATCGGACCGGTGATCTCCCCGTGGACGGGAAAGGCGGTATCGGCCATGTCGGACTCCGGTGTCGGTGGCGGGAGGGCGATGGCGGCGCTAAACCACAGATGGCCGGCCCGATCAACACTTGGCGGTCATCGGCCGGCAAGCGCCTGCAGCGCCGCCACGAGGCGGTCGCGGTCGGCGGCGAGGCCCTTGTAGTCGATCTGCGCGACATCGAGCGCGGCGAGCTGGCCGGCGAAGGCGGCGGCGAGGCGGGCGCGATCCGGGTGGGCGGCGAGCTTCGCCATCGGGTCGAGATGGATGCGGATGGTGAACAGGATGTCGCCCGAGCGCGGCAGGCGGCGCAGCGTCTGGCGCTCGACGCGGATGAAGGCCGCGGCCACCGGGTCGTCGCTTCTGAAGCGGCTCGGCCGCGCCGCGGCGCGCGTGTCGCGCTCCAGATCGGAAAGCGGATGGTAGAGCGCGGGGTTGTTCTGCAGCGACCAGTTGGCGCGCTCGACCGGGCGGTCGACGGCGAGATTGTCGAAGATGCGCCCGATCACGGTGTCGTTGCGCGTTCCCGGGCCGAAGCCCGGCACCGGGATGTGGATGTCGCGGAGCGGCCGGCCGAACTTTTCCGCGAGCGACCACGAGGAGGGGAAGCACAGCGAGGCGGCGGCGAGCCGCCAGCCGTCCTCGCCGCGGCGCATCAGCACGAGATCTTCCTGCACCATCAGCGACGCGGTCTTCAGCGGCGGCGCGTCCGCCGCGCCGTCGGGGCGGGGCAGCGCCGGGGCATGCTCCTCCAGCCAGCCCCGGATCAGGTCCAGCACCTCGCGCTGAGCCTCGCGTGTGTCCGCCTCCTCGGCGAAGACGTCGGCCGGACGTTCCGCGAACAGGCGGCGCTTCTCGGCAAGGTAGGGCATGTGGAGCGCGTCGATCTCGAGCCATTCAGTAAGATCGAGCGGCTTCAGCCCGATGGTGAAAGGCGTCGCCGAGCCGTCATAGGGCGTGTGGGCGAGGGGCGTATGGGAAAGGCTCACGCCGCACCCTCCGGCGACAGCCGGGCCTCGATCAGCCCGCGCAGCGAGTTGCCGACGAAGATGCGGCCGGCGTCGCCGAGGTCTTCCGGCCGCAGGGCGCGCTCCTCCGCCTTGCCCTGCCCGATCAGCTCGGCGCGCAGGACGCCGGCGAGCAGCCCGCATGCGAGCGGCGGCGTCGCGAGCAGCCCGTATCCGGTCTCGACGAAGAGGCTGGTGATCGTGCCTTCGCAAAGCTCGCCCTTCTCGTTGAGAAGCAGCACCTCGTCCGCCTGATGCGGCGAGAACTCCGCCCACGCCGCCTCGTAGGCGTCGCGGCGGGAGGTCTTGTGACGCAGGAGCGGGTCGGAGGAGGACAGGCGGATCGCGGCGATCCGCAGGCGCCAGACCGTTCCGGGGGCGAGCGGCGCGAAGGGCTTCGCCTCGACCGTCACCTTCCCGTCCCGTTCGAGCGCGAGCCGTACCCGCATCGCGGCCATCGCGCCCTCGAGCGCGGCGGCGACGCGGAGGTTGACCTCCTCCGGTGCGAGGGAGAAGCCGAGCTCGCGCGCCGAGCCGCCGAGCCGCGCAAAATGCAGGTCGCGTCGCAGGAGGCCCGCACCGGGCTCCCAGCGCATAGTCTCGATCAGGCGGAGGCCGGCATCTGCCCCGTCGCGAAGCGTCCCTTCAGCAGGCATTCGGCATATTCTCCCTCGGCCGTCGAATCGAACACCACCCCGCCGCCGACATTGAAGACCGCGCGGCCGCCGGGAAAAAGCGAAATCGTGCGGATCGCCACGTTGAAGCGCATGCCGCCATGCGGCGCGATCCAGCCGACCGCCCCGCAATAGACGTCGCGCGGCGTGTCCTCCAGCGCGCGCAGGATCTTCATCGCGCTGATCTTCGGCGCGCCGGTGATCGAGCCGCACGGGAAAAGCGCCGCGAGAATGTCGCGGAAGGCGAGCCCTTCGAGCAGGCGGGCGCGCACGAGGCTGACCATCTGGTGGACGGTGGCGTAGCTTTCGATGCGGAAGAGCTCGGGCACGTCGAGCGTGCCGACCTCGCTGATGCGCGAGATGTCGTTGCGCAGGAGGTCGACGATCATGCGGTTCTCGGCCTGGTTCTTCGGGTCGTTGCGCAGGAACTCGCGCAGCGCCTCGTCCTCCCCGGGCGTGCTGCCGCGCGGCGCGGTGCCCTTCATCGGCAGGGTCTCGATCCACCGGTCGCGCGACACCGAGAAGAAGAGCTCCGGCGAGCGCGACAGCACCACCGGCCCATCGAGGTCGATGAAGGCGGAATGGCGCACCGGCTGGCGCCGCCGGAGCGCGGCGAACAGCGCCAGCGGATCGCCGTCCCACGCCGCCTCGACCGGGAAGGTGAGGTTCGCCTGGTAGCAGTCGCCCGCGCGCAGGTGGCGATGGAGCCGCTCGAAGCGTTGCGCATACTGCGCCTGCGACCACGCCGCGCGCGCGTCGTGGATCGCGGCGTTGGTCGGCTTATCCGGCACGGATGCGTCGGCCGGACCGTCGAAGACGCCGAAGCACAGGAGCGGCGCGCGCCGGCCGCCCGGCAGCGAGGAAACCAGCGCCGGATCGAGCAGGTATCCCGCCTCGTAGGAGAGGTAGCCGGCGAGCCATTTCCCGGACCGGCGCGCTTCCTCGACCCTGTCCAGTGCCGGCAGGAAGTCCTCCGCCTCCCGGGCGACGACGATCTCGCGCGGCTCCGCGAACGTCACCTCCTCGCCTTCCAGGTCGTTCCGGAAGCAGGCGATGGACCGTCTCGGGTGCATGGGGGCGTCGGGTCCGGCTCTACCCGGCCTGCCTGTCCATCGCCTCCAGCTCGTCGATCAGGCTTTCGATCAGCGACAGGCCCTTCGCCCAGAACGAGGGATCGGACGCGTCGAGGCCGAACGGCGCCAGCAGCTCCGAATGGTGCTTGGTGCCGCCGGCCTCCAGCATGGCGAAATACTTGTCCTGGAAGCCGGTCTCGGTCTGCCGGTAGACGGCATAGAGCGAGTTCACGAGGCAGTCGCCGAAGGCGTAGGCGTAGACGTAGAACGGCGAGTGGATGAAATGGGGGATGTAGGCCCAGAAGGTCTCGTAGCCCTCGCGCAGCGTGATCGCCGGGCCGAGGCTTTCCCCCTGCACCGACAGCCACAGCTCGCCGATGCGCCCGGCGGTCAGCTCTCCCTTGCGGCGCTCGGTGTGCACCTTGCGCTCGAACTCGTAGAAGGCGATCTGGCGCACCACCGTGTTGATCATGTCCTCGACCTTCTGGGCGAGCATGGCCTTGCGCTCGCGCGGCTCGCTGGTGCGGTCGAGCAGCGAACGGAAGGTCAGCATCTCGCCGAACACCGAGGCGGTCTCGGCGAGCGTCAGCGGCGTCGAGGCCATCAGCGCGCCCTGCGGCCCGGCCAGCACCTGATGCACGCCGTGGCCGAGCTCGTGCGCGAGCGTCATCACGTCGCGCGGCTTGCCCTGATAGTTGAGGAGCACGTAAGGGTGCGCGGAAGGCACGGTCGGGTGGGCGAAGGCGCCGGGCGCCTTGCCGGGCCGCACCGGCGCGTCGATCCAGCTCCGCTCGAAGAAGCGGCCGGCGATCTCGGCCATGCGCGGGTCGAAGCGGCCATAGGCGGAAAGCACGGTCTCGCGCGCCTCGTTCCAGCCGATCTTGGCCTGCGGCGTCTCGGGCAGCGGCGCGTTGCGGTCCCAGTGGCTCATCGTCTCCATGCCGAGCCACCGCGCCTTCATGGCGTAGTAGCGGTGCGACAGGCGCGGATAGGCCGCCTTCACCGCGGCGGCGAGCGCATCGACCACCTCGCGCTCGACGCGGTTCGCCAGATGCCGCGAATCGGCGATGTCGGCGAAGCCGCGCCAGCGGTCGGAAATCTCCTTGTCCTTGGCCAGCGTGTTGGTGATGAGCGTGAAGGTGCGCAGGTTCTCGCGGAAGGTCCTGGCCAGCGCCTCGGCGGCGCGCTGCCGCACCGCGGGGTCGGGGTCCTGCAGGCCGTTCAGCGTCGGCTCCAGCGTCAGGCTCTCGCCGCCGACGTCGAAGCGCAGCGCCGTCATCGTCTCGTCGAACAGCCGGTTCCAGGCTGCGCGGCCGGTGATCGACTTCTCGTGGAAGAGCTGCTCGACGCGGTCCTCGAGCTGGTAGGGCTTGTCCTGCCGCAGATCCACGATCCACGGCCGGTAGCGGCCGAAGCCGGGGTCGGCGTCGAGCGCGGCGTCCACCAGCGCGTCGTCGATGCGGTTCAGTTCCAGCGTGAAGAACAGGAGATGGGCGCTGGCGTCGGTCAGCTTCTCCTGCACGTCGCCGTAGAACTTGGCGCGGACGGGATCGGAAGTGTCGCCGGCATAGAGCAGCCCGGCATAGGAGCCGATCCGGCCCATCAACTCCTCGATCTCCTCGTAGCGGCGGAGCGCCCGGCCGAGTCCGCCGGCGGCGGGGTTCGCGGCCTCCTGCGCAAGCCTGCCCTTCCACTCGGTCTCGAAGGCGACGGCGTCGGCGGCGACGCTGGCGAGGTCGCGGACGAGCTCCGGCGCATCCATCCCGGCATAGAGGTCGGAGAGGTCCCACTCCGGCAGACCGGCCAGCGCGGCCGCGCCGCTCGGTGCCGCGCGCAGGGGCGCTCCGGCCGGGCTTCGATCATAGACAGACGACATCTGTTTCCGTTCGCATTTTCGTTAGAATTTCGGGCAGGGCGGCAATACTTCGTTCACCGGATTTCTTGGGCGCTTGTTCAGGAGGCTGTGCCATGTTGAGCCAAGTATTGGCAGGCTTGCCCCGGTCGGGCGGTCCTGCCGGCCAACCTTAGCGAGTTTCTGCGAAAGTTCCATGCCACGCCTTGTCCTTGTCGTCGATGACGATCCCGTCCAGCGCCGCCTTGTCGAAGCCGCGCTCGCCAAAGCCGGGCACGAGCCGGTCTGCGCCGGGGGCGGCGAGGCGGCGCTCGCCGCGATGGAAGGGCCGCGCGGCGGCGACATCGCGGTCGTCGTGCTCGACCTGATGATGCCGGACGTCGACGGCCTCGAGGTGCTGGCGCGCATGCGCGCGCGTGGCATCGCGGTTCCCGTCATCGTCCAGACCGCCCGAGGCAGCATCGACACCGCCGTGCAGGCCATGCGCGCCGGCGCGTTCGATTTCGTGGTCAAGCCCGCCGCGCCGGAGCGGCTGCAGGCGGCCGTCGCCAACGCGATGAAGGTCGAGGCGCACGAGGACGCGGCGCGGCGCGCCGGCAAGGGCGAGGCGTCGCGGCTCGCCTTCGGCGATCTCGTCACCGGCAGCGAGGCGATGGAGCGCGTCATCCGGCTCGCCCGCAAGGCGGCCGCCTCCGACATCCCGATCCTGATCGAGGGCGAATCGGGCGTCGGCAAGGAGGTGATCGCCCGCGCCATCCAGGGCCTCGGCCCGCGGGCGGGCAAGCCCTTCGTCACCGTCAATTGCGGCGCGAT
>JALHFU010000452.1:0-1113 GCA_022838525.1 Hyphomicrobiales bacterium | reverse complement strand
CCCGTGAGACGGCGGCCAGCATGTCGGCGATGATCTGGGTGGGATCATAGAAGTTGCGGTAATGCGCGAGCCTCAGCCGCGGAAACTCCTCCTCGAGGAGCTCGACTGCCTCGGTCCTATCCATCATCCGCGGGTCTTTCGACAGGCCGAGCTCCGCATGAAAGCGACGGATGACATCGAGGCCGAAGGCATGGAACGTGCCGATCCACATCGCGGCCGCCGCATCGGGCCGCTTGCGAGCGATCCTTTCGGCCATCTCGCCCGCCGCCTTGTTCGAGAAGGTCAGGAGCAAGATACGCCTGGGGTCGATGCCCTCTTCCAGAAGGCCTTCAACGCGCGCGATCAGCGTCTGTGTCTTGCCGGTGCCAGGGCCCGCCTCAAGCAGATAGGCTTGGCCGCGATGCGCCGCGGCGGCCGCTTGCAGCGGATTGAGCGGCCGTTCGACATGGGCCGCAGTTGCGGCGGGAGGCACCGGCGGCAGCAGCAAAGAATCGAACAACTGCTGCGCGACGACCTCGAACGGCGCGCCTAGCTTCGCGGCGATAGCGGTCGCGGCGAGCCCTTGGTCGACATGGAGCGCCCGCGCGACGGGGCGCGGAAGCAGCAGCTCGCGCGCGAACAGATCCATCTGGACTTCGCGGCGTTGCCGGCGTCCATAATCGACAACTCTATCCATTCCAATCGGCGAGGGCTCGGCCGGGCGGGCCGGATCAATCGTCGGCGCCGCTTCGTCACCAGGATCGTCGCCCAGCTCGACATGGCCGATCTCATGCGCCACGAGGAAAGCCTGCTCGAAGGGAGAGCCCACATTCTCGTGAAGGATCAGATCGTCGGCGGCGACAAAGGTCGCGCGGCCGCCGTTGAGCACAGCCGCCCCGGCTGCCGTCGGTTCGACGTCAATCCCCCGCCGCCTGGCCTCAGCGACGGCGAAGTCATAAGGCGACCAGGGATCGGCGCCGGACGCAACGAGGCGAGCGTGAAGTTCGGCGGCGACTTGCCTGGCGAGCTCCACGCCATCCATGTCAATCCGCCTCCGCCAGCAAGCTGGCGCGCTTCTCGGCTGGAACACCAGCGTCGATCAGCACCTGCTCAAAGGTAACTTGCTCGCCGACC
>JALHFU010000451.1:0-1114 GCA_022838525.1 Hyphomicrobiales bacterium | reverse complement strand
CCTGAACGCGGTGGGCCTGCGCAACGTCCCGCCGACGCCGGCGAACTACGCGCAACGCTCGGGCCGGGCCGGCCGTTCGGGGCAGCCAGCGCTCGTGCTCACGTACTGCGCGACGGGCAACTCCCACGACCAGTACTACTTCCGGCGGTCTGAGCACATGGTGGCCGGCGCGGTCGCCGCTCCCCGGCTCGATCTTGCCAACGAGGCGCTGCTGCGGAGCCACGTCCAGGCGGTGTGGCTCGCCGAGACCGGCGAGAAGCTCGGCTCGCGGATGACCGACCTGCTGGACCCCGAGGGCCGCCCCCCGTCGCTGGTGATGAAGCCCGAGAAGGAGCGCGCGTTCGCCGACCCGGAAGCCATCCGGCGGGCCACCCAGCACGCGCAGGCGATCATCGAGCCGATGCTCACGGAGCTCAGGGCCACCGCCTGGTGGCAGGACGACTGGGTCGCCGATGTGGTCCGGGCCGCGCCACGCACTCTGGACGAGTCGTGCGAACGGTGGCGCCGGCTCTACCTGGCGGCCCTCGCCGATCAGGAGACCCAGAACCGGATCGTCCTGGAGAGCCATCTGTCGCCGCGCGCTCGCCAGGCCGCGACCACCCGCCGCCGCGAGGCGGAGAACCAGCTGCGCCTGTTGCGCAACGAGGATGATGAGTCGGGCCACTCCGATTTCTACACCTACCGGTACTTCGCGTCCGAGGGATTCCTGCCGGGCTACAGCTTCCCGCGGCTGCCGCTGGCGGCCTACATCCCGGCGGTGCGCAGCACGGTCGGACCCCGCGACGGCGGCGACTACATCCAGCGCCCGCGGTTCCTGGCGATCTCCGAGTTCGGCCCCGGCGCGCTGATCTACCACGAAGGCGCCCGCTATGAGGTGAACCGAGTCCAGGTGCCGCTGGCGCAGTCGGGCCAGGCGACCGTGGACACCTCCGAGGCCCGCCGCTGCGAAGCTTGCGGCTACCACCACGACCGCCGGGCTGGGCTCGATGTGTGCGAGAACTGCGGCGAGGAGCTGGGCGCCACCACCTATGGCTTGATGCAGCTCACTACCGTCTACACGCGTCGCCGGGAACGGATCTCGTCGGATGAGGAGGAGCGGCGCCGCGCCGGTTTC
>JALHFU010000450.1:0-1114 GCA_022838525.1 Hyphomicrobiales bacterium | reverse complement strand
GGGCGAGGAGCGGCGCGCCTACCCCGTCCAGATCCTCATGTGGCACGAGATTGTGAACGACGTGGTGGACGATCGCCCGGTCGCCGTGACCTACTGCCCGCTGTGCAACTCGGCCCTCGCGTTCGACCGGCAGGTGGGTGACCGGCTCCTCACCTTCGGGACCTCCGGGCGGCTGTACCTGTCCGCGCTCGTGATGTACGACCGGCAGACCGAGTCCCTCTGGTCCCAGGTCGAGCGCACGGCCATCGCGGGGGTGCTGACCGGCACCGAACTGGACCTCATCCCCGTCACGACCGTGCGGTGGGCCGACTGGCGTGCCGCCAATCCGGACGGCCTCGTGCTGACCCGCGAGACCGGGTTCGTCCGCGACTACGGGCGCAACCCGTATGTCGGCTACGACGCCCTCGACAACGGGGACACGTTCCTCGACGGTCCGCTCGACGGCCGGTACCCGCCGAAGGAGCGGGTCGTGACCTTCCCTGGAGCCGCTGCCCCCGTCGCGGTGCTGGCTGCGGATCTCGCCGCCGTCGGCGTCGCGGAGGTGGAGGTCGACGGCGCGCCCGTCGTGCTCCTCTCCTCCCCCGGGCTCGCGTCGGCGCTCGGGGATCCCCAGATCGCCGACGGCGCCGCCGTCCTCGCCACCGGGGCGTTCCGTCCCGAGGCGGACGGCCAGCGGCTCACCTTCTCCGCGCCGCCAGCCAGCGAGGCGGGCGAGACGGCTGACGAGGCGGACGCCGCCGTCGTCGCCGTCGACGGGGAGACCGGGTCCGGGTGGGACATCTTCGGACACGCGATCACCGGCGCGCTCGCCGGCGCGGCGCTCGAGCGGGTCCCCCACCTGGACACGTTCTGGTTCGCGCAGGCCGCGTTCGAGCCGGACACGGAGGTGCTGGCGCTCACTCCTCCCGGGAACTGAGCCCGTCCGCGAAGCGCCGAAGCCGTTCGACGGCCTCCGGGTCCACCGGCTGCGCCTTGCTCTCCGCGGCCAGCGTGGCCGCCTTGATCGCCCGGTAGGTGTTCGCCTCGAGCCCGCACCTGCGGCACGTCTCGAGGTGGTCGTGCACCATCTCCGCCGTCATGCCGTCGACCTCGCCATCGAGGTAGGCCTGGAGCA
>JALHFU010000449.1:0-1116 GCA_022838525.1 Hyphomicrobiales bacterium | reverse complement strand
TGGCTGCCACGCTTCGCGTCGAGCGCTCGGATCAGCGTGGCGCGCGTTGCAGGCCCCACGATCCCGTCGACGACGAGACCGTGAGCCTTCTGGAACGCTTGCACGGCAGCGATCGTCTTCGCCCCCGCGACCCCGTCGGCGCCGGCAGCGCCGATGTCGTAACCGAGCGCGAGGAGCTGCTGCTGATACTCGCGAACTTCGGCGTCCGTCTGCGAGACGGCAGTGGGCTGCCCTGCCGGCCCGCGAGCCGTGTAGCGGCCGTGCTCGATGAGGTTCGCCTCCTCGTCACGCCGGCGCACCAGTCCGGCCAGCCGGCGGCCATTCGCCGTTACGGCCGTGGTGCGCAGCAGTTTCGCGGAATCGGACACCTTCCCGTTAGCGAGCGCCTGCGCCCATTTCCAGGCGAGAGCACCCGGACCGCAGTTGAAGGCCGTGGACGACGCACCGTCGAAGTGATGCTGCTTCGCCGGCCGGACCTTCGCGGCGACGGCCTTGCCGTATTCCTCGTTGATCAGGCGCTCGAGGATCGTGTCGGCCTCGGCCTGCGTGATCGTGTCGCCCATCTGGAGCGCCCGGCCATGCTTCGACCGCCAGTAGGCGGCGAAGATCTTCGAGCCCATGGTGAAGCCGTGGCCGATGGTGATGACGCCCGCCGGGCAGCGGTAGGCGCGCGTCACAGCCCTGCCGCCCGGAGATTCATGACCGGCGATGAAGCGCACGCCGGCTGGCGATGCTGTTGAGATAGCCATAGGTTCTCCTTCCCCCGACGCTCGCCGGGCGGCTGGTTTCAGGTTGTTTGTGTGAGTTTGCCGAGCCCGGAGTCTTTCAAGTTGTGGCAATCAACGGGGGGCGCTATATCCGCAAACAACGGAGGGGCTGGGCATGGAAATCGGAACGTCGTTTGCTGACAAAATTCGCTACAATGCGTCGAAGGTCTTCAACTGGAAGACCGCATCGCTTGATGACTTGACGATTTCCGTCGATAGGACATCTATCCCGCGAGAAATCCGAAAGGGTGTGCTCCTTCGTGAATATGAGCGGCAAGAACGACAGCTTGTCCGGGCGATAGGTCTAACGCCCTCGGACAGAGTTCTTGACCTCGGAACATGCGTGGGC
>JALHFU010000448.1:0-1117 GCA_022838525.1 Hyphomicrobiales bacterium | reverse complement strand
GCGTGATCGGCTGGCGGGCCTCGCCCGTCAGGCCCGCGAGACCGAGATGCAAGCCAGGCTGGCCTTGCGCACGGCCGAGGAGCGGGCCCGCTCGCTGGCTGGACGCGCAGACTCCCTGCACCGCGCCGCTCAGGCCGAGCGCTTGGCCAGGCAGCAGGCCCAGGCCAGGGCCGACCAGCTGCGTCGCGAAGCAGCAGCGGCCGGCGCCGTCTTCCAGGGCGCACAGTGGCTGGCGGCCCGGGTCCGGCAGGCCAAGGCCGCGGCCGGCGCCGAACGGCAGGCGGTCGAGGTGGCACGCCAGGCGGCCGAGGCCGGACTCGGCCATCACCGGGCCGCCGCCCGGGCAAGTGCGAAACAACTCGAATCGCTGGTCGAAGGCGAGCACCGCGACCAGATGGCCCGCATCGAACTCACCATGCAGCTGGAACGTCTCACCGAACGCGCACTCACCGAACTCGGTCTGGAGGCCGACGTGCTGGTCGACGAGTACGGCCCCGATCAGCTGATTCCGGTGCTGGTCGATCCGGACGGCAGCGCGATCGACCCCGAGGACGACGACCTTCCCGAGCCGGTCCCCTTCGTCCGCGCCAAGCAGGAAGCCCGGCTGCGGGCAGCGCAACGCAATCTGGATGCGCTCGGCAAGGTGAATCCGCTGGCACTCGAAGAGTTCGAGGCAATGAACGAGCGCCACCAGTTCCTTGCCGAGCAGCTGGATGACCTGAAGAAGACGCGTAAGGACCTGCTCGACATCATCGACCAGGTCGACAAGCGCGTCCAGGAGGTGTTCGCGGCTGCCTACGACGATGTCGCGAAGACCTTCTCCGAGGTCTTCGGCAGGCTGTTTCCGGGCGGCGAGGGACGTCTGGTGCTGACCGACCCGTCCGACATGCTCGCCACCGGCATCGAGGTCGAAGCCCGCCCGGCAGGCAAGAAGATCCGGCGGCTGTCCCTGCTGTCGGGCGGCGAACGGTCGCTGGTGGCCGTCGGATTCCTGATCAGCCTGTTCATCGCGCGGCCCAGCCCGTTCTACATTCTGGACGAGGTCGAGGCGGCGCTCGACGACATCAACCTCAGCCGGCTGCTGTCGATCTACGAGGAGCTGCGGGAGAACTCCCAG
>JALHFU010000181.1:6109-8354 GCA_022838525.1 Hyphomicrobiales bacterium | reverse complement strand
GGCCGAGCGGAGCGAGAGCCGGGACCCATTGAGCGGCGCGGCCGGGTTGTGGGTTCGCGCATCGGCCCGACACGCGCCACGGCGAGGACCGGGCCGCGCCCGACGATGTTCCGGCCAATGGGTCCCGGTTCTGCGGGCGCTTCGCGCCTTTGGCCGGGATGACGGGGAGATGGCGCGTCCGCATCGTCGGCCGTTCCGATGCCCGAGGCCATTCCGGTCGACCGGGGGGACTCTTTCAGCAGCGCCGCCGGTCGGCAGGAGCGCGCGGCAAGTCCTGCCGGCAGCGCAAAGCCTTCCCGCCATCACGCGCCGGACCTATCTATGCGCCATGCAGCCACGCGATCTGCTTCACCCGCGCCCGGAAGGGCTCTATTGCCCGGCCGGGGATTTCTTCATCGACCCCGTGCGGCCGGTGCCGCGTGCGCTGATCACCCACGGCCATTCCGACCATGCCCGGGCCGGCCATGCCCATGTGCTCGCCACCCGGCACACGCTCGACATCATGGCGCTGCGCTACGGCGACGCCTTCGCCGGCGCGACGCAGGCGGCCGCCTATGGCGAGGCGATCGCCGTCAACGGGGTGAAGGTGTCGTTCCATCCGGCCGGCCACGTGCTCGGCTCGGCGCAGATCGCGGTCGAGCACGGCGGCATCCGCATCGTCGCCTCGGGCGACTACAAGCGCGCGCCCGACCCGACCTGCGCGCCGTTCGAGCCGGTCGCCTGCGACGTGTTCATCACCGAGGCGACGTTCGGCCTGCCGGTCTTCACCCATCCCGACGCGCGCGAGGAGACGCAGAAGCTCCTGCGCTCGATGGCGCAGTTTCCCGGGCGCGCCCATCTCGTCGGCGCCTACGCGCTCGGCAAGGCGCAGCGCATGATCCGCCTCGCCCGCGACGCCGGCCACGACGCGCCGATCCACATCCACGGCGCGCTGATGAAGCTGTGCGCCTACTACCAGGCGCAGGGCATCGACCTCGGCCGGCTGGAGCCGGCGACGCTCGAGGCGGGCGCCCGGCGCGACTTCGCCGGCGCGCTGGTCGTCGGCCCGCCGTCCGCCTTCGCCGACCGCTGGGCGCGGCGCTTCCCCGACCCGGTCTCGTGCTTCGCCTCGGGCTGGATGCGCATCCGCCAGCGCGTGCGCCAGCGCGGCGTCGAGCTGCCGCTGATCGTCTCCGACCACTGCGACTGGGACGAGCTGACCGCGACCATCCGCGACACGGGCGCGGCCGAAGTGTGGGTGACGCACGGCCGCGAGGAGGCGGTGGTGCGCTGGTGCGAGCTCGCCGGCATCAGGGCGCGGCCGCTCCACCTCGTCGGCTACGAGGACGAGGCGGAATGACCCTAATGCGCTTCCTCCACCTCGATGGTCGCAATCGCCTCGCCGCCGTACCGGATCGCCACCTGCGTGTACTGGCCCTTCTCCGCCGGCTTCTCGAACCGCGCATCGCGGAATTCGAAGTCCGTGGTCCCCACGTCCCCCTGCCGGACGATCGTGAGGTCGAGGATCAGGATTTTCGGGTTGATGCCCTGCGGCGACGCCTCTGCAAGATGCGGCACCTTGTTCCCCGCCGTCGTCCTGACCTTGCCTGTCACGATCAACTGGAACGGAGGCGGCGGCATCAAGTTGATCCACGCCTTCCATTCCTTGTTTTCAAGCGAAGACATCTTGAAATCTCCTCCCAAGGCAAAAATACTGCAATATTCATCGTAGCAAATTCGATCATCTGCAACAAGATCGGGCAGGAAATACCGGAAAGCGCAGATCACCGGCCATGAAACGCTTCGCCGAACTCCTCGACCGGCTGCTGCTCACCCCGTCGCGCAACGCCAAGCTGACGCTGATGGCCGACCATTTCCGCACCGTGCCCGATCCCGACCGCGGGCTGGCGCTGGCGGCGCTCACCGGCAACCTCTCCTTCGCCGCTGTCAAGCCGGCGCTGTTGCGGGCGCTGGTCGCCGAGCGCATGGACCCGGTGCTGTTCGCCTATTCCTACGACTATGTCGGCGACCTCGCCGAGACCGTGTCGCTGGTGTGGCCGACGCACGGCGCGGCGGGCGGCAACGACGACGACCTGTCGCTCGCCTTCGTGGTCGACCGGCTGCG
Organism: Hyphomicrobiales bacterium; assembly: GCA_022838525.1. Classification (GTDB taxonomy): domain Bacteria; phylum Pseudomonadota; class Alphaproteobacteria; order Rhizobiales; family Rhizobiaceae; genus Aerobium. The sequence goes on along the minus strand of JALHFU010000181.1, from coordinate 6,250 downwards.
CGGCGCCAGCCGCTCGGATGCCGGCGCGGTGCTGGCGGGCCTGCTCGACCGGCTGGCGCCCGAGGCGCGCTTCGCCGTCATCAAGCTGGTGACGGGCGGCCTGCGCGTCGGCGTCTCGGCCCGCCTCGCCAAGCAGGCGCT
>JALHFU010000181.1:0-6042 GCA_022838525.1 Hyphomicrobiales bacterium | reverse complement strand
GCCGACATCCACGACATCGAGGAGATCTGGCACGGGCTGGAGCCGCCCTACGAGGCGCTGTTTTCCTGGCTCGACGGCCGCGCCCCACGGCCAGAGCGCGGCGCGCTCGCCCTGTTCCGGCCGGTCATGCTCGCCAATCCGGTGCAGGACGGCGACCTCGACCGGCTCGCGCCGGAAGACTACGCCGCCGAATGGAAGTGGGACGGCATCCGCGTCCAGGCCGTGTGCGAGGGCGGCCGCCGCCGGCTCTACTCGCGCTCGGGCGACGAGATCTCCGCCGCCTTCCCCGATCTCGTCGAGGCGATGGGCTTTGCCGGCGCGCTCGACGGCGAGCTGCTGGTGGGCCGGCCGGCCGAGCATGTCGGCTCCTTCTCCGACCTCCAGCAGCGGCTGAACCGCAAGACCGTGTCGGCGCGCATGCTGCGCGACTATCCGGTGTTCATGCGCTGCTACGACCTCTTGCTCGACGGGGTGGAGGACATGCGCCCCCTGCCCTTCGCGCTGCGCCGCGAGCGGCTTGCGGGCTTCGTCGGCCGGCTCGATCCCGGCCGTTTCGACCTGTCGCCGCTGGTCCCGTTCGAGGCGTGGGCCGATCTCGGGCGACTGCGGCTCGCGCCGCCGCACCCGATCGTCGAGGGCGTCATGCTCAAGCGGCTCGACGCGCCCTACGTGCCCGGCCGGCCCAAGGGGCCGTGGTTCAAGTGGAAGCGCGACCCGCACGTGGTCGATGCGGTGCTGATGTACGCCCAGCGCGGCCACGGCAAGCGCTCGAGCTTCTATTCCGACTACACCTTCGGCGTGTGGAAGGGCGAGGAGCTGGTGCCGGTCGGCAAGGCCTATTTCGGCTTCACCGACGAGGAGCTGCGGCTGATCGACAAATATGTCCGCGACAACACGGTCGAGCGCTTCGGCCCGGTGCGCGCGGTGCGGGCCGAGCCGCAGCACGGGCTCGTGCTGGAGGTGGCCTTCGAGGGGCTCGCCCGCTCGACGCGCCACAAGTCGGGCGTGGCCATGCGCTTCCCGCGCATCGCGCGCCTGCGCTGGGACAAGCCCCCCGCCGAGGCCGACCGGCTGGAAACCCTCGCCGCGATGCTGGACGACGGGAGGGAGCTGAGCCGGGGCTGAGGATCAGCCCGAGACGATCGAGAGCTTTTCAGGGCGGGGAAAGGACGCGCGCGGCATCTCCACCGCGTCATCCCGGCCGAGCGGAGCGAGAGCCGGGACCCATTGAGCAGCGCGGCCGGGTGGCGGGTTGGCGGGGCAGCCCTGACGCGCGCCGGCGCGAGGACAGCGCCGCGCCCCACGATTGTCCCGCCAATGGGTCCTGGCTCTGCGGTCGCTTCGCTCCCTTGGCCGGGATGACGGCGTGGGTGATATTTCGAACGCATCGCCCCCTGGCCGCCGTTCCTCACGCCTCGCATATCTGCCGGGTGGTGAAGCCGTCGGCTTCCATCGCCCGTTCGCGGAAGCGGCGGGCAGCGTCCGCCTCGCTGTCGCGGCCGCACAGCAGCGACAGGTGGGCGAAGGCGAGCGCCCGGTAGCGCGCCGGAATGCCGGCGAAGGCCGGATGGGCCACAGCCTCCTCGAGGCTGGCGCGCGCCGCGGCACCGCGGCCGAGGAAGGGCGGGAAGCTGGCATAGGCGATGCCGCGCAGGAGCAGAATCTCCAGATCGGCGGGGTAGGCCGCCTCATGCGGCGCGGCCGCCGCAGCCTCGCGCCGCCGCGCATGAGCCTCGTCGAGCAGCGCCGACGCGATCTCGACATGCCGGAGCTTGACCCAGGGCAGGAAGGCCGCGCCCGCCTTCATGCCGTGCAGGCTGCCCCGATAGGCCGTCGCCACCGGGTGGCCGGCATTTGCCGTGAGGTACGCCTCGGTTGCAGCCAAGGCGCGGTCGATCTCGCCCGCGTCGAGCCGCGCCCGTTCGAATGCCTCGCGAATCCCGTTCATGCCCGTGCGCCGTCCCTGTCGTGAAGCTTCATCATCGGGCTGCGCCGCGCCGGCGGCAGCCGCGGCGCCTCGTCGAGCCGCACCATCAGCGCCGCGGGCAGCAGGCAGGGGCCACCGGCCGCAGGGTCGAAGGCGGCGATCTGCGCCTCGACGTCGCAGATCGCCGCGCCGTCGCGGCTGATCGCCGTGCGCCAGATCACCCGCGCCGGGCTGGCGGCGACGATGCCGCTCGCAAGCGCCAGCACGTCGCCGACATGGCCCGGCCGGTGGAAGGTGGCGCGCACGTCGCGCACGATGAACTGGACGCCGAAGCGCTCCTTCATCTCGGCCACCGGCACGCCCAGCGTCCGCATCGCGAGGTTGCGGCTGCGCTCGGCCATCTCGACGAAACGGGCGTGATAGACGATGCCGCCGGCATCGGTGTCGGCATAGGCGACGTCGTGGAGCAGCGGCTGGGTCGCGGCCGGGCGCGCGGTCATGACGGCTCCCGCGCCAGCCGCCGCACGGCCGGCGAGGCAAAGCAGACGCGGGCGATGAGGCTCGCCACGACCAGCTCCACCCACGACATCGGCGGCTCGACGAAGAGGTCGGCGAGCGTCGCGAGGTTGAGGTTGACGAAGGCGTGCCAGAAGAACACGAAGGACGACAGCCAGCTCAGCGTGCCGGCGATCACCGCCGAGCGCAGGCCGGCGCCGAACACCTGGGCATAGAACCAGTATGTCAGCACGGTCATCGCCGCCAGCATGGTGTTCCACGCGCCCCAGCTCAGGAACACCGGCAGGTTCATCGGCGCGACGCCCGGAACCATCGCCAGCGACTCCATCAGCATCGGCCGCACGAACAGCATGTAGCGGAAATGCTCCGAGGCATGGATCCACATGCTGACGATGAGGGAGACGAGCAGGAAGGTCCGCCACGGAAAGCGCACTCCGGTGCCCGCGACGGGCGGCGCGGTCTGTGCGGTCGGTCTGGTCACGGTCGCGTCGGTCATCTCGTGTCTTCCTCCTGTCAGCATCCGTCCGGCGGGCGCGAGACGATCATCGCCGCATGCGGGCCGGTGATGTCGCTGCCCATGACGAGGACGTGGCCGACGGCACGCCCTTCGCCCGCGAGCCGGACGGCGGCGGCGATGTCGAGGAGCGCGCCGGCCGCGGGCAGGAAGCCCGTCTGCCCGACGACGCTGCGCACCGGCGGCACGCCGTCGCCGAAGGTGGCGCGCAGCGCGGCGCGCTGCACCTCCTGCGCCGCCGCGGTCCACGCACCGGACGCCACCACCGCGCCGATGTCGTCCGCCGACAGCCCGGCGCGGGCGAGGCAGAGCGCGGCGGCGCGGGCCAACCCGTCGCCGTCGCGCCGGCCGCCGGCAAGCTTGGGGTCCTGCGTCTCGGCGACCGCGGAGATCACCGCCAGCACCGCCGCACCCCGCCGCCGCGCCGCCTCCAGCCCCTCCAGCATCAGCGCCGCCGCGCCCTCGCCGTGGTTGAAGCCGTCCAGCCCGTCGAAGGCCGCGGCGCGGCCGGCGCGCGCCAGCCCCTTCATCGCCGCGTAGAACTCGATCAGCTTGGGCGTGACCTCGTCGCAGCCGGCCACGGCCACGCGCCGCTGCCGGCCCAGGCCGACCAGCATCGCGCCGTAGGCGGCCGCGCCCCACGCGCCGGCGAGCGAGGTGTTGTAGCCCTTGAGCCCGTGGGCGATGGAGACCTGCCCGCCGATGGCGTTCATCGTCGTCATCGAGAAGTGCTGCGGGCTCGCGAGCTCCGGCGTGTCGCCGCTGACGCTTTCGAGGAACTTCTCCATGTTGCGCTGCGCGGCGTTGACGATGCCCATGACGAGGCCGCAGCCGGCGCGGGCGTCGCCGTCGAGGCCTGCTGCCGCCTCGCCCACCGCCTCGATGGCGAAGCGCACCATCGGCGAGGCGCGCACGAAGGCCTTGAGCCGCGGATCGGAGAAGGCGAAGCTCCCGACCCGCGCGACCGGCCTCGCCGCGTCGTCCTCGGCGACCGCGAACGTCTCGCCGGCCGCGAAACCCTCCGCGAAGCGGGCGAAGCCCTGCCCGAGCGCGCTGACGACGCCGATGCCGGTGATGGCGACGGCGTCCCGCACCGGCGCGCGCAGCACCGCCGCGCCGGGGACGAGGTCGATGACGGTCGAGGCGTTGTTGCCGCCGAAGGCGTAGTTGTTGCACACGAAGCGGCGCACGCGGTGCGCGCGCGGCGCGTTGGGCACGTAGTCGAGGTCGGCGCAGCCGGGCCTCAGGCCCGAGAAGTTCGCCGTCGGCGGGATCAGCCCGTCCTTCGCCACGGCGAGCGTGGCGATGATCTCGATGATGCCGCTCGCGCCCAGCGTGTGGCCGAGGAAGGATTTCGACGAGCTGACCGGCACGCCCGCGCCGAACAGCCGCCCCATGGCCTGCGATTCCGCCGCGTCGTTGGCCTCGGTGCCGGTGCCGTGGGCGGAGACGAAGTCGATGTCGCGCGGCGCGAGCCCGGCATCGGCCAGCGCCATGCGCACGGCGGCCTCGATGCCGCGGCCCTCGCGGTCGGGCGAGGTGGCGTGGTAGGCGTCGCCCGACAGCGCATAGCCCGTGACCTCGGCGACGGGCACGACGCCGCGCGCCGCGGCGAGCGCGTCGTTCTCGACGATCAGCACGCCCGCCCCCTCGCCGAGCGTGATGCCGGGCGGCTCGCTGAACGGCGCGGTGCGACCGGCGGACAACGCGCCGAGGCTGTTGAAGCCGGCCATGATGCCGTGGGAGACGGCGTCGGCCCCGACCACGACGACGAGGTCGGCAAGGTCGTCGCGGATCAGGTCCATGGCGTGGCCGACCGCCGCCGTGCTCGAGGCGCAGGCCGAGGAGAAGGTGACGCGCGGCCCTTTGGCGCCGACCCGCGCCGCGACCGCGTTGGTGACGTGGGCGATGGAGGTGGCGGCGAGCTTGCGCGGATCGACCCCGACGATGGCCCCGGCGCGGGCGATCTCCTCCAGCCGCTCGATGCCGCTGTTGGAGGTGCCGAGCACGACGGCGACGCGCTCCGGCGGGCAGCGCTTCCAGTCGAGCCGGCCCTGCGCCTTCGCCTCGGCGAGCGCAGCGAGCGCGTAGCCCGCCGTGCGCTCGGCCCACGGCCGCAGCACGGCCGGCGCGGGGTCGGCCGCAGCCGCGGGAAACACCGAGGCGATGCGGCCCTTGAAGCGCGAGGCGTCGAAGCGGTCGGCCTCGATCATGCCGGTGCGGCCGGCGAGGATGGCGTCCCTCAGCTCTCCCACTGTGGCGGCCACGGGCAGGTGCACGCCCATGCCGGTGATGACGGCGCGCGCGACGTCGCTCATTTGCGGAACCCTCCGTCCACCGGCACCACCGCGCCGTCGAGATAATTTGCCCCCTGCCCGGCGAGGAAGGCGCAGACTTCCGCCACCTCCTCCGGCTCGCCGGCGCGCGGCCGCACGCTGCCGTGCAGCGTCGGCTCCATGGCCCTGGCGCCCAGCGCGCCGATCATGTCGGTGTTGACGAAGCCCGGCAGCACGGCGGCGGCGCGGATGCCGCGGCCGCGGCAGGCGCGCGCGATCAGCCGCGTCATGCCGACGAGGCCGGCCTTGGTCGCCGAATAGGGCACCTGCCCCTCCTTGCCGGCGCGGCCGGCGAGGCTGGAGACGCTGACCACCGCGCCCTGCGACCGTTCGAGCAAGGGCAGCGCCGCCTCGGTCAGGCGGATGGTGTTGACGAGGTTGACGCTGAGCACCTCGTGCCACTGCGCCGCCGGCATCAGCGCGAAGGGGCCGTCGCGCGTCAGCCCGGCATTGTTGACCAGCACGTCGAGCCGGCCCCAGCGCTCGTGCACGCGCTGCGGCAGCGCCGCCACCGCGCCCGAAGCCGCCATGTCGCAGGCGAAGCAGGCGACGTCCGCCGCCCCGGCCTCGCGCGCCGCCGCGGCCGTGTCGGCGGCGGCGTCGGCCCGGCTGGCATAGGTGAAGGCGACGCGCGCGCCCTGCCGCGCCATGGCAAGCACGATGGCCCGGCCGATGCCGCGGCTTCCGCCCGTCACCAGAACGACCTTGGTTTCCTGCATGCCCCGCTCCGTTCAGAAATTGCCGTCGTA
>JALHFU010000447.1:0-1130 GCA_022838525.1 Hyphomicrobiales bacterium | reverse complement strand
GCCGAGGCATGCCGGCGCGATCATGAACGGCATCGACATCCACGTGCCGACGCTCGACGGATCGAACGTCCTTTCCGGCAAGGTGACGCTTGCGGCGCCGACGGCCGGCAGCGGCAATCCCGACCTGACCGCCGCGCTGGCCGCGCTCGGCGACGACGAATTCGACTGGATCGCCAGCCCGTTCTCCGACGCCGCGAACCTCGCCCGCTATGCCGCGCTGCTCTCCGACACGTCCGGCCGGTGGGCGTGGAGCCGCCAGATTTACGGCCATGTGTTCTATCCGCTCGCCGACACCATCGCCAACCTGACCTCGCACGGCCTCGCCCGCGACGACCGTCACCTGACGGTGCTGCCGATCATCGCCTCGTCGAACGCGCCGCAGCCCGTCTGGCAGTGGGCGGCCGGGATCGCAGCCCGCATCGCGCCCTGGCTGTCGGACGGCGCGGGCGGCAACGTCTCGCGCAACCAGACCGGCCTCGTGGTCGAGGGGCTCGCGCCGCCGCGCGACCGCGCCGGCTGGCTCGACTACGCGACGCGCGAGGCGTTTCTCGGCTCGGGCCTGTCGACGTGGAAGGTCAGCACCGGCGGCGACGTGGTGATCGACAAGATCATCACCACGGCCCGGACCTTCAACGACGTGCCGGACACGACCTTCCGCGACATCCAGAAGATCGGCCAGCTCGTCTATGCGCTGCGCCGGTTCCGCGCCGACCTGACCTATGAACATGGCCAGCGCGCGATCGCCGACGACAACCCCGGCAACCTGCAGACGGTCTCGACGCCCGCCGACATCAAGGCAACGGTCATGCACTCCTACGAACGCATGGTGCTCACCGGCGTGCTGGAGAACGCGGTGCAGGCGGCCGAGCGGATCGAGGTGAAGCGCAACGCGGACAACCCGAACCGCGTCGATATCTACGCGCCGATCGACATGGCGAACCCGCTCGACGTCATCGCGGCCAACGCCGTCGTCTATTCGCAGTTCTCGCCGGCCTGAGGCCGGCGCGGACCCCGCCATCGCAAATCGAGATCATAAGGAGCAACGCCCATGGCCGGCAAAGACTTCGGCGGCGTGATGAAGTTCCGCGACAGCAGCGGCCGCAACCTGTCGCTGCGCGGGACCTTCACCG
>JALHFU010000446.1:0-1136 GCA_022838525.1 Hyphomicrobiales bacterium | reverse complement strand
GCGATCGCGATCTGGCTTTCGGCCGACCACGCCACCGGCGTCGCCGAGACGCGGCAGATCCGCCTCGAGGACGGCAGCACCGCCTGGCTCGGGGCCGACAGCGCCATTCGGCTGTCCTTCGACGCCGGGGAAAGGCGCGTCACGCTTCTTTCCGGCGAGGCCTATTTCGAGGTCGAGAGCGACGCGGCGCGGCCGTTCCGCGTCGTGGCCGACGGCGTCGAGACCACGGTCCTCGGCACCGCCTTCGACGTGCGCGCCGATGCGGACGCGGTGTCCGTCGCGGTCAATCGCGGCCGGGTGGCGGTGGCCGCGGCCGCGGCCGAGGCGGAGGCCGGCGCGCCGCTCGAAGCCGGCGACTGGATCAGCATCGACGCCTCCGGCCGCACCGAGCGCGGCAGGAGCGACCCGGAGCTGGCCGGCGGCTGGCGCAGCGGCATGCTCGCCGTGCAGGACCGGCCGGTGGCCGAGCTCGCGCAGGTGCTGAGCCGCTATCAGGGCGGCCGCATCGTCGTCGCCGGCGCCGAGCTCGCCGCCCGGCGCGTCACCGGCATCTACGACCTGCGCGCACCGGCCGAGGCCTTGCAGGCGGTGGCCGAGACCCACGGCGCGCGGGTGCGCCGCATCAGCCCGTGGCTGACCGTGGTGTCGGCCTGGTGAGGGCCGGATTCGCCGCCCCGCGAAAAACTTGAGTCTTTTTCTCTGAAAAAAACGCGAGCCGCTTCGTTCCTTCTGTGAAAGGGCGTGCGCCCGCCACGGGCGCCCGCCTCGCTTGCAAGGATCGAGAGGGCTTGGATGAGCAGGAACGGGAATCGGGATTTCGAAGGGCGGGATCGGGGAAGACGCAGCCTTGAGGCGCAGGCGCGCGGGCGGCGCAGGCTGGGCGCGGCGCTGCTCCTCGGCACGGCGCTGGCGCCGGCCTTCGCCGCCGGGCAGGCGCTGGCGCAGCAGGCGGCGCAGCCAACGGTGGCGCAGCAGCAGAAGCGCTTCGACATCCCGGCGCAGCCGCTGTCCTCGGCGCTCGCCGTCTACGGCCGTCAGGCCGGGCTTCAGGTCTCGGTCGACGCCGCCGCGGTGCGCGGCATCGCCGCGCCGGCGGTCAGCGGCACCTTCGCGGCCGGCGACGCGCTCGACCGCCT
>JALHFU010000445.1:0-1138 GCA_022838525.1 Hyphomicrobiales bacterium | reverse complement strand
AGAGGCCTGCGACCTCGGCGGATACGCGCTCTCGGTCCGCCTCGAGCCGGGCGAGCTCCTCGCCGCCGGCCTTCGCCTCAAGGAGCATCCCCTCCAGGGTCTTTGCGAGGCTCTCTTTTTCGCCGGCAAGCACGTCCGTGCGCTTCGAGAACTCTTCCGCGAGCATGCGGTAGCGTGCAACCTGCTCATCGACCGCGCTCCTCTCCGAACGTTTCGCCTCGGCGGCCGCCGCAAAGCGGCGTATGGACGCCTCGATCTCCGCTGCTTCCGCCTCCAGATCGGCAAGCACCGCACGGATCCGTGCGACCTCGTCGTCGACCGCCACCCCGAACCCCCGGACCTTCTTTGCCTGGGAACCGCCGGTCATGGCGCCGGTCTTCTCGACGAAGTCACCCTCGAGCGTGACCATCCTGTACCGGCCCATCAGCCGCCGCGCCCGCTCGAGGGTATCCACCACCACCGTCGCGCCGAAGACGACGCGGAAGGCGCGCTCGAACGCCGGGTCGAACTCAAGAAGGTCGACTGCGTACCCGACGATGCCCGGGTCCGCCTCGAGCGGCGAGAGGACGGGCGGGCGAAGTTTGTTGAGCGGCAGAAAGGTGACCCGCCCGAGGCGGTTGTCCTTTAAGTAGCGGATCGCGTCGGACGCGATCCCGTCGGTATCGACGATCACCCAGCGGAGCCTTCCGGCCGCCGCCACGTCGAGAGCGGTCGCGTACTCCGGCGGCGCCCGGCCAAGCTGCGCCACGGTGCCGTGGACCCCCTCCATGCCGAGGATGGCGTCCATCGCCTTCCCGCCGGCATCGCCCTGCGCCTGCTGCTGCGCCTCAAGGCGCATCAGGCTCTGCTGGTTCTCCCGGATCTCCTTTTGCAGCCGGTCAAGAGCCGAGCGCCGCGCAAAGAGCGTGCTCTCGGCCTCGGAGAGGTCGCGCTCGATCCGGCGCTTCTCGGTCTCGCAGCCGGCCATGGAAGAGGCGTAGTCCGCCATCTGTGCCCGTTTGTTCACCAGTTCCTCGTCGATCTGGCGGGTGCGCGCCTCCAGGCGCTCGCGCTCCGACGTCCGCATCCGGCTCTTCTCGATCAGGATATCCTGCTCGCGGAGGATCTTTGCCCGGAGCTCCTTTCTGTTCTCGAGGTC
>JALHFU010000444.1:0-1139 GCA_022838525.1 Hyphomicrobiales bacterium | reverse complement strand
CGATTACAAGGCATCGAACGCAGCGGCGATGGCGGCGCGAGTTGGACGAAGGTCTCCGAGCTGACCCGGAGCCGCGTGGCCGTGCTCTTCAAGAACGCGGTCTACCGGGTCGGCGCTGAAGGGCTCATTGTCGGCACCGACAAGGGCAAGACCTGGAAGACGCAGGGAAGCGCCGTCGATGCCGAGATGGGACCTTTCTTCGGCAAGGACGAGAACCATGCGGTCGTTGTCGGGAAGAAAGGCTTCTTCGAGACGATCGCCGGCGGAAAGACCTGGAAGCAGGCCGCGCCGCTCCCCTTTCCCGGTTGCCGCGTCGACTGGTTCGGCAATTACGCGTGGGATCCCATGGGGAACGTCTTTTACTTCGCCACCACGGCCCAGCCGGCCTTGAGGTACGTGTGCTGATCCGAGGCGGACGCGTCCTCGTCGAGCCCGAGCGCCACCCGTGCGGTCACGCTCCCCGGTAGATTGCCACTGCAGCCGCGACCGATGCGTCGTCCATGATGATCGCGCGAAGCGCGTCGAGCACCGCGCCCGGATCCGGACTGCCCCACACGCGGCGGCCCACGGCGGCGCCGCACGCCCCGTGCGTCATGGCTTCCTTGAGCTGACGGAAGATCGCGAGGTCGTCGGAGCTTTTCGGGCCGCCCGCCATGATGATGGGCACGTGCGCCGAGGACGCTGCCCTTGCGAACCCCTCGGAATCGTCGTTGTAGACCGTCTTGACGATGTCACAGCCGTACTCGAAGCCGAGCCGCATGGCAAGCGCGAGATCATCCGACGTCGGGCTCGTCTGGTTCGGATCGGCGTACGAAACGCGTGGGATGATTTCGGCGCAGAGGGGCATGCCGATCCGCTCGCACTGGGCCGAAACCCGCGCCAGCTTCTCGAGGAGCTGCGCCTCGAGTCGCGCGTCGCCGATGCCCACATAGCAATTGACGACCACCATGTCGGCGCCGAGCGCTGCGGCTTCCTCGGGAGTCTGAAGGAGGTGCATGATCGTGTCGGGGCCGCCGAGGTGCGAGATCGTCGTGTCGATGCGCATAATGATGCCCAGGTCGCCGACCTCGGTAGTTGCTTGGCGCAACGCGCCGGCCGTGAGAAGCACGGCCGTGGCCCCGTGCTCCCTGGCGAGGCGG
>JALHFU010000180.1:0-6109 GCA_022838525.1 Hyphomicrobiales bacterium | reverse complement strand
CTACGGCGCCGGCCACTACGACCGGGCGATCGCCCGCCTGCACGAAAACGGATCGAGGCCGCGGCTGATCGGCGTCGCCTTCGACTGCCAGCGGGTCGAGGCCGTGCCCGTCGAGGCGCACGACGTGCGGCTCGACGCAATCCTCAGCGAAAGCGGCTTGCGCCGCTTTCCGCTGCCTCTATAGAGAAACCATGAGGCTTCTATTTCTCGGCGACATGGTGGGACGGTCCGGCCGCACGGCGGTATGGGAGCGCCTGCCCGGCCTGATCTCGGATTTCCGGCTCGATTTCGTCATCGTCAACGGCGAGAACGCCGCCGGCGGCTTCGGCATCACCGAGGAAATCTTCCGCAACACGCTCGACGCCGGCGCCGACGTTGTGACGACCGGCAACCATGTCTGGGACCAGCGCGAGGCGCTGGAGTTCGCCCCGCGCGAGCATCGCTTCCTGCGGCCGGCGAACTTTCCGCTCGGCACGCCGGGCCGCGGCACCGGGCTCTACGAGGCGCGCAACGGCGCCCGCGTCTTCGTCGCCAACATCATGGGGCGGGTGTTCATGCATCCGGAGCTGGACGACCCGTTCCAGGCCGGCGAGCGCGAGCTCGCCGTCTGTCCGCTCGGCGAGCAGGCCGACGCGGTGGTGATCGACTTCCACGCCGAGGCGACCTCGGAGAAGATGTGCTTCGCCCATTTCGTCGACGGCCGCGCCTCGCTCGTCGTCGGCACGCACACCCACCAGCCGACCGCCGACCACCAGATACTGAACGGCGGCACCGCCTACATCTCCGACGCCGGCATGTGCGGCGACTACGATTCCTCGCTCGGCATGGACAAGGAGGAGCCCCTGAACCGCTTCCTCTACAAGGTGCCGAAGGGCCGCTTCGAGGCGGCGGCCGGGCCGGCGACGATCTGCGGCGTCGGGGTCGACATTTCCGACCGCACCGGCCTTGCCGAGCGGATCGCGCCGTTGCGTCTCGGCCCGCGGCTGGAGGAGACGGTGCCCGCCTTCTGGCGCTGAACTTCTACCGGCACGTTGACGGGGCGGGGCCTCGTTCCTACTTCTGTCCCCGTTTCACTCCTTCACAGGCTGCCGGGGACGATGCCGATGGAATTCCTTGCCGATCACTTCTACTGGCTGAACGATCCGACCGCATGGGTCGCGCTGGTCACGCTCATCGTGCTCGAGGTCGTTCTCGGCATCGACAACCTGATCTTCATCTCGATCCTGACCAACAAGCTGCCGAAGGAGCACCGCGTGCTGGCGCGGCGGCTGGGCATCGGCGCCGCGCTCATCATGCGGCTGATCCTGCTCGCCACCATCGCCTGGATCGTGCACCTGACCGACCCGGTGTTCGAGGTGTTCGGCAAGGCGTTCTCGTGGCGCGACATGATCCTCATCGCCGGCGGCCTATTCCTCGTCTGGAAGGCGACGCGGGAAATCCATCACTCCGTCGATCCCAACGCCGGCAAGGAGAACATCGTCGGCGAGACGATCCAGACCTCGCTCGCCGGCGCGATCTTCCAGATCCTGCTGCTCGACCTCGTCTTCTCCATCGACTCGATCATCACCGCCGTCGGCATGACCAACGAGATCGCCATCATGTATATCGCCGTCATCGTGGCGGTGGCGGCGATGCTGCTCGCGGTCAACCCGCTGTCGCGCTTCATCGAGAAGAACCCGACCATCGTCATGCTGGCGCTGGGCTTCCTCCTGATGATCGGCACGACGCTAATCGCCGACGGCATGGGCTTCCACGTGCCCAAGGGCTACATCTACGCCGCCATGGGCTTCTCGGCGATGGTCGAGGGCCTGAACATGCTGGCGCGGCGCAAGCGCGGCGTGACCAAGCAGCAGGAAGGCGCGCCCGAATAGGACGGCTCAGATGTCGCGGCCCGGCGGCATCTCGCCGGGCCGCGGGATCAGCATCGAGCGCTCCTTGAGCCAGGGATGGATCTCGACCGCGCGGCGCAGCCCCGTCTGGCCGAGCTCCATGCGGCCCTGCCGCATCAGGATCATCGCCTTGCCGGCCAGCGCCGCGAAGTGGAGCGGCTCCAGCGCCAGCGTGCGCTCGATGTCCTCGAGCGAGCCGTCGAAGTCGTCCTTCAGGAAGCGGATGAAGGCGCGCTGGTTCCAGCCCTCGGCATAGGCCGGCGCGTCGGCGACCACGCCGTCGAGGATGGCGAGCGCCCGGTCGAGATCGTAGCTCTCGCGCCGGCGCATCGCCTCGGCCACGGCCTCCCTCACCGCCTCCGTCGGCGCCTCGGCCATCCACATGCGCCACACCGCGTCCTCGGCCATGCGGCCCTCGCGCTCGCTCCGCGCGTCGCGCAGGCGCCGGAACAGGGCGTCGCGGTCGGGCTTGTCCGTGGCCGCGGCCGTGCCGGCGAAGGGCAGCATCGCCATCGCCGCAAGCACGAGACGCCGCGTCGGCATGGCTCACACCCCCTTGAGCACCAGGATGGTCGGCCGGCGCGGCAGGTCGCGCAGCGACACCGTCACCGAGCGCTCGCCGGAGAATTTCACGTCGAAGGTCTCGCCCATGCGGGCGGTGAACTCGCCGATGGGTGTCGAATGCCGGTGCATCGGCAGGATCAGCGACGAGAACAGCCTCTTCGAGATCTCGCTCATCGCGTCGACCGACAGCGTCATGCCGCCGTCGATCGGCACCATCAGGATGTCGAGGCGGCCGATGGCGCCGTAGTGGGCGTCCTCGAGATGATGGTGCAGGTGGCCGAGATGGCCGATGCACAGGCCGGCGACCTCGAAGATGAAGATCGAGTTGCCGTCCGGCTCCATGCCGCCGCCCCAGTTGCGGATGTCGGTCGGCACGTTGCGGATATAGACGTCGTCGACCGTGACGGCGTGCCGCGCCGGCCCGCCCTCGGGGTTCCAGCCGCGCAGCACATGTTCGATGCCGGGGTCGGGGACGTCGGTGTAGTGGGTGCGGTGCGCCCGGTTCATGGTCACGACGCGCGGCAGCGGGTCGTAGCCGTAGTGGCCGGAGAAGTCGGTGGCGATGCGCACGCCGGCCGGCGTCTCGATCACATAGGTCGAGTGGCCGGCATAGGTGATGGTGACGGGGCCTTCGGCCGTCGCCTGCGCCGGGGTGAAGGTTGGGGTGAAGGCCGGCGCGAAGCTGGCATAAGTCGCCTTCGGCAGGGTTTCGGCGATGGCGATGCAGCGGCTCGGCACCGGCTCGGCCGCGTCCTGCGCGGCGGCGGGCAGGCAGACGAAGCCGAGCAGGACGGCGGCGAGCACGACGGGGCGCATTGGCGATCTCCGGACGGGTGCGTCGTGCGGAGCCTACAGCCTTGCGGCCCGCTGCCGCTTCAATTTTTCGCGAGAGCGGGCCGGTGCGCGCGCCTTCTGGACGTTTTGCGGCGTTTTCTCTATAAGGCGCGCCATTCAACGACATCGCTAGAAGGCGCGCGAAGGGGTTCCATGGCCGGCCATTCACAGTTCAAGAACATCATGCATCGCAAGGGGCGGCAGGACGCCGTCCGCTCGAAGATGTTTTCCAAGCTCGCGCGCGAGATCACCGTCGCCGCCAAGGCCGGACTGCCCGATCCCGACATGAACCCGCGCCTGCGTCTGGCCATCCAGAACGCCAAGGCGCAGTCCATGCCCAAGGACAACATCCAGCGCGCCATCAACAAGGCCGCGGGCAGCGACGGCGAGAACTACGAGGAAGTGCGCTACGAGGGCTACGGCCCGGGCGGCGTCGCCGTCATCGTCGAGGCGCTGACCGACAACCGCAACCGCACCGCCTCCAACGTGCGCGCCGCCTTCACCAAGGCCGGCGGCTCGCTGGGCGAGACCGGCTCCGTCTCCTTCCTGTGGGACCGGGTCGGCGAGATCGTCTACGCCGCTTCGGCGGGCGACGCGGACACGGTGATGGAGGCGGCCATCGAGGCCGGCGCCGACGACGTCCAGTCCGACGAGGAAAGCCACGTCATCCTGTGCGCCTTCGAGGATATCGGCGAGGTGACGGCGGCGCTGGAAAAGGCGCTGGGCGAGGCCGAATCCGTCAAGACCATCTGGAAGCCGCAGACCAACACGCCGGTGGACGAGGATCGCGCCCGCTCGATCCTCAAGCTCGTGGCCACGCTCGAAGACGACGACGACGTGCAGAACGTCTACGCCAATTTCGAGGTCGACGACGAGACGATGGCCAAGCTGAGCGCGGCGTGAGCGAAGCGCCCCGCCCCCCGGTCCGTCCTTCGATCCGGATCGTCTACTGCACGCAGTGCCAGTGGCTGCTGCGCGCCGCATGGATGGCGCAGGAGCTCTTGTCCACCTTCGGCGCCGACCTCGGCGAGGTGGCGCTGGTGCCGGGCACGGGCGGCGTGTTCGAGATCGTGCTCGACGGCGAGACGATCTGGGAGCGCAAGCGCGACGGCGGCTTTCCCGAGGCGAAGGTGCTCAAGCAGCGCGTGCGCGACCGCGTCTGGCCCGAGCGCGACCTCGGCCACTCCGACAGGAAGGGCTGAGGGTAACGGCGGCGTCAGTCGCGGGCGGCGCGCTTTCCTCTGTGGGTGTCGGATTTGCCCGGAAGGCGGACCCGGCTTTTCGGCTCCATGCCCCATACCCCGCCGAGGGCCGCACCCAGCGCGATGCCGATGGCGATGCCGGCCGGGATGTTGTCGATCGCCACGCCGATCATGATGCCGACGCCGAGGCCGCCGCCTGCGCCGACCGCCATGTCGGGATAGCTCATGATGCGCCTCCTTCTGCATGTTGGATGCGCATAACCGCGGGCGACCCCTGAGGGTTCCTTCGGAAAAGGTTGGCCGGCCAACAAAACCCCAACAAAAAACCCGCCTCGAAGGCGGGTTTTTCCGTCGTGTTGATCCAGCGCAAGGCTCAGATGCCGAGGCCCTCGTAGCGCTTCTTGAACTTCGACAGGCGGCCGCCGCGGTCGACCAGGGTCTGCTGGCCGCCGGTCCACGCCGGATGCGTGGTCGGGTCGATGTCGAGGTTGAGCGTGTCGCCCTCCTTGCCCCAGGTGGAGCGGGTCAGGTATTCGGTGCCATCGGTCATCACGACCTTGATGGTGTGGTAATCGGGATGGATATCGGCTTTCATCGGTGTCGTCCTGGCTGCCGGGCTCAGATCGCGCCCCATCGGGGATGCGGCGATGCGCCCACTGTCAAAACCTGAAGCCGCGGCTATGGATGGCCGCGACTTCGGAAACGGTCGGCCGCCTATACAGGAGCCGGCGTCAAACCACAAGGCCCCGGTATGGAACTACGGGGGAGCGCGGCAAATTCGCCGCGACCGAGACAGGAAAGGGCGGGCATGGCCGAGATCGGGCAGGAAAGGGAAAAGCGGCTGCGCTCGCTCGGACCGCTGCGGCAGCTTCTTCCCTTCGTCATGCGCTATCGCGGCCTCGTGGTCGGCGCCTGCATCGCGCTGCTGACGGCGGCCGTCACCACGCTGATGCTGCCGATCGCGGTGCGCCGCATGGTCGACCACGGCTTCAGCGAGGCCGACACCAGCCTGATCTCCAGCTACTTCATCATGCTGATCGTGCTGGCCGGGCTGCTCGCCGGCGCCTCGGCCGCGCGCTACTACTTCGTCATCACGCTCGGCGAGCGCGTGGTCTCCGACCTGAGGCGCGACGTCTTCGCCCATGTCTCGCGGCTGTCGCCGGGCTTCTTCGACGCGGTGCAGTCGGGCGAGATCGTCTCGCGGCTGACCGCCGACACGACGCAGATCAAGTCCGCCGTCGGCGCGACCGCCTCGACGGCGCTGCGCAACATCATCCTCACCGTCGGCGCGCTCGCCATGATGGTGGTGACGAGCCCGAAGCTCTCCGGCCTCGTCATCGCGGCGATCCCGATCGTGGTGGCGCCGCTCGTCGCCTTCGGCCGCTCGGTCCGGCGGCGCTCGCGCTTCGCGCAGGACACGCTGGCGGAAGCCACGGCCTATGCCTCCGAGCAGATCGGCGCGGTGCGCACGCTGCAGGCCTACACCAACGAGACGCTGGTCGAGGGCCGTTTCGCCCGCGCGGTCGAGATCGCCTTCGAGGCGGCGCGCGCCTCGGTGCGCTCGCGCGCGGTGCTGACCTTCTTCGCCATCTTCACCGTGTTCGCCTCGGTGGTCGCCGT
>JALHFU010000443.1:0-2189 GCA_022838525.1 Hyphomicrobiales bacterium | reverse complement strand
AGCGCCTTGGCGAACGCGACGGCGCGCTCCTCATCGGAGGCGTCCTCCGGTACCGCCTCAATAATCGGATCGCTGCGCGTCGCGACCATCAAGGCGGTCGTCAGCGGGCGTAGCTGCGCCCGGACGCCGGGGGCGAGGTCATGCCAGCGCGGCGCGTTGGTCAGGTCGAGCGTCAGCATCAGTAACTCTCCACATCGTTCACGAGGGTGGCGGTGCACATCCGGCCGACGATGCTGTCGCGCGCGGCCTGCCAGTCGAAGGTGGCCTGCACGCCCTGCGGCCCAGAAATCTCGATGCGCGGGCGCGGCAGGTAGACGGCATGCACGGTGAAGGTGAAGCTCGCACCCGAGGGCAGCACGTAGGCGAATTCCAGCTCGCAGGCTTCGCCATTGATCGCCTGCGTCACCAGCGTCTGATCGGCGAAGCGCACCTCGATCCGGCCCGTCAGAGCGGCGATGGACGGATCCGCCCCGTCGATGCGCCCGTCCGAGCGAATTGTCTCGATCCGGTCGAGATTGTTGGCATAGGTGATCTCGGCCGAAACCACGTTGCCGAGGGCGGTGCCATTGCGGGTGATCGCCCCGTTGAAATGGCCGAAGCGCTTCAGCTCCAGCGCAGCGGGCGTTCCAGCGCTGGTGGTCGTGCCCACGGTCTCGCCCTGCGCCACCAGCCGCGACGTGGCGGTCAGCAGACCCGAGCGCTGCATCTGCCAGGTGATCTGGTCGAGCACGCAGCCGGAATACATCGCGTAGCGCGGGATCTCCGGCATGCCGGTCTCGATCGACATGCTGGGCAGTGTCCAGGACCCCGACTGGAACTCGTGGGTGTACGGGGCTTCCACACCCGTTGTCGTGGGCGCGCCGAACGCCGCCTTCAGCCAGAAGCCGAAGGCCTCGGCGTCGAGCGGCACGATGACATCGCCATCGGCTGTCACCGCGTCCTTGATCGGCGCCAGCGGATCTCGGCCGTAGCCCAGAAGCTCCGAGTTCAGCAGCGGCTGCTCAGCCCCGAGCGAGGTGCTGGCGAAGGGCATGCGGGTGAAGCCGCTCACGGGCGGCGTTCCATAGGTCGTCTCGAACGCAAGCGCCATCAGCGCCCGCGCCCCCTGGGCTCGTGCCATGGTGTTCTCCTCGGGTTGTCGGGGTCAGGCCAACTGGTCGGCCGTGGAATAGTGCAGCACCACCGGGATCACGGCGGCCTTCAGGCTGGCCGCGCCCTCGACCGGCAGGTCTACGGGGCGCGGGGCTTCCGCCTCGACCCAGTCGCAGAGCCCGCCAAGCGTGCGGTCGGCGGCGAGCGCCGCGCCAATGCTGGCGGTCAGCCTGTCGAAGTCGGCGTCCCGATCGGCGCCCTGCACGACCGCTTCGATCTCGGCGCGGTGCTGGTAGTGGTAGCGCAGAGGCGAGAGCGTCACCTCCGGCTCGCCCGGTTCGCCGTCCCGCAGGATCAGGAGCCCGGCGGCGGGCACGCGCTCGGGCAGAACCTCGCCGCGCAGGGTTGTGGCAGGCACCGTCAAAAGACGTGCGTGCAGCGCCGCCAGCGTGGCCTCGCGTGTACTGGGCATGATGTCACCGAAGAAAATCCGAATGGCACAGCACCGGGCGTCGTCGCCCGGTCTTGATCGTAGGCCAACGACGGCGGACGTCCGCCGTCGATCAGACCGTGCCCGCTCCTTTGAAATTCTCGCACGAGTCAACGCCCCGAGCGGTCCCGGCCAGGAGGTCGTCGGCCAGCCTCATCAGTTCGTCCAAGCGCGGATCGCTCAACCGATACCGGACGAACCGACCGTCCGGTTCTCCGACAACCAGCCCGCATTCGCTCAGGCACCGCAGGTGGTTTGAGGCGTTCGACTGCGACAGGCCGGTGGCGCCAACGATCTCCCCAACCGAAAGCGGGCCGTCACGCAGAGCGGCCAAAATCGACATGCGCGAGAAGTCAGCCAAGCCGCGGAAAAGCTTCGCCCGCAACTCGACGACTTGAGCATCAGCCTGCTGAAGGATTCCGGTCTCGCTCGACATATCAGTCTGCAATGATATATAGCCTCGTCTGTCCACGGAAGATCGTAATGAGCGAAACGGCCACAATGAGCAATGAGAACGGCGGTGGAAAACTAGACCACGGTAGCGGCGGGATAGTCCTGCTGCGGGCGGCGTAAAAGTCGTCCACTTTTTCCCTTTTCTGCGTTGCGC
>JALHFU010000012.1:0-29559 GCA_022838525.1 Hyphomicrobiales bacterium | reverse complement strand
CGCGCCCGCGATCTATGGGCGGCGCGCGGGTGTAGCTCAATGGCAGAGCAGAAGCTTCCCAAGCTTACGACGAGGGTTCGATTCCCTTCACCCGCTCCAGGAACCACGATCCTCCGCGCTTTCCCGTCGGCCGTCCGCTCTGCTCACGTTGTCGTGGCCTGAACGGCGTGGAGATGCCGGTAGCGGCCTGCCTCGCGGCGGAGGAGCTCGTGGTGGGCTCCCTGTTCGACGATGCGGCCGTTCTCGACGACGAGGATGCGGTCGGCATTGACGATGGTGGCGAGCCGGTGGGCGATGACCAGCGTGGTGCGGCCCCGGGACAGCTCGGCCAGCGACTGCTGGATGGCGCGCTCGGTCTCGGTGTCGAGCGCCGAGGTCGCCTCGTCGAGGATCAGGATCGGCGGGTTCTTGAGGAAGATGCGGGCGATGGCCAGCCGCTGCTTCTGTCCGCCGGAGAGCTTTACCCCGCGCTCGCCGATCACCGTGTCGAGCCCGTCGGGCAGGTCGGCGATCACGCGGTCGAGCCGGGCGCGGCGGGCGGCCTCGGCGATCTCTTCTTCGGTGGCGTCGAGCCGGCCGTAGGCGATGTTCTCGCGGATGGTGCCGGCGAACAGGAACACGTCCTGGCTGACGATGCCGATGTTGGAGCGCAGCGCCTTCAGCCGCATGTCGCGGATGTCGATGCCGTCGATCAGGATCGCGCCGGCCTCGACCTCGTAGAAGCGCGGCAGCAGCGAGCAGATCGTGGTCTTGCCGGCGCCCGAGGGACCGACGAAGGCGACCGTCTCGCCGGCGCGGATCGAAAGGTCGAGGCCGTCGAGGATCGGCCTGTCGGCGCGGTAGCCGAAGCGGACGCCGCGATACGCGATGTTGCCGTCGAGGCGCGGCACGTCCCTGGCGCCCTCCCGGTCGGCGATGTCGGGCCGTGTGTCGAGGAAGGCCGTGTAGCGCTGGAAGCCGGCGATGCCCTTGGGATACGTCTCGATGACCGCGCCGATGATGTCGAGCGGGCGCATGAAGGCGGCGACGAGCAGCAGGAAGCCGACGAAGCCGCCGGCCGACAGCTCGCCCCGCACCACGAACCACGCCCCCGTCAGCATGACGACGACCTGCACGAAGCGCATCGACACGTAGGAGAGCGACTGCGCCGCGGCCATCAGCCGGTAGGCGTCGAGCTTGGTGCGCAGATAGCCCTCGTTGTTGCGCGCGAACAGGCTGCGCTCGTGGTCCTCGTTGGTGAAGGCCTGCACCACGCGGATGCCGCCGACATTCTCCTCGATGCGGGCGTTGAACTCGGCCACGCGGCCGTAGATCGCCCGCCAGGTCGCAGTCATGCGGCCGCCGTAGCGGACGATGACGAAGAGCGACAGCGGCAGCACCACGGCGGTGACGAGGGCGAGCGGCACATGCACCCACAGCATCAGCGCGAAGGCGCCGATCAGCGTCATCACGGCGAGGAACAGGTCCTCGGGGCCGTGATGGGCGACCTCCCCGATCTCCTCAAGGTCCTTGGTCAGCCGTGCCACGAGGTGGCCGGTCTTGACGTTGTCGAAGAAGCCGAAGGAGAGCTTCTGCAGGTGGTCGAAGGCCTTCCTCCGCATCTCGGTCTCGATGCGGATGCCGAGCATGTGGCCCCAATAGGTGACGATCAGCTGCAGGCCGGCGCTCACGACGTAGATGAGGAGGAGGCCGAGCGCGGCGAGCGCGATCAGGCCGAGATCGCCGGTCGGCAGCAGCCGGTCGATGAACAGCGTGACCGCGACCGGAAAGGCCAGCTCCAGCAGGCCGGCCGCGATCGCGCTGGAGAAGTCGAGCACGAACAGCCCGCGATGCGGGCGATAGTAGGACGCGAAGCGCCCCAGCAGGTCGCGCACGGGCAGTTCACGCACGGGCTGGCTCCCCGCGCGCCGCGCATCGGCACCGTTCGACCGGTCGATCACTCCACGTCAAGGCCAAGACGTCTCCCGACTGTTGCGGCGGCATCGGTCGCGGCGTCGGGATGCCCGGCCGTTTCCTCGCTCGAACCGCGCCGCCAATAGGAGGTCACGAGGTGATTCTCCTTGGCGAGATTCCATTGCTTCCTGACATGGGCGCGGATGGCCTTGAAAGCGGAAAACTCGCACGAGGCCCAGACGAAGAGGTCGTCCCCCTGCGCGGGCGCCGGCAAGGCCATGACCGCGTCGGGCAGCAGCGTCGTCGTGCCGGGGGCGGCGCCGTCGCGGTGAAGCCAGCGGACCTCGATTGCCGTGCGGTTGGCGATGGCCTGCTCCTCGGCGGCGTCGGCGACCTCGATCAGTGCCAGCCCGCGCGCCTGCGCCGGCAAGGTCTCGAGCAGCCGGGCGATCGCCGGCAGCGCCGTCTCGTCGCCGGCGAGCAGGTATCGCGCCGCCGGCGCGACGCTGCCGCCGCCGGGGCCGAGCATGCCGGCCACATCCCCCGCCCGCGCCGCCGCGCCCCACGCCGCGCCGGGACCGGCATGGTCGTGCAGGACGAAATCGACGGCGATGGTATTGCTGTCCGGGTCGATCGACCGGATCGTGTAGACGCGGCTGACGAGCGCGTCCTCGCCCGCGGGCCACTGCATGCGCCCGTCGGCGGCGAGCGTCGGCCAGCGGGGCGGGCGTCCCGGCGGGGGCAGGAGCAGGCGGATGTGGTAGCCGGCATCCGAGGCGCAGGCGGCGATGTTCTCGCAGGATAACAGCACGCGGCGCATGCGCGGCGTGACGTCGAACGCACCGGACACGACCAGCTTCTGGAAATGCGGCGGCAGCGCGTCGGAAGCCCCGTCGCCGGACCAGACGATGGAGGCGGCCTCGCCCGCGAACTCGAAGACGTGCTCGGCGACGAAGATCTTGATCATGGCAAGAACCTCGGCCGAGCCCGACGCCACGTCGACGAGCACCGTGTCCGACCGCCGCGCTATGTCGACCGTGCCGAACGGGCTCGACAGGCGCGCGCCGCGTTCGGTGCGGATCACCGTCGCGTGCTCCTCGAGATGGTCGAGCAGCGCGGCCAGCACCGGCCCGGCATCCTCGATGGTGACGACCGCCTTCGTCCTGAACATCGTCATCTCCCGTTTCACGCCCGCCTGAACAGGAGCAGCATCATGAAGGGCGCGCCCACCAGCGCCGACATCAGGCCCGCGGGAACCTGATAGGGGAAGACCACCGTGCGGCCGAGCCAGTCCGCTGCCACCATCAGCGTGGCGCCGACGACCGCAGCACCCGCCGTCTGCGGCAGGGCGCGCACGAGCCCCGCCTCCCGCGCCAGATGCGGCGCCATCAGCCCGACGAAGCTGAGCGGGCCGACGCCGAGCGTCGCCGCGGCGCTCAGGAGGCCGGCAAGCCCGAACAGCGCCAGCCGGGTGGATTTGAGCGGCACGCCCAGGCTGGCGGCCGGCGCGGGCCCGAGCGGCAGCAGGTCGAGCCATCGGCGGGCGAGAAGCGCCGCGCCCACGAGGACCGCGGCCGCGGCGGTGAGCGTGAGGGCGGTGTCGCCGCCGGCATTGTAGGTCGAGCCGCTCATCCAGCGCAGCAGGAGCAGCGCGCGGGGATCGCCGGTCGAGGCGAGCACGCCGACGACCGCATCGACCATGGCGCTGAGCGCAATGCCGGCGAGGAGGACCCGTTCGGGCGCAAGCCCGGAACGCATCGCGAAGGCGAGGATGACCGACAGCACGGCGAAGGCCCCCGCCGCGGCAAAGCCAAGCTGCGCCGAAAGGCCGGGGGCGGCGACCGCGAACAGGCACAGCGCCAGGCCGAAGGTCGCGCCGGCCGAGATGCCGAGCACTTCGGGGCTCGCCATCTCGTTGCCGGTCAGCCGCTGCAGCAGCACGCCGGCCACGGCCAGCATCGCGCCGGCGGCGAGGGCGGCGAACACCCGCGGCAGGCGCAGCGGCATCAGGTCGGCGAGCGCATCCGTTCCGGCCCACGTCCACGCGCCGTCGAAGCCGCGCCCGAAGAAGACCGCGACGACCAGCGCGACGGCAAGGGCGGCGAGGACGACGGCCGTTGCCTGCGGGCCGGAAAGCCGGCGGCGGCGGGCGCCGGCCGGCGCGGCGATCACGCGATGCCGGGTCTTCAGCTTGCGCAGCAGGAGCAGCAGGAGCGGCGTGCCGAAGATGGCCGTCACCGCGCCGGTGGGCAGGAAGTCGCTGAAGGCGCCGGCGAGATGCTGTATGGCGACGTCGGCCGAAAGCAGCAGCGTCGCGCCGATCAGGCTCGACCATATCAGAAGCTCCGGCACGCGCCGCGCGCCGGCGAGCCGGGCGACGATGGGCGCGACGAGGCCGATGAAGCCGATGACGCCGACCGCGCTGGTCACCAGCGCCGCCAGCGCCACCGCGACGGCGACGGCGAGAAAGCGCACATGGGCGAGCCTGACGCCGAGCGCCGAGGCGCCGTCCTCGCCGAGCTCGAGCAGCGACAGCGGCCGCACGAGCGCGGCGGCGAGCGCCGCCAGCGCTGCGACCTTCCACAGGAGCGACAGCGGAATGTCCCAGCTCTGCTGCGCCAGCGAGCCCGCGCCCCAGATAAACAGACTAACGAGATAGCGGTCGTTGAGGAAGGTCAGCACCGCCGCCAGCGCGCCGCACCACAGGCCGATCACCAGCCCCGACAGGACGAGCGAGAGCGGCGAGAAGCCGCGCCGCGCGCCGAGGCCCATGACGATGGCTGCGGCCGCCGCGCTGCCCGCCAGCGCGACGAGGTCGCGGCCGAGGCCGAGGAGGGCCGGAAAGAACAGCACCGCGATGACGAGGGCGAGGTTCGCGCCGGCCGAGATGCCGAGCGTGGTCGGCGAGGCGAGGGGATTGCGCAGCACCTGCTGGAACAGCGCCCCGGAAAGCGACAGCGCGGCGCCCGCGATCAGCGCCGTCGCCAGCCGCGGCAGCGTCGAGTGGAGGAGCACTATGCGCGTCGCGTCGTAGCCCTCGACGGGGTCGGCGCCGAGCTTCGGCGCGATCAGCAGCCAGGCGAGCGCGCCGGAGAACAGCACGCAGGCGAGCGTCACCGTCGCCGGCCCGAGGGGGAAGCGTCCCGCCGCGGCGTTCATGCCCGTCGCTCCAGCAGGTCCGTCACCAGCCCGGCGAAGCGCATCGCCTCGTTGACCATGCCGAACATCAGCGCGGGCGGCAACACGAAGAAATGGCCCGGCTGCGCCACCGGCAGCGACCGCCACAGCGGGCTGCGCGACAGCCTGGGCAGCACGTCGGCCGGCACCGGCTCGAAGGCGATCAGGGCGGCGGCGGGGTCGGCGATCCGCGACAGCTCCTCGACGGCGATCGTCTGGAAGCCCCATTCGCTCGAACGCTCCGTCCAGGCATTGCGCACGCCGATCCGCTCGAGGACGTTGTGGAACAGGCCCGGCTCGCCGTAGATGCGGGCATGGCGGGCGTCCATGAAGTTGACAAGCGCCACCGGCGGGGGAGAGACGGCCGCAAGCCGGTCGCGACAGTCGTCGAAGAAAGCGTCCATCCCGGACAGGAAGCGCTCGGCTTCCGGCTCCCGCCCCAGCTCGGCCGCCAGCGTCCGCGTCGCCGCGATCACCGCCGGCAGGATCGGCGTTCCCTCGAACTTGAAGGTCTCCAGCCGCAGCACCGTGCCGAATTCCCGCAGGCGCGGTATCTGCGCGTCGAGATAGGGCGTCGTCAGGATGAAATCCGGCTTCAGCCCGGCGAGGACTTCGAGATTGGCCTCGACCGAGCTGCCGAGGTCGACGACCTCCGCCGGCATCCGCGGCTCGACCACCCACTTGTCCCAGCCGGCAAGGTCGGAAACCCCGGCCGGGACCACGCCCAGCGCCAGGAGAGTGGAGGCGAGGCCGTAGTCGAGACTGACGACCCTCGGGCTGGCGACCCGGGGAGCGGCCTGCCCGAAGGCGGGCAAGGCCGGCAGCAGCGCCGTCGCCGGCAGCAGGCGCAGCAGCGACCGGCGCGACAGGAACCCGGAACGGCGGATATCAGCAGACATAGGCAAGGGGCGCGCTCAGGCCGGGCCGGGACAGGACGTCCATGTCGACGCCGTAGATCGTTTTCAGCATCTCCGGCCGCACGATCCGGTCGGGGCTGCCGCTGGCGACGACCTCCCCTTCCTTCAGGGCGTGGATCAGGTCGCAGAAGCGGGCGGCCATGTTGATGTCGTGGAGCACGATGACGACGCCGAGGCCGTTGTCGCGCGACAGCCTGCGGATAAGGGTGAGCACCTCGATCTGGTGGGCGATGTCGAGCGCGGCGGTCGGCTCGTCGAGCAGCAGGCACTTGCTGTCCTGCGCCACCAGCATCGCGATCCACGCCCTTTGCCGCTCGCCGCCGGAAAGCGTGCCGACGATGCGGTCCGCGAAGCGCTCCAGATGCGTGACGCCGAGCGCCGCCTCGACCTTCTCCCGGTCCTCGTCGGTGAACCGCCCGAGCGGCCCGTGCCAGGGATAGCGGCCGCAGGCGACCAGCTCCCTGACGGTCATGTCCGCCCCGGCGCCGACATCCTGCGGCAGATAGGCGACCTCGCGGGCGAAGGCGCGCTCCTGAAACGCCGATACCGGCTTGCCGTCATAAAGCACGGTTCCGGCGGTGGGGGCGAGCTGGCGCGCCATGATCTTCAGGAGGCTCGACTTGCCCGACCCGTTGTGGCCGACGAGCGCCGTGACGCTGCCTTGCGGGAAGTCGAGCGTCACGTCGCGCAGGATCGCCTGCCGCGCGATCGCGAGGCCGACGCCCTCCAGACGGAAGGCGCCGGCACCCGCGCTCGTGCCTGCCGGCATCTGTGAGCCGTTCACGGGCATCGCTCGCGTCACCACGTATACTTCAGCGTTGCCTTCACGGACCGGCGGTCGCCGTAGAAGAGCGTGTCCGGCGCGCTCCACGTCTCGATGTGGGAGATATACTCCTTGTCGAACAGGTTGGTGACGTTGACGGCGAGCGACGCCTGCTCGGTGATCTGGTAATTCAGCGCCGCATCGAACACCGTATAGGAATCGACCTTCACGCTGTTGGCGTTGTCGGCATAGCGCGAGCCGACGAAACGCGCGCCGAGCCCCAGCGTCAGGTCGCCGAAGGTGCCGTTTCCGGGGATCGTATAGTCCACCCACGCCGACGCCGTATGCTCGGGAATGAACTGGAACCGGTTGCCCCTGTTGGTGGTGGCAGCCGGCAATCCGTCTTCCAGGATTTCCGAATCGACATACGAATAGGCGAAGGTCAGGTTCAGGCGCTCGTTGACCGCCGCCTTGGCCTCGAGTTCGAAGCCGCGGGTCCTGACCTTGCCAATCTGGTATCTCTGCAAGCCGACGTAATAGGGCGCGTTCTCCTGTTCGAGGCTGAAGACCGCCGCCGTGAACAGCGCGTTCATGCCGGTCGGCCGGTACTTGACGCCGGCTTCCCACATCACGCCCTCCACGGGCTTGTTGTCGCCGGATAGCGAGGGGAGGCCGAATCCGCCAAAGACCGAGGGCACGGGCGGGACCGGCTGGAACGATTCCGAGTAGGTGCCGTAGATCGACAGTTCCTCGGTCGCCTTGAAGGTGAGGCCGGCCCGCGACGTCAAGGCGTGATCGGTGATCTCCTGGCTGTCGAATATGCCGCCCGCGAAGTCGAAAAGAGCTTCCGCCCTGCTCTTCACATGGTCGTAGCGGGCGCCAAGCGTCAGGATCCAGCGATCGTCGAACGTCAGCTCTTCCTGAAGATAGACGCCGGTCGTCGTCTGTACGCCGTCTCCCGAATAAGCGGGCATGGTGGGGCTGCTGTTTATGACGCAGTTCGGGCTGCAATAGACCGGATTGGCGAGATCGCTGCCGACGCCGGCGATGTAGCCCCGGATGTCGCTTTCCTTCTGCTTCGTCCGCGAATAGTCGACGCCGAACAGCGTGCGGCTGTCGAAACGGTCGGAGCTGACATCGTACTGGAGATGGTTGTCGATCGAGAAGCGCTCAAGCTCCCCTTCGACCTGCATGGCGATGCGGCCCCACGTATGCGTGAGGGGGACATCGTTTCGAGCATAGGCGTTCTTGTTGGACAGTTCGAGGTCGTTGTACCGGGCGTTGGAGTGGAACTTGAGGCCGTTGCCGAAATCGTGATCGAAGACGTAGCCGATGTTCCATTCCTCGGTGTCGTTCTGGTCGAACTGCTTCTCGCCGAGGAAAGTCTCGGGGTCGAGACCGGATCCGAGCGGGATGCCGTAGCGGTTGGCGCCCTTGCGCTTGTTGTAGTCGGCCAGCAGCGTCAGCGTCGTAAAATCGGTCGGCTTCCATGTCAGCGCCGGCGCGACGTAGAGCCGGTCGTCCCGCGCCCAGTCGTGGCCGTCCTTGCCGTCCTGCCACTTGGCGGTGACGCGATAGCTCCAGTCGCCGTTGGCGTCGATGGGGCCGCCGAAGTCGGTGCCGGTCTCGGCATGGTCCTCGCCGAAGGTCGTGTAGATCTCGCCGTGCTTGTGGTCCTGCGGCCGCTTGGTGATCATGTTGACGAGGCCGCCGGGGGCGTTGAGGCCGTATAGCGTCGAGGTCGAGCCTTTCATCACCTCGACCCGCTGCATGCCGTAGGGCTCGATGCGGCTGCCGGTGAAATTGTACGTCCGGCTCTGCATGCCGTCGCGATAGATGCCCATGCCGGTCCCGTCGAAACCGCGGATGGCGAGGAAGTCGTAGCGCTTGTCCGCACCGTAGAGATTCGTATTGACGCCCGACGTGTAGTTCAGCGCCTGGTCGAGGTTCTTCACGCCGCGCCGCTCCACTTCGGTCTCGCCGATGACGGAGACGGAGGCCGGCACGTCGAGGAGCGGCGTGTCGGTCTTGGTGCCGGTCGCGCTCCTTTCGGCGACGATCCCGCCGACCGGTCCCCACGCCGTCTCGGCATTGCCTTCCACGTCGATCGTGTCGAGCACCAGCGCGCCGTCGCCGGCAACGCCGGCGCCGCTGCCGGCGGCACGCGGATCGACGATGGTCACGGCGCTGGCGCCGGTGAAGCGGTAGGAAAGCCCGCTGCCCGCCAGAAGATGGCCGAGCGCCTCGGCATTGCTGTAGGAGCCGCGCAGCGCCGGCGCCGACTTGCCGGCCGTCAACGCCGCCGGATAGGCGATCTTGAGCCCCGTCTGCCGCGCGAAGGCGGTCAGCGCCGCCGTCAGCGGCTGGGCCGGAATGTTGAAGGACATGGTGCTGCCCTGCGTCGCGGTTTGCGCCTGCGCGACCGCGCCGTGCGCGAGCGGTATCAAGGCGGTCGAAGCGACCAGCAGCGCCTTGAGAAAACGATTGTGTCCCGATGTCCCCGACATGGATCCCCTACCTCAGTTGCGGTGAAGAGGGATCGCTGCCTTTCCTGGTCGTGATAGCCCTCATAGGCTGAGACCGGATTCCCGGACGGAATCCTCAACGGATTTCGCGGATTATTTTTCGCTATCCGCTAAGCTGCTGTAATCACGGTCAAATATCTCGAGACGTGGCGCACCCTGATCGGCAGGCCCTCGGCTAGGGCGTGGAGCGAGGCGTCCGGTGTGCGCAGGTCGAGCACCGCGTTGACGCGGAGCGTCTTCACGCCCTCGCCCTGCACGACGATCCAGCCCTCATGATAGGCGCGGAAGGCGGCGATGACCTCGTCCAGCCGCCGCTCCTCGGCCACATACATGCCGGTCTGCCACGCCGTCGCCACCGCGGCCTCCTGCCGGGCAACGCCGCCGAAACGGCCGTCGCGGGAGATGACCACCCGCTCGCCTTCCTCCACGACGAGGCTGTTGCGGGCAGGGGAGGCGCTTTCCGAAGAGGCGCGCGCCTCGACGCGGACGCTGTGCTGCGTCACCGCCACGGCCACGCTGCCGTCGGGAAGGTTGGCGTCGACGTCGAACGCGGTTCCGAGCGCCTGCACCCGGTTGCCGCCGGTCTCCACCGTGAAGGGGCGGGCATGGTCGCTCGTTACCTCGAAGAACGCCTGTCCCTCGACGAGCACGATGCGGCGGCGGTCGGGGCCGTAATCGACGTCGATGGCCGTCATGGCGTTGAGCGTCACCCGGGAGCCGTCGGCGAGGGTGACGGTGCGCGTCTCGGCGACGCCCGTGGCATGGTCCGACTGCCATGCCCGGCTTGCGCCCTTCACCCACACCGCGGCCGCACCGGCGGCCGCCAGACCCGCGATGCCGCCGAGCACGGCGCGACGCGACGGCCCGCGCCGGCGGCGGCCGGGCTGGATCAGGCCCGTGGCGGGGTCGCGATGCAATTCGGACACGTCGCTCCACAGCGTCTCGGCCTCGAGCGCCGCCGCCTCGTGATCGGCGCTCTGGCCGCGCCAGGCGCGGAATGCGGACCAGTCGGCCTTGCCGGCCTCGCCCGAATGCAGGCGCACGATCCAGGCGAGCGCCTGATCGGACAGCTCCTTCGGGGGATAGGACGGGTGTTTCGCTTCGGGTGTCACCGGACTCTGGATCGCATCGTTGCTCGGGCTTCCCTAACCCATTAGACGGGTCCGGTCGCCAAAATCCTCAATGGCTGGATGTCGAAAGTTCAGAATCCCCCGTCGTCGCGCATCAGGTCGCGGCAATGGATCAGCGCGCGGATGATATGCTTTTCCACCATGCTGACGGAAACGCCCAGCCGCTCCGCGATCTCGCGATGGCCGCGGCCCTCGATCTTGTTCATGATGAAGGCGGCCTGGCAGGACGGGGGCAACTCGTTGAGCAGGACCGCCAGACGGATGATCCTGTGCCGCCGGTCAAGGACTGCGGACGCATCCTCCCCCGCGGCATGCCGGTCGACCTCGGCGAAATCGACGCGGTGCAGCCATTCGCTGTTGCGCCGGGCCGTGAAATCCACGGCCGCCGTGCGCGCGGCCGCGAACGCATAGGCCTTCGGATGCTCGATGGCCGTCGGCTGCGTCGAACGGCCGGCAAGGCGCAGATAGGTGTTCTGCACCACTTCCTCGCCGCCGTCGCGATCGCCGACCAGCCGCGAGGCATAACGCACCAGATCGCGGTGATGCCGCCGGTACAGGTTGCCGAGCCAGGTGTTGAAGCTTCCCGCCATCGTCAGTCCCCGGACAGGGCGCGGCGACGATGCTCCCACCGCTTGCACGGAACGTCCGGTTCTGCAGTGAGGGGTGCCGACATCGAAAGCGCCACTGAAACACGGTCGGCCGGAAACGTTCGGCCGAAAACTTGCCTCTAATACTCATGTTTATCGCCTTCGACAAGCATGCTGCTACATCCGCATCGCCCGACCGGCAGCGGTTCGCACACGCCGTCTTGTCGCAAATGCCAATCTCGATGAGTGCGCTGCTACATCCGCGCCATCCGCCCCGCGACGGTTCAGTCGAGATTCTATTGCGTTGCGGAGTGCGCCTGCACGAACTTGCGGATCAAGCCCGAGATTGCGGCGGCCTGCTCGATGTTGAGGAGATGCGCGGCATTGCCGACGATCTCGTACCGCGATCCGGCCACCTGCTCATGGATGTCCTGAAGCAGGTGAGGGGGCGTCGACGGGTCCTCGGCGCCGGCAAGCAGCTGCGTCGGAAGTGTGATCGCGTTTACCCGGCTGCGCAGGTCGAAATCCCGTATCGCCCGGCAGCAGGCGGCGTAGCCGCGAACGTGGGTTCGGCGCAGTCCGTCGAGCGCGGCATTCACGAGGCCGGGGGATGTGTCGCAGAACCCCGGCGTGAACCAGCGTCCGCGGGAAATTTCCACGAAAGGCTCCATGCCGTCGGCAAGTGCCGTCGCTGCGCGCTGCTCCCAGCCTTCGGGAGGGGGAAGATAGGCCGCCGTCGCGCAAAGGGTCAGCGACAGCAACCGTTCAGGGGCGTCGATCGCGATCTGCTGACCGATCATCCCGCCGAGCGACAGGCCTATGAAATGAACGCTGGGCGCTCCCGCCGCGTCGAGAACCGCCAGCGTATCCAGGACGAGATCGTGGATCGTGGCCGCTTCGCCGTCCGGCTCGGACCCGCCGTGCCCGCGATGGTCGAAGCGGATGATGCGGAACTCCTCCTTCAACGCCTCGGTCTGCTGGTCCCACATGTTGAGGCTCTGGCCGAGCGAGTTGGCGAACAGCAGCGTCTGTTCGCCCTTCCCGTCCAGGCGATAATGGATGTTGCGGTTGCCGCGCGTGGCGAAGGGCATATCGGGCTCACAATGCATTGGACGATCGGGACCGGCCATCCGGTTGCCTGGACGACGATCCCGGGCATTTCGTTTCCGTCAGGCGCCGACGATGTCCTGCGACCGCGACCAGAAGGTCAGGCGATCGGCGACGAGCTTCACGGCAAGGCTCATGACCAGCCCCATCAGGGACAGGTAGGCGAGCACCGAAAACACGCCCGCGACATCGACGACGGCCTGCCGCTGGATGATCAGGCTGCCGAGGCCGACCGACGCGCCGACGAACTCGCCGACGATCGCGCCTATCAGCGAGAAGACGATGCCGACTTCCAGCCCCGCGAACAGATAGGGCAGCATGCTCGGCAGCCGCACTTTCATGTAGATCTGGAGCGGAGACGCCCTCAGCGCCTTCATCAGCAGCACGCGCTGCGCATCCGTCGTCTTGAGGCCGGCGATGACGTTGACGAGGATGGGAAAGAACGCGATCAGCGCGGCCATGATCGCCTTCGAATGGGCGCCGTAGCCGAACCAGATGATGAGGAGCGGCGCGATCGCCACCTTGGGTATGGTCTGGAACGCAAGCAGGATCGGATAGATCGTCCGGTCGAGAACCGGCACGAGGCCGACGGCCGTACCGAGGCCGACCCCGACGACGATGGCGATCAGGAAGCCCATCACGACCTCGACGAGCGTCAGCCAGAAATGGGGGATGATCAGCCCGGTGGCCAGATCCTGATAGAACCTCACGGCGACGGTGCTCGGGGTCGGCAGAATGTAGGCCGGAACGCTGAACGCCGCGACGCATCCCTCCCACAGCACCAGGAGGACGGCCGCCGTCAGGATCGCCGGCAGGCTGCGGGGCATCGCGATCGTGGATCGGAAGGGCTTCAGCCCGGATGCTTCGACCGTGCTCATTCCATCTCTCCCTTCGCATCGAGGAGCGCGCGCAGATGCGTCACGTAGCGCCCGAACCCGTCGGTGTTCATCTGCTCGAGCCGGCGCGGGCGGGGAATGTCGATCGGGACGATCTCGCGCACGGTCGACGGGCGGCCCGACATCACGAACACGCGATCCGACAGGAACGCCGCCTCGGCGATCGAATGCGTGACGAAGACGACGGTGGCGCCGAGCTCGAGGCTGATGCGCTGCAGTTCGAGGTTCATCTGCTCGCGGGTCATGGCGTCGAGCGCGCCGAACGGCTCGTCCATCACCAGCAGCGACGGGTCGAGCGACAGGGCTCTCGCGATCGCCACGCGCTGCTGCATGCCGCCGGAAAGCTCGTGCGGATACTTGGTCTCGAAGCCGTCGAGGCCGACCAGGCGGATCATGTCCCGCGCGCGGCGGTCCTGCTCGCCGGCGGGAAGCCCGAGAACCTCCGCCGGCAGCTTCACATTCGTCAGCACGTCGCGCCACGGAAACAGCACCGCGCTCTGGAAGACGATGCCGAAGCCCTCCTGCGGGCCGGTCACCACGCGGCCCTTGAAGCGCACCTCGCCTTCCGACGGCCGCAGCAGGCCGGCGAGCATCATCATCAGCGTGCTCTTGCCGCATCCCGAAGGGCCGAGGATCGACACGAACTCGCCCTGGCGGATCGTGCCCGACACGGAGTCGACGGCCCGAACGGGGCGCCCGTCGGCGGCGCGATAGACCTTGGCCACCTTGTCGAACTCGATGAACTCCGGGTTGATCGCCCTCGAATTCACGGCACCGGCTGTGTTCGTCTTGACGTCCAACGCTTTCACCACGTCTTCGGTGGGGTGGGTGGGAGGACCCTTGAGGTCCTCCCCGCGGAACAGGGCCGTCACTCCCAGTTGCGGGCGCGCTCGCGCACCGCCTCCACGTCGATGTCGCCGATCTCGTCGAGCAGGGCGTTCGAGGCGAACTGTTCGGCGGTGAGGTCGGCGGTGAGCACGCCCTCTTCCTTCATCACCTCGAGATAGGTCGCCAGGTCGTCCATGTTGAAGCGGCCGATCTCGTTAACTTCGGTGTCGACCAGGAAGGGCGACAGGAAGCGGAGTTCGGCGAGGCCCTTCTCGCGGGCTTCCTCCTCGGTCGCGCCCTGCTTGGCGCCGGGGTTCACGCGCCAGTAGATGTCGAGCGCGGCGTCGAGATTCTCCTTGATGAAGATGCGCGCCTTGACCAGCGCGCGCACGACGCCGACGGCCTTGTCGCGGTTCTTCTGGAGCGAATTCTCCGAGAGGAACAGGCCGCCGTTTCCGGTCCAGCCGATCTTCGGGTGATGGATGTAGCGCAGCTTCAGGCCGGCCCGCTCGAGGCCGGCATATCCGCCGTCCCACAGCGACAGGGCCTGGACCTGACCGGACTTCAGCGCCTGCATGGCGGAATCGCCGACGCCGACCGGCAGGAACACGGACGGATCGGGATCGATGCCGGCCCCGCGCAGCATGGAGCGGGCCACGATCAGCGAGCCGCTGCCCATGTTCGAGACGCCGATCTTCTTGCCCGCAAGATCCTCGACGGTCCGAATGTCGCTTTCTTCGGGAACGCCGATGAAGAAGATGTTGTAGTGCGCGGTGTTGAAGAAGAACTGGCCGCGCATGCCGCTGCTGTAGCCGTAAAGATAGGGCTCGAACGCAATCTGCCCCATGTCGGCGCCGTCGCTGGCGGCGATCTGTGCCGCCTGGGGCGCGCCCTGCGAATAGCGGATTTCCACTTCGAGGCCTTCCTCCGCGAAGAAGCCGGCCACGTCCGCGACGTAGTTGTCGAGATAGGCGGCCGCGGGGACGGGCGATCCGTTCTGGATCACCACCTTCTCCAGCGCGTGGGCGGTGCCGCCCATGCACGCCATGGTGACGAGGGTCGCCTGCAACAGTCTGTTCAGCATCGATAATTCCTCCCGAAGTCTGTGTGGTTATGGTGAACTACGTCGTCGCTTCTCCGCGCGCGTCGATGAAATCGTAGTCGCGGAGATCGGCGCGCTCGGTCATCTGCCAGTATTCGAGCAGGGAGAACGGCCATGTCTGGGATGCGCGGCCGGAGGCGTTCTTGTACCAGCTCGCCGTCTTGGCGACGCCCCAGGCCTTGCGCAGGTTCTCCGCGTCCACCCGCTCGTTGAAGGCCTGGAAAGGCTCGGGACGGCAGTCGATCGCGTCGTGCCCCGTCTCCAGCATCTGGCCTATCGCCGACAGGGCATACTCGACCGCGCATTCGGCCGAGAATATCGCGCTTCCGTTCACGACCACGCCGGTGTTCGGCCCGCAGCTCATGAAGAGGTTCGGGAAACCGGGGATCGTGATGCCGAGATGGGCGCGGCAGTCGCCGGCCCACCATTGGTGGAGATCTCGGCCGCCGACCCCCTTCACCTCCATCGGATGGAGATAGTCGGAAGCGAGGAACCCGGTCGCGAAAACGATGATGTCGGCTTCGTGCCTCGCGCCGTCGCGGGTGACGATGGCGTCGCTTTCGATCCGGTCGATATGCTCCGTGACCAGACGCACGTGCGGCTGCTTGAGCGCCGACGTCCAGACGCCGTTGTCGCGAAGCATGCGCTTGGCGCCGGGCGGGTAGGTCGGGGTGAGCTTCGCCAGCAGGTCCGGGCGGTCCTTCAACTGCGCTTCGAGATACGCCATGCATTCCTGGCGCAGGCCTTCGTTCGCCCGCCCGACGGAGATCGGATGCTGCCAGTCCTCGTCCACCTGCACGAGCGGGAGCCGCCCTTCTGCCGCGATCCAGAATTGCCAGAAGCGGAACCAGCGCCCGTAATAGGGCACGTGACGGAGCAGCCATGCCATGCCGGGCCGGACATCCTCGTGATAGGTCGGCGTGGGCAGCGTCCAGGGCGGATTGCGCTGGAAGACGTGCAGTTCCGCCACCGCATCGACGATCGAGGGAACGATCTGGAAGGCGCTCGCGCCGGTGCCTACGACCGCCACGCGCTTGCCGCGCACGTCGAGATCGGCGGGCCAGCGGGCCGAATGGAAATTGGGGCCGGCGAATTCGGAAAGGCCGTCGATCGGGGGGATCGAGGGCTGGCTCAGCTGTCCCACGGCAGTGATGACGGCGTTGAACTCCTGATCGACGGTCTTGCCGCTGGGGTCCCGCGTCCGCACCAGCCACGTCGCCGTGTCCTCCTGCCAGGTGAGAGACAGCACTTCGGTGTTGAAGCGGATGTTGTCGCGCAACCCGGCGAGTTCGGCCACACGCGCGATATAGGCCTGGATTTCCGCCTGGCGCGAGAACTGCTGCGGCCAGTCCTGCTTCTGTGCGAACGACAGGCTGTAGGCGAAGTTGGGCGTGTCGAGGCGGCAGCCCGGATAGATGTTGGCCCACCAGACGCCGCCCACATCCGGCTGGCGCTCGAAGACGGTATGGGGAACGCCTGCCTGGCGGAGCCTGTATGCGGCGGCGACGCCCGACAGTCCCGCCCCGATGACGGCAACCGAGAACCGGCGGCCGGGCGCGACGTCTTCCAGCCTCCAGCCGGGAGCGCCCTGGTCCTGCGGCAGCGCGAGCTCGTGCCGCAGGAGCGGCAGATAGTCCGGTCCCGCATCCTTTGCCAGGAAGCGCATGATGCGGTCGAGCCATTCGCCGTCCGGGGCTGAGGGCCAGGGGCAGCCTCGGTCCCGGTAGGCGATCAGCGCCCGCGTCGCCAGCCGGCGCGCCTTCGCCTGCGCCTCCGCCGACATGCCGCCCTGCGGCTTGATCGAGGCGCCCATGGGCGGCGTCGGCGGCTTCAGATCGTCCGCGATCAGCGCGTCGTCGCCCGTCAGCATCGCCAGCGTCGCCAACAGCGCCGGCAGGTCGGCATCGGCGACGGCGGCCTCGATCTCCGCGTCGCTCGCGATGATCGGGCTGATGGCATCGAACTCGCCCAGGTCGGGGCGCTCGATCCTTTGCTGTCTGAGCACGCTGGTCATAGGTCGACCTTTCCCGTCAGGAAGAAATCGCGCATCAGCCCGGCGACGAGGGCCGGCTGGTCGATATTCGGCTCATGCCCTGCCTCGACCTCGATCGACGCGATCCTGTCGGAGAGCGCCGCCATCTTCTGCGCCCAGCCGGCTTCGAGAAGCGGATCGTGGCGGCCTGCCACCAGAAGCGCAGGGATTTCCAGCGCGCGAAGCTGGTCGAGGTAGGGATCGGCAGGCGGCGCGCGATCGACCGACGGATTTTTGAGCCGGGGCGCATTCATGCATTCCCAGTGGCCGGGGATCAGGCTCGCCTCGTGACGGTCGCGGATGTGATCCTCAAGCCCCGCCGTGGTCCCGACCACCAGTTCCGTCAGCTTGGTCGCGGCCTCGATGCTCGGCGTGTAGTCGGCCAGAGCCTCGATCCCGGACGGAAGCCGGTACGGGCCGCCGGAACCGGAGATCGACATCGCCTTCTTCATCTTCCAGGGGTTGCCCGGGGCGACGGTCGCCCGCATCGTCAGCGATCCGCCGAAAGAGGCGCCGGCATAGAACGCGCTCTCGATGCCGACGGCCTGAGCGAAGGCGGCGATATGCGGCACGCGTGCGGCGTAGGGGGAGCGGTCGAGATAGACCACCTTGTCGGTTCCGCCCCAGCCGAGCAACTCGGGCGCGAAGATGTGGAAGTCGCCGGCGAGCTCATCCATGACGCCGGACCAGCAGTTCTCCGCCGTCGTTCCGTAGCCACCATCATGGATGAGAACGAGGACGGGCCTGCCCTGCGTGCCTCCCTCGAGGTAGCGGGTGCCGAAGCCGCCGGCCACAATGGTCTTGGTCGTACGGGCTATGCTCATGCGGGAACTCCTTTGGAAGCTGTGACCGTCCCCGGCTGGCCGGCCCGGGAGACATGAAAGGCAATGGATCGGCCGCGCGGGAGCGACGTCGAAGAGTGGGTGGGCTTCAACCGGTCGAAGCGGCTCTCGCTGCGAGCGCGATGCCGCCCGTCGACCAGTCGGTCCTTTCGATTTCCTCGAGGATGACCCACACCTTGGCAGGGTCGCAGCCCGCCGCGGCCGCATAGGCCGCCGTCACATCGGCGAGAATCCTGTCCTTTGCCGGCTGATCGTAGCGCGCGGCATGGCTGATCCGGATCAATGGCATTTCAGCTCCCTTGTTCTTGTCGACGACCTTGAACGGCGCCTGACGCAGCCGGCGGGTCGGGGGACCCGCGCAACTTTCTTGGAACAAAGCCTAGGCAGATGTTCCGATATATGCAATAGTTTGTTCCGTTGTATGAAATTTTTTTTGAG
This sequence comes from Hyphomicrobiales bacterium, assembly GCA_022838525.1. Lineage (GTDB taxonomy): Bacteria > Pseudomonadota > Alphaproteobacteria > Rhizobiales > Rhizobiaceae > Aerobium. Next base: position 11,322 of record JALHFU010000012.1, on the reverse strand, counting down.
AGACCAGCATGGCCGCCGAGAAAACCGAGACCCTGTCCTCCGTCGAACGGGCGCTGGCGCTCATGGAGGTGCTGGGGCAGGAGGGTCCGCTTACGCTGACGCAGCTCGCGGAGCGCCTTCAGGCCAGCAAGACGACCGTTTTCCGGCTGGCCGCGACCCTGGCGGAACGCGGATGGGTCACCAAGGATGAGGAACTGCGCTACAGCCTCGGGCCGTCGGCGCTGGCGCTCGGCGCGTCAGGCGAGGGGGTGCCCGACCTGAAGAAGCTTCTGCTGCCGATCATGATCGAGCTTCACGAGGAGACGCAGGAGACCATCCACCTGACGCGCCTGGAGGGTCGGTATATCGTCTATGTGCATCAGCTTCTCTCGCCGAAGCCGGTCGTGTCGCTGGCGACGCTCGGCGGCCGCTCGCCGGCGCATTGCGTGTCGCCCGGCCTTGCCCAGCTCGCGGCGTTGCCCGACAGCCGGATCGACTGGGTGCTGAACGCGCCCCTGATCCGCTACACGGACAAGTCGCCGGCGGACGCGGACGCGGTGCGCAGGGAAATCGAGGAGGTGCGGCGGCGCGGCTTCGGCATCAATCTCGGCTCTTTCCGGCCGGATGTCGGCGGCGTGGGCGTCGCGGTGAGAAACAGCCGCGGCGAGCCGATCGCCGGCCTGTCGGTCTGCGTTCCGGTCTTCCGGCTGGCGCAGCTCGACATCGACCTTCTGGGCCAACGGCTCCTGCGTGCGGCCCGGGACGCGGAGACCGCACTCCACGCCGAAGCGAAGCCTCCGGCCCCGACGGAGGCGCGGCCCCAGAGGTCGTGGTAGGGAAACAGTCGCCGCCGTTCGTTTCGGAGCGGCAAGCTTTTCCGGAAGGCCCCTCGCGCCCGACCAGGAAGGCAGAGCGGACGGCGATCTCGGGATGGCGCCGTCTCGCTCCGGCTGTCGAGGCTATTCCGCCGCGACGGCGGCTTCCGCGCGGCGCAGCTCAAGCTGCACCGGCGTCGGGTTCTGCAGGATGTCGAGCACGGGGCAGTGGCTGTCCACGATCAGCTTCAGCCGCTGCAGCTCCTCGTCGGAGGCGGGGCTGTCGATCGTCACCTCGGCGACGATGCCCTGGAAGCCGGGGCGGACGGACTTGTCCACGTTGAACAGGCCGCGAAGGTCGATGGTGCCGTCGAGCCTGACCGACACGCCGTTCACCGGGATGCCGAGCGCGTCGGCGTAGAGGCGGTAGGTGATCTCCTGGCACGAGCCGAGCGCGGCCAGGATGTATTCGACCGGATTGGGCGCGGTGTCGGTGCCGCCGAGCGCCTGCGGCTCGTCGACGGCGACCTCGAACTGGCGGATGGCGACGCGGCTGTCCACCCCGTCGCCGAGGCGGGACCGGGCCGAGAACGTCGCCTCGGCGTTGTCCGGCGCCGCGGTGAGCGCGGCATTGGTGGTGTCGAACGCTTGCTTGAACTTGAACGGCATCGTTGCCTCCTCGACGCGTGGAGCCTCATGGCTGCCGCCAGTCTGGCGTCGTCGGCGGAGGGGAGGAAGGCAAGCCGTGCTCCGCGCCGCGGCATCGGCGCGATGGCGTTCCGCGACGGTGGGCGGACGCGGATGAATGTTCCGCCGGGCCGTCGCCGCGGGCCGGTCAGGCGGGATTGCCGGCGATCAGGTCGGCCATCGCGGTGCGGAAGCGCGCTTCGATGCGCCCACGCTGCCGGTGGCGGCCGCCTTCGACCTGCTTCGCCCCGCCGATCCAGACGCTGCCGATCCCGATGCCGTCGGCGAAGACGAAATGGTCGAGAATCTGCCCCGCCGGGACGAAGGGCGCGCGCGAGAGGTCGAGGCTGACGATGTCCGCCGGCCGGCCCGCCGCAAGGCCGGTCGCGACGCCGAGCGCCTGCGCGCCGCCCTCGATGGCGCGGCGGACGAGCGACAGGCCGGTCGAGCCGCCGGGCTCCGCCACGACGTTGCGCGAGCGGCGCGACAGCCGCTGCGAATATTCCAGCGTGCGCAGCTCCCCGTGCAGCGAGATGCGGATGTTGGAATCGGAGCCGATGCCGAAGCGCCCGCCGGCCACGATGAAGCGCGGCGCCTCGAAGATGCCGTCGCCGAGATTGGCCTCGGTGATCGGGCACAGGCCCGCCACCGCGCCGCTCCGCGCCATGTCGCGGCTTTCCGCGGCGGTGAGGTGGGTGGCGTGGATCAGGCACCAGCGTCCGTCGACCGGCGCGTTCGCGAGCAGCCATTCGACCGGCCGCGCGCCGCTCCAGGCGACACAGTCCTCGACCTCCTTCACCTGCTCGGCGACATGGATGTGGACCGGCCCGCCCTTGGCCAGCGGCAGGATGGCGGCGAGCTCCCCGGGCGTGACGGCGCGCAGCGAGTGCGGCGCGATGCCCAGCCGGCCGCCGGGAAGCGCGGCGACGATCTCGGCTGCGCGCTCCATCAGCCGGCCGTAGCCGTCGATGTCGTTGATGAAGCGGCGCTGCCCTTCGGCCGGCGCGGCCGCGCCGAAGCCGGAATGGGCGTAGAACACGGGCAGCAGCGTCAGGCCGATGCCGGTTTCCGCGCTCGCGGCCGCGATGCGCACGGCCATCTCGGCCGGGTCGGCATAGGGGCTGCCGTCGGCATCGTGATGCAGGTAGTGGAACTCGCCGACGCGGCCGAAGCCCGCCTCCAGCATCTCCATGTAGAGCTGCGCCGCGACCGCCTCGACATGCTCCGGCGTCATCGACAGCGCGAAGCGGTACATGGTCGTGCGCCAGCTCCAGAAACTGTCCTCACCGGGCCCGCGCGTCTCGGCCAGCCCCGCCATCGCGCGCTGGAAGGCATGGCTGTGCAGGTTGGGCACGGCCGGCAGCACGAAGCCGTGCCGCTCGTCCTCCTCCTGCGCCGCCACGTCCGTCTCGACCCCGTCTATGACGCCGCCGGAGAAGGCGATGCGGACGTTGTGGTGAAGGCCGTCCGGGAGCAGCGCGGTCTCGGCGTGGATGGCTGTCATCGCGGCTTCCCTCCCGGCTTCGCCCGAATTCCGGCTTGCATTGGCGATTAATAAGTATATACATAATCGCAAAAGAGCAGGCGTGCAACAGCCTGCCGCGAGGCGAGGACGCAAGGAAAAATGGCGCGCGACGACCGCATCTTCACCCATGCACGGCTGGCGACGCTGGCCCCGGGCCAGCCGGGCCTGGGTGTCATCGAGAACGGCGCGATCCTGGTGCGCGACGGCCGCATCGCCTTTGCCGGCGCTGCCGCCGACATGCCCCAATCCGAGGCGTCGGGCGCGGCGGTCGTCGACTGCGGAGGCCGCTGGATCACGCCCGGCCTGATCGACTGCCACACCCATCTCGTCCATGCCGGCAACCGCGCCCGCGAGTTCGAGATGCGGCTTGCCGGCGCCTCCTACGAGGAGATCGCGCGCGCCGGCGGCGGCATCGTCTCGTCCGTCACCGGCCTGCGCGCGGCGAGCGAAGGCGACCTCGTCGCTGAGACCCTGCCGCGCCTCGATGCGCTCATCGCCGAAGGCGTGACCACCGTCGAGATCAAGTCCGGCTACGGGCTGACCGTCGCCGACGAGCTGAAGATGCTGCGCGCCGCGCGCCGGCTGGCGGAGGTCCGCGACGTCGCCCTCACGACGACCTATCTCGGCGCGCATGCCACGCCGGCCGAATATAAGGGCCGCAACGACGCCTTCTTGCGCGAGGTCGTGCTGCCGGGCCTCAACGCTGCCCATGCCGAGGGGCTTGTCGATGCCGTCGACGGCTTCTGCGAGGGCATCGCCTTCTCGCCGGACGAGATGCGGCTGGTCTTCGACGCCGCAAGGGAGTTGGGCCTGCCGGTCAAGCTCCATGCCGACCAGCTTTCGAACCTGCACGGCGCGGCGCTCGCCGCCGAATATGGCGCGCTGTCGGCCGACCATCTCGAATACACCGACGAGGCGGGCGCCGCCGCGATGGCCGCAGCCGGCACGGTCGCGGTGCTGCTTCCGGGCGCCTTCTACTTCATCCGCGAGACGAGGAAGCCGCCGGTCGATCTCTTCCGCCGCCACGGCGTCGGGATCGCGCTCGCCACCGACAGCAACCCCGGCACCTCGCCGCTGACCTCGCTGCTGCTCGCCATGAACATGGGCGCGACGCTGTTCGGCCTGACGGTCGAGGAATGCATCGCCGGCGTGACGCGCGAGGCCGCCCGCGCGCTCGGCCGCCTCGGCGACGTCGGCACGCTCGAAGCCGGCAAGGCCGCCGACCTCGCCGTCTGGGACATCGCCGAACCGGCCGAGCTCGTCTACCGCATGGGTTTCAACCCGCTCCGCGCGCGCATCCGCGGCGGCGTGGATTCCACTGTCATCCGCTCGCAGGGAGGCATCGCGTGACCGTCACCCTTCGTCCGGGCGAGGTCCCGCTCGCCGATCTCGCCGCCATCTACTGGCAGGGCGAGACCGTGGCGCTCGACCGCGCCTTCGACGCGGCCATCGACAAGGGCGCTGCCCGCGTCGCCGCCGTCGCGGCCGGCAACGAGCCGGTCTACGGCATCAACACCGGCTTCGGAAAGCTGGCGTCGATCAAGATCGACGCCGCCGACACCGCGACCCTCCAGCGCAACCTGATCCTGTCGCATTGCTGCGGCGTCGGCTCGGCCCTGCCGGAAAACGTCGTGCGCCTCGTCATGGCGCTGAAGCTGATCTCGCTCGGGCGCGGGGCCTCCGGTGTCCGGCTCGAGCTGGTGCGCCTCATCGAGGCCATGCTGGAAAAGCGCGTCACGCCCGCCATTCCCGAAAAGGGCTCGGTCGGCGCGTCGGGCGACCTCGCGCCGCTCGCCCACATGGCGGCGGTGATGATGGGCGAGGGCGAGGCGTTCTTCGGGGCAGAGCGCCTGCCGGGCCGCGAGGCGCTGGCCCGCGCCGGGTTGCAGCCCGTCGTGCTCGCCGCCAAGGAGGGGCTTGCCCTCATCAACGGCACGCAGGTCTCGACCGCGCTGGCGCTCGCCGGCCTGTTCCGCGCCCACCGCGCCGCGCAGGCCGCGCTCATCACCGGCGCGCTCTCCACCGACGCGGCGATGGGCTCGTCCGCGCCCTTCGTCGAAGGCATCCACAGCCTGCGCGGCCACAAGGGCCAGATCGACACGGCGGCGGCGCTGCGCGGCCTGCTCGCCGGCTCGGAAATCCGCGAAAGCCATCTCGACGGCGACGAGCGCGTGCAGGACCCCTACTGCATCCGCTGCCAGCCGCAGGTCGACGGCGCCTGCCTCGACCTCCTGCGCATGGCCGGCCGCACGCTGGAGATCGAGGCCAATGCGGTGACGGACAATCCGCTCGTCCTCGATGACGGCAGCATCGTCTCCGGCGGCAATTTCCACGCCGAGCCCGTGGCCTTCGCCGCCGACCAGATCGCGATTGCGGTGTGCGAGATCGGCGCCATCGCCCAGCGCCGCATCGCACTTCTGGTCGATCCGGCCCTGTCCTACGGCCTGCCGGCCTTTCTCGCGAAGAAGCCGGGGCTGAATTCCGGCCTGATGATCGCCGAGGTCACGTCGGCCGCGCTGATGAGCGAGAACAAGCAGATGGCGCATCCGGCCTCGGTGGATTCGACGCCGACCTCGGCCAATCAGGAGGACCACGTCTCCATGGCCTGCCACGGCGCGCGCCGGCTCCTCCAGATGACGGACAACCTCGCCGCCATTGTCGGCATCGAGGCGCTGGCCGGCGCGCAGGGCGTCGAGCTGCGCGCGCCGCTCAGGACGAGCGCCGAGCTGCAAAAGGCGATTGCCATCATCCGCGCCGCCGCGCCGGCGCTGGAGGAGGACCGCTACATGGCGCCCGACCTTGCCGCCGCCGCGGCGCTCGTCGCCGATGGCACGCTGGCGGCGAGCGTCTCCGCCGGCCTGCTCCCCGCCCTGGAGGGATAACCATGACGGACGTGTTCGAGGTCTCGCGCGGCTCCTCGCCGGTCATCCTCGCCTTCCCGCATACCGGGACCGGGGTGCCGGCCGGGATATGGGCGCGGCTTAACGACAACGGCCGCCTGCTCGCCGACACGGACTGGCATATCCACGAACTCTATGCCGGCCTGCTGCCGGATGCGACGACGGTGCGGGCGACCTTTCACCGCTACGTCATCGACGCCAACCGCGACCCGTCGGGCGCGAGCCTCTATCCGGGCCAGAACACGACCGGGCTGGTGCCCGATACCGATTTCGACGGCAGGCCGATCTGGAACGAGGGCGAGGAACCGTCCGAGACCGACATCGCCGCCCGGCTCGAAGCCTTCCACCGCCCCTATCACGCCGCACTTGAAGCCGAGGTCGAGCGGGTGAGGGGAGAGCATGGCGTCGCCGTGCTCTACGACTGCCACTCGATCCGCTCGCTGATCCCGTTCCTGTTCGAGGGACGGCTGCCGGACTTCAACATCGGCACCGATGGCGGCCGCACCTGCGACCCGGCGATCGAGACGGCGGCGGTCGAGGCCGCGGCGAAGGCCGACGGCTACACCCATGTCCTCAACGGCCGCTTCAAGGGCGGCTGGACCACCCGCCATTACGGCCGGCCGGAAGCCGGCGTGCACGCGATCCAGATGGAGCTGGCGCAGGCGAGCCACCTCGCCGCCGAGGCGCCGCCCTTCGCCTACGATCCCGCGAAGGCCGACAGGCTGCGCGTGTACCTGAAAGACATACTCCAGCGCATCGAGACGATCGCGCTTGGCATGAAACGCTGAGGAGGCAGAGCGACATGAACAACCCCCGCCACAACGTCCGCGAAGTCCGCGCGCCGCACGGCTCGGAGCTCAATGCGAAGAGCTGGATGACGGAAGCGCCGCTGCGGATGCTGATGAACAATCTCGACCCGGACGTGGCCGAGCGGCCGCACGAGCTCGTCGTCTATGGCGGCATCGGCCGGGCGGCCCGCACCTGGGACGATTTCGACCGCATCGTCGCCACGCTCAAGACGCTCGCCGAGGACGAGACGCTGCTCGTCCAGTCGGGCAAGCCGGTAGGCGTCTTCCGCACCCACAAGGACGCGCCGCGCGTGCTGATCGCCAACTCCAACCTCGTGCCGCACTGGGCGACGTGGGACCATTTCAACGAGCTGGACCGCAAGGGGCTGGCCATGTACGGCCAGATGACGGCGGGCTCGTGGATCTATATCGGCTCTCAAGGAATCGTGCAGGGCACCTACGAGACCTTCGTCGAGGCCGGCCGTCAGCACTATGGCGGCGACCTGAAAGGCAAGTGGATCCTGACCGGAGGGCTGGGCGGCATGGGCGGCGCGCAGCCGCTCGCGGCCGTCATGGCTGGCGCCTGCTGCCTCGCCGTCGAATGCGACGAGACCCGCGTCGATTTCCGCCTGCGTACCCGCTATCTCGACGCCAAGGCGCACACGCTCGACGAGGCGCTGGCGCTGATCGAGAAATGGACGAAGGCCGGCGAGGCGAAGTCGGTCGGCCTGATCGGCAACGCCGCCGACGTGTTCCCGGAACTCGCGCGCCGCGGTGTCAGGCCCGACATGGTGACGGACCAGACCTCGGCCCACGACCCGGTCAACGGCTATCTCCCGCTCGGCTGGAGCGTCGCCGAATGGCGCGAGAAGCAGGAGAGCGACCCCAAGGCTGTCGAAAAGGCCGCGCGCGCCTCGATGAAGGTGCACGTCGCCGCGATGGTCGAGTTCTGGAACCGGGGCGTGCCGACCTTCGACTACGGCAACAACATCCGCCAGATGGCCAAGGAGGAGGGACTGGAAGACGCCTTCGCCTTCCCCGGCTTCGTGCCGGCCTATATCCGGCCGCTGTTCTGCCGCGGCATCGGGCCGTTCCGCTGGGCCGCCCTTTCCGGCGACCCGGAAGACATCCGCAGGACCGACGCGAAGGTCAAGGAGCTCCTGCCCGACAACCCCCACCTGCACAACTGGCTCGACATGGCGGCGGAGCGCATCGCCTTCCAGGGGCTGCCGGCGCGCATCTGCTGGGTCGGCCTCGGCGACCGCCACCGCCTCGGCCTCGCCTTCAACGAGATGGTGGCGAAAGGCGAGTTGAAGGCCCCGGTTGTCATCGGCCGCGACCATCTCGATTCCGGCTCGGTCGCCTCGCCGAACCGCGAGACGGAAGCCATGAAGGACGGCTCCGACGCCGTCTCCGACTGGCCGCTGCTCAACGCGCTCCTCAACACCGCCTCGGGCGCGACCTGGGTGTCGCTGCATCATGGCGGCGGCGTCGGCATGGGCTTCTCGCAGCATTCGGGCGTCGTCATCTGCTGCGACGGCTCCGAGGATGCGGCGCGGCGCATCGAGCGCGTGCTGTGGAACGACCCCGCCACCGGCGTCATGCGCCATGCGGATGCCGGCTACGACATCGCCCTCGACTGCGCCCGCGAGAAGGGGCTGCGGCTGCCGGGCATCCTCGGCAACTGAACGATGCGGATCATCCGGCGCGACACCTATCGGCGCATGCCGTGGAAGAACGGGCAGGGCCTCACCGAGGAGGTGGCGGCCCTTCCCGAAGGCGGCGGCGTCGACGGCTTCGACTGGCGGCTGAGCATCGCGCATGTCGATGGCGACGGCCCGTTCTCGCTGTTTCCGGGCATCGACCGCACCATCGCGCTGCTCGAAGGCGAGGGGCTGGCGCTCGACCTTCCGGGCGGCGGCACGGTCACGCTTTCTCCCGGCGGCGATCCGTTCGCCTTTCCGGGAGAGTGGGCCATATCGAGCCGCAATCTCGGCGGGCCGACGATCGACCTGAACATCATGACGCGGCGCGGCCGCGTCGATCACGTCATGCGTCGCGTGGCGCTCGACGGTGGCCGGCGCATTGACCCCGAGGGCACGACGCTCGTGGTCGTCTGCGTGGTGTGCGCCGTCACCGGCCTGTCCGCCAGAGAGGAGCTGTCGCGCTTCGACACGATCCTGCTCGATGCCGGTGACACCGTCGAGATCGAGCCGGCTGCGCCGGGCTTCGCCTTCGAGATTCCCCTGTCGGCTTCCCGGTAGCAAACTCCCGATCCCCAAATGAAAAGGCCGGATCGCGCGATGCGCGATCCGGCCTTTCTTCGTTCGTCCGGGATACCTGTCCGTCTAGAAGATCGCCCGCGGCAGCCACGTCGCGATGGTGGGGAACATCCAGATCAGCACCATCGCCACGATCTGCAGGCCGATGAACGGCGCGACGCCGCGATAGATCATGCCCGTCGTCACCTCCGGCGGGGCGGCGCTGCGCAGGTAGAACAGCGAGAAGCCGAAGGGCGGGGTCAGGAACGAGGTCTGCAGGTTGACCGCGATCAGCACCGCCAGCCAGATCGGATCGTGGCCCATCATGATCAGCGGCGGCACCATCAGCGGCAGCAGGATGACCGAGATTTCCACGAAGTCGAGGAAGAAGCCGAGGATGAAGATCAGCGTCATGGCGAAGAACAGCGCCCCCATCGGCCCGCCCGGCAGCGCGTCGATGATCTCGGCCACGCGATGCTCGCCGCCGAGGCCGACGAACACCAGCGAGAAGAACGACGCCATCAGGATGGTGGCGAAGATCATCGAGGTCAGCGTCATGGTGTGGATGAGCGCCGGGATCGCGAGCCCGCGCTTCAGCAGCGCCTTGAGCGAGACGACGACTGCCGCGAGGCCAACCAGCGCGAGGAAGGTGTAGATGCCGGCGAGCGCGTAGGCCAACGCGCCCGCGTCGCTGCGCTGGATGCGCACCGGCGCGAGGCCGGCCGCGATAGCGAGCGCCACCAGCGCGATGGCCCCGGCCAGCACCAACCTGCGCGGCGCGCCCTGCCTGCGCCCGGCAAGCAGGATCGCGCCGACCGCACCGACGGAAGCCGCCTCGTTGGGCGAGGCGATGCCGGCGAGGATCGCGCCCAGCACGGCGAAGATCAGCAGCACCGGCGGCACGATCGCGCCGACGATGGCGCCGCGCGCCGGCGGCTCCGGCGCCTCGCGCATGGCGGGCGCGGCCTGCGGGCGCAGCCAGGCGACGAGGAGCAGGTAGACGAGGTAGATCACCACCAGCATCAGGCCGGGCATGAGGGCCGCGGCGAAGGTCTGGCCGACGGAGACGGTCTCGATCGAGAACTTGCCCTGCTTGTATTGCGCCTGCTGGAAGGCGCTCGACATCACGTCGGCGAGGATGATGAGCAGCGTCGAGGGCGGGATGATCTGGCCGAGCGTGCCCGCCGTGCACACCATGCCGGAGGCGAGCGTCGGGCTGTAGCCGTTGCGCAGCATGGCCGGCAGCGCGATCATGCCCATCGCCACCACGGTCGCGCCGACGATGCCGGTGGAAGCCGCCAGCAGCGCGCCGACGAGGATCACCGAGATGCCGAGGCCGCCGCGCATCGGGCCGAACAGCCGCCCCATGGTCTCGAGCAGGTCCTCGGCGATGCGGCTCTTCTCCAGCACCACGCCCATCAGCACGAAGAGCGGGATGGCGGTGAGCACCGGGTTGGTGAGCACGGCGAAGAAGCGCTGGCCGAGCGCGCCCATCAGGCCGATGGAGAAGTCGCCCGTCATCCAGCCGATCAGCGCGAAGGCGGTGGCGACGCCGGAGATGGTGAAGGCGACGGGATAGCCGATGAGGATGAACCCGATCAGCGCCGCGAACATCAGGAGGTCGAGCGGCAGGCTCATGATGCGTTGCCCCTGAAACGGATCACGTCGCGGATCAGCGCGGAGAAGCCCTGGATGAGCAGCAGCACGCAGAAGACCGGGATCAGCGACTTCAGCAGGTAGGAGGCGGGAATGCCGCCGACGGAGATCGGGCCTTCGAGGATCGCCCACGAGCGGGTGACCATCGGCCACGAATAGATGAGAAGCACGATCAGCGACGGCGCCAGCAGCGCCAGATGGCCGAAGATGTCGATGGCCGCGCGGCCGCGCGGCGACAGGTTGGCATAGAAGATGTCGACGCGCACGTGGCCGCCGGCCCACAGCGTGTAGCCCGCGCCCAGCATGAACAGGGCCGCGTGCAGGTAGATCACGCCTTCGCCGAGGAAGATGTAGCTGATGCCGAAGACATAGCGCAGGAGCACGATGCCGAACTGGAGCAGCACCATGGCGAGCGCCAGCCACATGGTGACCGCCCCCACGGCGCGGTTGATGAGGTCGAGCCTGTCGGCCAGTCGTTCCATGCCGGTCCCCTCAGATGGCAGGATAGGGGAGTAGGGAAGATAAGGGAGTAGGGGAAGTAAGGCGAGGATTGGAGGCCACCCGGGCACATTCCCCTGTTCCCCTACTCCCTTACTCCCCTACTTCTCCTCAATCCCCGTAGCTGTAGTCGAGGCCGCGGGCGATCATCTGGCCGCTGTCGGCATGCGGCATGTATTCGACCATCAGCTTGCGGTATTCGAGGAAGCTCTC
>JALHFU010000442.1:0-1151 GCA_022838525.1 Hyphomicrobiales bacterium | reverse complement strand
CCTTCAGCGGCGAGAGCAGCCTGCGTGCCGATATCTGGCTGGCCGACGCCGAGGCCTCCACCCTCTCCGCCCAGGTCGTCAGCGGCATCGCCGGACAGTCCGAGGGCGAGGGCGTCACCTTCGTCGCCAAGCCCGGACTGGACGCCGCGGCGGCGGAAGCCGCCGTCGACGCGGACGAGGCGGACGCCGTCGTCGTGCTCCCCCCGGGCTTCGGCGCCGCCGTCGCGGCCGGCGAGCCGGTCGAGCTGGGGGTGATCGGCGATGCCGGGGACGGCATCGTCGCGGGCATCGCCCGGAGCGTCGCCGACGGCATCGCGAACAGCGTCCGGACGCAGCGGGTGGCAGTCGCCACCACGCTCACCGCCGCGGCGGTGCTGGGCGAGGAGGTGTCCGCCGACGCCGTCGCGGGCGTGGCCGCCGCCACCCCGCCCGCGATCACGGTCCGCGACTCCCGGTTCGAGAACACCTTCAGCATGATGTCCTTCTTCGCGCCCGGAATGGCGATGATCTTCCTCTTCTTCGTCATGGGCGCCGCCGCGCGCAGCCTCGTCACCGAGCGGCGCGAGGGCACCCTCCCCCGGATGCTCGCCGGTCCCACCAGCCCCACCGCCGTGCTGCTCGGGAAGGCCCTCGCGGTGCTCACCCTCGGCTTCACGAGCCTCCTGGTGGTCTGGGGGATCACCGCGGTGGGGTTCCGCGTGGACTGGGGGGACCCGCTCGGGGTGCTCCTCGTGATCACCGGTGCCGTGGTCGCGATCGCCGGTATCTCGCTCGTCATCACGGGCCTCGCCCGCACCGAGTCCCAGTCGGAGTCGCTCACCATCGTGTTCGCGCTCGTGCTGAGCGTGCTCGGCGGGTCCTTCGTCTACACCGCGACCGGGTTCCTCGCCGAGGTCCGGAAGTTCACCCCGAACGGGCAGGCGCTCATGGCGTTCACGGACCTCGCCGCCGGCAACGCCACGGCAGCCGACGTGCTCCCCGCCGTCCTCCTCCTGCTGGGCGGCGGCCTGGTCACGGGGGCGGTCGGCCTCGCGGCGATCCGGCGGGGGTTGGTGCGATGAACGCGGCCCTGGCCATCGCGGTCCTCGAGATCCGGCGCTTCCTGCGCGAGCGGATCACGCTGTTCACCACGCTGCTGATGCCGACCGCGC
>JALHFU010000179.1:0-6185 GCA_022838525.1 Hyphomicrobiales bacterium | reverse complement strand
CACCCCGGCGATGCCGGCGAGCGCGCCGGCGAGGACGAAGGTCGCGAACTGCACCCGCTGGACCGGAATGCCGGCGATGGCCGCGCCGCGGGCGTTGTCGGCGCCGGCGCGCATCTGGCGGCCGAGCGCGGTGCGATGGAGGAGGAGGTAGACCGAGGCCGCCAGCACGAGGCCGATCGCCGCCGAGATCAGCGACTGCCGGTTGACGAGCATGCCGAGGAACTCGACGGGGGCGGCGCCCGAATGGCGCACGAACGGATCCTTGCCATAGACGGCGAGCACGAAGGATTCGACCATGATGGCGAAGCCGAAGCTGGCGAGGATGACGATCAGCCGGTCGCCCTTGTAACGCCGCGTCAGAAGCGACGACAGCACGCCGACGATGGCGGCCGCGACCATTGCCGCGCCGATCGCCGCGAGCATGCCGGCCGCGCCCGGAAGGGCGAAGGCGGTGGCCGCGGCCAGCACGACATAGGCGCCGATCGCCAGATCGACCGTGCCGCTGGTGACGTAGATGAGCGCGATCGGGCAGGCGATCAGCCCGTAGGTGACGCCCAGCAGCGCCCCGCGCACGAGAAACTCGGCAAATTCCATCGGTCCGTCTCCCGGGGAAGCGTCAGGCGCGGTCGGCCATCTCGCGGGCGGCGAGGAGGAAGAAGCCCTGTCCGAACGGCGTCCAGCCGAAGGGCACGCCCGGCCCGCCCGGCGGCACGGCGACGCCCGGCACCATGCCGTTGGGCAGCACCGAGCCGGCCACCACCTCGAAGCCGCGGCAGGCACCCTCGAGCCAGCTTTCGTCGAGCAGGCCGAGACGGACGGCACGCGAGACGGCATAGGCGTAGATCAGCGTTGCCGACGCCTCCTTCTTGCTCGCCGGCCCGTCGAGGACGTGGCGGAAGAAGCCGGAGCGGTCCTGATGCTTCGCCATCGCCCTGATGGCGGCAACGCCGGTGGCGGCGATCTGCTCGCGGCCGGGATGATTGCCGATCAGCTCGAGGAGATCGACGGCGGCGGCGATCAGCCAGCCATTGCCGCGCGCCCAGAAGGTCGACTGCGGAAAGTGGTTCGGCACCTCGCACCAGGCGTGGCGCGACAGGCCGCAATAGGGATCGACCAACCGCTTCGTATGGACCTCGAACTGACGCACGGCCTCGTCGACATGGCTGCGGTCGCCGGTGACGTTGCCGTAAAGCGCGAGGAACGGCCCCATCAGGTAGACCATGTCGATCCACAGCTCCGGCCCTTCGCCGCGCGCCCAGAAGCCGCCGTCGGAGGTGCGCGGCGTGGCGAGCAGCGCCTTCGCCTGCAGCTCGGCGGCGGCGAGGTAGCGCACCTCGCCGGTGCGCTCGTAATAGCGCAGCAGCGGCACGCCGAGGCTCGACGTCAGCGTCGCTGTCGGCGTGAAGCTCTTGATGTGGCCGGGCGTGCCCTCGTAGCCGTCCGCATAGTTCAGGTTGCCGTCGTCGTTTTGCGTCGCCACGGCGCGATCGATCCAGCGTCGCGCGGCCGCCACCGCCTCCGGCGCGTCCCAGGCGAGGATGCCGCTCAGCGCGACCGACTTCTCCCAGCAGTCGCGCTCGTTGTCGTTGGCGAGCGCAAACGCCGTCACGCGGGCGGCGAGCGCCTCGATCTCAGCCCTGTCCATGGTTCCTCCCGGCTGCTGCCCGACCGGCCGCGCTGGCGGCCGGTGCAGGTGGCAAATTAAAATACCTACGCGTCGGTATGTATTCACGACAGGAAGATTGTGTCAATATGGCTCGTGCCGGCGACGGCATGATTCCCGCGACGGCCCGTGGCCCGCAACAGGGAGGGGCGGTGTCCTGCCGGTACCGATCCCGCCGCCCGCAGGGTCGGGTTCCGGCGTGGCAGGCCTCCCCGTAGGCCGTCCGGCTTGTGGAGCTTCGGCCTGCCGGGCACGGTGCCGACGACCTCTTTGGCAGGCGCGGGACTCACGCTATGGTTTTGAAAAACGGGGAAAACGCAGCCTGTGACGACCGTGAGAAACAAGAAGGCGATCTCGCGCGAGACCAGCCTTGCCGCCATCAAGACGACCTCGACGAAGCTGTTCGTCGATCACGGTTTCAGCAACTTCAAGGTCGAGGACCTGGCCGCGGCCTGCGGCTTCACCAAGGGCACGGTCTATCACTACTACCGCTCCAAGGAGGACATCCTCTACGACATTCTGGAGGACATCGAGCGCTCGATCCTCGACGAGATCAGCGTCGACCCCGAAGCGCCCGACTGCACGGCACGGCTGGTCCGCTTCCTCAACCGCCATGCGCAGTACGCGGTGCAGAACCCGCTGGAGTTCTGCCTGCTCGTCGTCACCGCGATGGAGTTCTCCAACGCCGACACCCGCCTCGGCCGCAAGGTGGCGGCGATCTTCGACCGGCTGGCCGGCACCTTCGCCGAGCTGATCGAGGCCGGCATCCGCAGCGGCGAGTTCTCCACGACGCTCACGAGCGCCGATTTCGCCCGCGTCGTCGTCGGCTGCTACAACGGCAACGTCGTCGAATGGCGGCGCAAGGACTTCGATCCCGCCATCGGCCGGGCGCTGGTCCACGGCGTGCGCCACATGATCCTGAGCTCGCTGCAGGCCGGACGCCTGATCAAGTGAAAAAGCCCCCCCGCCCGCGATGCGGACGGGGGAGCGTCAGGCGCGCCGCGGCGCAGCCGGAAGCCGCGCCTCGGGAGCGTCGGACCGGGGAAGGCGGACGACGTTCCGGCCTCCCCGGAAACTCTGTCCTACCCTTCGCGGTAGTAGTAGCTGTAGCCGTTGAGCGCCGGGGCGCCGCCGAGATGGGCGTAGAGCACCTTCGCGCCTGCGGGGAAGAAGCCCTTGCGCGTCAGGTCGATCAGGCCCTGCATCGACTTGCCCTCGTAGACCGGGTCGGTGATCATCGCCTCGGTGCGGGCGGCGAGCCGGATCGCCTCGTTGGTCTCCTCCGACGGCACGCCGTAGGCGGGATAGGCATAGTCCGGGTTGATGACGATCTCGTCGTCGCGGACCCTGCGCCCCAGCCCGACCAGCTCGGCCGTGCTGTCGACGATGCCGCGCACCTGCGCCCGCGTCTGGTCGAGCGTGCCGGAGGCGTCGATGCCGATGACGCGGTCGGCGCGTCCTTGAGCGGCGAAGCCGACGATCATGCCGCCCTGCGTCGAGCCGGTGACGACGCAGACGATGACGTAGTCGAATTGGAAGCCGAGCTCCTCCTCCTGCAGCGCCACCTCCTCGGCGAAGCCGACATAGCCGAGGCCGCCGTACTTGTGCACCGAGGCGCCGGCCGGAATGGGATAGGGCTTGCCGCCGGCGTCCTTCACCGACTGGATGGCGTCCTCCCAGCTCTTGCGGATGCCGATGTCGAAGCCGTCGTCGACGAGGCGGCTGTCGGCGCCCATCAGGCGGGTCATCAGGATGTTGCCGACGCGGTCGTAGACGGCGTCGTAATGCGGCACCCACTTCTCCTGGATGACGACGCACTTCATGCCGAGCTTGGCGGCGGTCGCCGCGACCATGCGGGTGTGGTTGGACTGGACGCCGCCGATTGAGACCAGCGTGTCGGCGCCCGAGGCGATGGCGTCGGGCACGATGTATTCGAGCTTCCTGAGCTTGTTGCCGCCCATGGCGAGGCCGGAATTGCAGTCGTCGCGCTTGGCCCAGATCTCGACCTTGCCGCCGAGCGCCGCCGAAAGCCGCGGCAGGGGCTCGATCGGCGTCGGGCCGAAGGTGAGCGGGTAGCGTTCGAATTTTTCGAGCAGCGATCTCGTCTGCGGCATCGGCCGGTCTCCCGTTGGCGTTTCGGGGAAGAACCATAGGCCAATGCCGGTGAAAGGTGCTCTCTAATTTCGCCCCTCTGTTTCCATTCTGATGCATGATAGAGTCGGAGGGAGCGCTTTCCTCCTGCATGGCTATATAATAATGAAAGATTCTTCCACACCCGTTCTCGACCGCATCGACATCCGCATCCTGCGCGCGCTGCAGACCGAGGGCCGGCTGACCAATGCCGAGCTCGCGGCGCGCGTCAGCGTCAGCCCCGCCACCTGCCACCGCCGCACGCAGCGGCTGTTCGAGGAGGGCATCATCGCCGGCGTCCGGGCGCAGATCGCGCCGGGCGCGGTCGGCCTCGGGGCGCTGGTCATGGTCGGCGTGGTGCTCGACCGCTCGACGCCGGAGAGCTTCGCCGAGTTCGAGGGCGCGGTGGGAGAGATGAAGGAGGTGCTGGACTGCAACCTCGTCGCCGGCGACTTCGACTATCTGCTCAAGGTGCGGGTGCGCGACATGGCCGACTTCAACCGGCTGCACACGCGGCAGCTGATCGCGCTGCCCGGCGTGCGCCAGATCCGCACCTTCTTCGTCATCAAGGAGGTGAAGGACAACGAGCCGCTGCCGTTCTGATCACCCTTCCAAGCGCACCGCCTCGCTATGGCGGGGGTCGGCGTGGGCGTCCCAGTAACGGCGGTGAAGGTCCATGGTGACCGGGCCGGGCACGCCGTCGCCTACCGGCCTGCCGTCGATGCGGGTGACGGGCATGATGCCGCCGGCCGTGCTGGTGACGAAGACCTCGTCGGCCTGCCGGAGCTCGTCGGCGGCGACCGGCCGCTCCTCGACCGCGTGGCCGGCCTCGCGCGCGATCTCGATCGCGGTCTTCCGCGTGATGCCCTCGAGGACGCCGCTGTCCGGCGTCGCCACCCGGCCGCCGGTCACCGCGAAGACGTTGAAGCCCGGCCCCTCGGTGACGTTGCCCCGGCCGTCGGTCAGCACGGCCGAGCCGTCGCCATGAGCATAGGCGTCGAAGATGCCGCGCGTGAGGTCGTGCCAGTGGTAGTTCTTGACCGTCGGGTCGACCGAGGCGGCGGGAATGCGCACCACGTCGCTGATGCGCAGCGCGATGCCCGTCTTCTGCGCCTCGGGGTCGGAAATCCACACGAAGGGAATGGCGAAGGCATAGAAGGCGTTGCGGCACCGGCGCGGATCGCGCGAGCCGGGCAGCGGCTGGCCGCGGGTGCAGATCATCTCGACATAGGCGTCCTTGAGCCCGGCGAGCGCGACGCAGCGGTGGAGGATGGCGCGCAGTTCCGCCTCCTCCACCGGCAGCGTCATGTGCAGCCTCTCGACGCCGCGCCGGAAGCGGGCGATGTGGTCGTCGAGGCGGAAGAAGCGGCCGTTCCAGACATGGACGACGTCGTAGGTGGCGTCGGAGCGCAGAAAGCCCCAGTCGGTGATCGGCACCCGCGCCTCGGCGATCGGCACATAGGCGCCCTCGACCCACGCCGCGCCCGCGGAGAAATCCGGAGCCTCTCTCATCAGCTTTTCCCTTCCCGTTCCCCGACGCCCGGCGTCTTCTCGACTCCCGGCGCCTTCTCGACGCCCAGCGCCTTCTCGACGCCCAGCGCCTTCTCGACGAATGCCTGCACCCGCAGGGCGTAGCCGTCGGCGCTGAGGCCCCGGCGCCGCCACTTGGCGCGCTTGACGTACCAGTCCTGCAACAGCGGCTTGAGCAGCGCGGCGGCGAAGGCCGGCTCCTCGACGGAAAAGCAGCCCCGGCGCGCGCCGCGCTCGATGACGCCGCGGAAGATCGCCTCCGTCGCCTCCTCGCTCTCCACCGCGGCCTTGCGGCCGGCCGGCGGGAACGACTTCGCCTCCATGAAGGCGAAGACGAACCACGGCAGCATCACCTCGGTCAGCGCGACATGCGTCTCGATCAGCCAGCGCAGGTGCCGCGCCGGATCGGCCGCCACCTCGGCCGGCGCGCTTTCGAGCGCGCTCACCGTGGTCGCCGAGACCTGGCCGAGGATCATCAGCAGAAGCGTATCCTTGCTGTCGAAATAGGAGTAGAGGCCGCCCATGCTGACGCCGGACTCGGCCGAAATCTCGCGCAGCGTGGTGGCGTGGAAGCCCTGCCGGTTGGACAGCGTCAGGATCGTCTCGACGATCAGCGCCAGCTTGGCCACCGCGATATGCGGCTTCTGCACGCGGATCGTGCCGCGGTGCCGTTCGAGAATGGCCCGGCACAGCCCTTCCATGGAGAAGTCGCCCCGCTCCCTGAGCATCGCCTGTATCCTCACCGCCGGCCCCCGTCTCCCGCGCCTTCGTTTCGCCGCCCTCGCCTTTCCTCACGCCCGCCCGCCCGGTCGGGTGTTTCAATTCATGCTCGCCGGCACCGCCCCTCACCTGCCTGCCGGCA
>JALHFU010000178.1:0-6185 GCA_022838525.1 Hyphomicrobiales bacterium | reverse complement strand
GTGTCGTGCCGCGCTCCGGCGGTCGGAAAGGCGCTGTCGGGGTCGAACTCCGGCTGGTCGGCCTCGCCGGTCGGCTGGCGGGGGAAGCCTTCGAGCCCGGCCACTTCCTTGAGGTCGCGGGCGATCTCGAGCGGGCTTTCCGCGTAGGCGGCGGCGAGCGCTGCGACCGAGGTCAAGGCGTGGACGTGGATGCGCTCGTAGCCGTGCGACGCATCGATGCCGAAGGCGATCAGCGCCGTGCGCACGTCGTGTCCGGCCTCGATCGCGGAGGCCGAATCCGAGCGATAGTAGCGGAACACGTCCTTCTGGAAGGGGATGCTCGCGTCCCGGCAAAGGTCGACCAGCTTCTTCGTCAGGTGATAGTCGAACGGGCCGGTCTGGTCGGCCATGGCGATGGTGGCCCCGAATTCCGACGAGTTCTGCCCGGGTGCCGCGGTGCCGTTGTCGATGGTCACCATCGAGGCGATCTCCGGCGTGACGATGGCGGCCGCGCCGACGCCGACCTCCTCGGCGATGGTGAACAGGAAATGGATGTCCACCGGCGTCTTCGCGCGCCGGCGCTGCAGCGCCTCGATGGCGGCGAGCGCGATCGCCACGCCGGCCTTGTCGTCGAGGTGGCGGGCATTGATGAAGCCGTTGTCGAGGAATTCGGCATTGGTGTCGAAGGCGACGAAGTCGCCGACGTCGATGCCCAGGGCGAGGGTCTCGGCCTTCGACCGGGTGACGGCATCGACGCGCAGCTCGACATAGGGCCACCCGACCGGCAGCGTGTCCACGCCCTCGTTGAAGGTGTGGCCCGAGGCCCTGAGCGGCAGCACGGTGCCGCGGAAGCTGCCGGTCTCGCTGTAGAGGGTGACGCGGGCGCCCTCGGCGAAGCGGGCCGACCAGTGGCCGATGGGCACCAGCTCCAGCCGGCCGTCCTCCTTGACCAGCTTGACCTGCGCGCCGAGCGTGTCGAGATGGGCGACGATCGCGCGCGCGCCCTTGCGCCTCCTGCCCCGACGCACGGCGCGGATGGCGCCGCGGCGCGTCAGCTCCGGCGTGAGGCCGAGGCGCTCCAGCTCGCGCGAGCAATGGCGTACCACCTGATCGGTGTAACCGGTCGGGCTGTCGATCGCCAGCAGCGCCTTGAGCTGCGCGAGCAGATAGGCCTCGTCGATGTCCATCTCACGGCCTGCCCAGAGCAAGCGAAGCGGCGCGGTGGCCGGAGAGCGGGAACAGGAGGTCCAGGAAGCGCTCCGCGGTCGGCTGCGGCTCGTGATTGGCCAGCCCCGGCCGCTCGTTGGCCTCGATGAAGACATAGTCGGGCTCGCTCGGCGCCTTCACCATGAAGTCGATGCCGACGACCGGGATGTCGATCGCCCGGGCCGCCTTGACGGCGGCCTCGACCAGGCGGGGATGGACGATGCCGGTGACGTCGTGGATGGAGCCGCCCGTATGCAGGTTGGCCGTCTTGCGCACAACCACCTCCTCGCCCTTCGCCGGGACCGACTCCAGCGTGAAGCCGGCGGCGGCGAGACAGCGCTCCGTCTCCGCGTCGACGGGGATGCGGCTCTCGCCCCCGGTGGCGGCGGCGCGGCGGCGCGACTGGCTCTCGATCAGGCTCTTCACCTTGCGGCGGCCGTCGCCGACGATGCGCGGCGGGCGGCGCACCGCGGCGGCCACCAGCTTGAAGTCGATCACCACCAGGCGCAGATCCTCGCCCTCGAAGCAGGCTTCCACCAGCACGCGGTCGCAGACCTCGCGCGCCGTCGCGATGGCGCGCTGCGCGTCCTCGAGCGTGTCGAGGCCGACGGCGACGCCTCTGCCCTGCTCGCCGCGCGCCGGCTTCACGACGACGCGGCCGTGCTTCTTCCGGAAAGCCTCCAGCGCCCCGGCGTCGTTCCCGGCCACCATCTGCTCCGGCACGACCAGCCCGGCATTCTCGACCACGCGGCGCGTCACCGCCTTGTCGTCGCAGATCGACATCGCCACCGCCGAGGTCAGCTCGGAAAGGCTCTCGCGGCAGTGGACGGAGCGGCCGCCATGCGAGAGGCGGAAGAAGCCGCCCTCCGCGTCGGTGATCTCGACATGCACGCCGCGCCTGTGCGCCTCGTCGACGATGAGCCGGGCATAGGGGTTGAGCGCGTCGTATTCGTCGAGCGGGCGGGCGAACAGCTTCTCGTTGATCGGGTTCTTGCGCTTGACGGCGAAGACCGGCACGCGGCGGAAGCCGAGCTTCTCATAGAGCGCGATCGCCTGCTCGTTGTCGTGAAGCACGGAGAGGTCCATGTAGGCCGAGCCGCGCGCGGAGAAATGCTCGGCGAGCCGGCGCACCAGCATCTCGCCGATGCCCGGATGGCGCGCCTGCGGATCGACGGCAAGGCACCACAGCGAGGAGCCCTGCTCGGGATCGGCGAAGGCGCGGCCGTGGTCGATGCCGGTGACGGTGCCGATGATCTCGCCGGACGCCTCGTCCTCGGCGACGAAGTAGGTGATGGCGCGGTTGTCCCGGTTCGACCAGAAGAAGTCCGGCCGCACGGGCACCATGCCCCGCGCCGCATAGATGCGGTTGACGGCACGCGCGTCCGCCTCCGAGGACAGCCTGCGCACGAAGAAGCCGCGCGGCTGGCGGCGGCTGGAGCGGTAGGTGGCCAGATCGAGCCGGAACGTATGCGACGGATCGAGGAATATCTCCTGCGGCGCCGTCGCCAGCAGGACGTGCGGGTCGCGGACGTAGAAGACGATGTCGCGGCGCTCGGGGGCCTCCTTGCGCAGCACGTCGACCAGCTCGGCGGGACCGTCGAACGTCTGGGCGAAGATCAGCCGCCCCCAGCCGCAGTCGACGGACGCGGACGGTTTCGGCGCCGCATTGCCGTTGCCCGCCGGGCCCTGCGAATGGGCGCGAAGCCGCTGGAGCCGGTACGCCACGGCCTTGCCGGAACGGGGCCGGGACCGTTTGTCGAGCGTCTTTTCCCTGTTCGCCACGCCGTCATATCCCATGCGTCTGCATCCACAGTTCGAGAAGCCCCGCCTGCCACAGCTCGGAGCCCTGCAACGGGGTTATGTGGTCCGAAGGGCTGGCGAAGAGCCGGGCCAGATAGTCGTCGCGGAAGATGCCGCGCTCGCGGGCGGCCCGCGAGCTCAGCGCGTCGCGCACCATGTCGAGATAGGGGCCGTCGACATATTTGAGCTGCGGCACCGGGAAGTAGCCCTTCGGCCGGTCGATGACCTCGTGCGGGACGACGAGGCGGGCGGCGTCCTTGAGCACGCCCTTGCCGTTGTCGCGCAGCTTCTCCTCGGGCGGAATCCGCGCCGCCAGCTCGACCAGCTCGTGGTCGAGGAAGGGCACGCGCGCCTCGAGTCCCCACGCCATGGTCATGTTGTCGACGCGCTTGACGGGGTCGTCGACCAGCATCACCTGGCTGTCGAGCCGGAGCGCGGCGTCGACCGGCGTATCCGCGCCCGGCCGCGAAAGGTGCTCGGCCACCAGCGCGAGGCTCGCGTCGTCGTCGGGAAGCCAGTCGGAATTGACGTGCTCCTTCATCCGCGCGTGCGAGCGGTCGAAGAAGACGCGCGCGTAGTCGGTGACGACGTCGTTGGAGGCCGCCAGCGGCGGATACCAGTGATAGCCGCCGAACACCTCGTCGGCGCCTTGCCCCGACTGGACGACCTTGATGTGCTTCGAGACCTCCTGCGCCAGCAGGTAGAAGCCGACATTGTCGTAGGAGACCATCGGCTCCGACATTGCGGCGAACACGCCGGGCAGGGCCTCCATCAGCCGGTCGGACGGCACGAAGATCTTGTGATGGACGGTGTCGAAGTGCCGGGCGATCAGGTCGGAATAGACGAACTCGTCGCCCTTCTCGCCGTTCGCCTCCTCGAAGCCGACCGAGAAGGTCATCAATCCGTGCTGCCCTTCCTCGGCGAGCAGGCCGACGATCATCGAGGAATCGACGCCGCCGGAAAGCAGCACGCCCACCGGCACGTCGGCCACCATGCGCCGCCTCACCGCCGTGCGCAGCGCCTCGAGCACCCTGTCGCGCCACTCGTCCGAAGACAGGCCCGCCATCGCCGGGTCGCGCTCATAGGGCGGCGACCAGTAGACCGTGTCGGTCTTGCGTCCGTCCGGCTCGACGACGCGGATGGTCGCGGGCGGCAATTTGCGCACGCCGTTGAGGATGGTGCGCGGCGGCGGCACCACGGCATGGAACGACAGATAGTGATGCAGCGCATGGCGGTCGATCGAGGTGTCGATGTCGCCGCTCTTCAGCAGCGCCGGCAACGACGATGCGAACCGCACCGAACGGGGCGTCTCGGCGAGGTAGAGCGGCTTGATGCCGAAGCGGTCGCGCGCCATGACGAGGCGGCCCGTGTCGCGCTCGTGGATGACGAAGGCGAACATGCCGTGAAAGCGGTTGACGCAGTCCTTGCCCCAGGCGTGCCACGCCTTGAGGATGACTTCCGTGTCGCCGTGCGAGAAGAAGCGGTAGCCCTTCGATTCAAGCTCGGCACGCAGCTCGGGATAGTTGTAGATGCAGCCGTTGAAAGCGATGGTCAGGCCGAGCTCCGCGTCGACCATGGGCTGGCGCGCCCGTTCGGACAGGTCGATGATCCTGAGCCGGCGATGCGCGAGCGCGGCGTTGTCGTGGATGACGAGGCCGGAGCCGTCCGGCCCGCGCGGCGCGAGCGCCTCCATCATCCTGGTCTGGGTGAGCGCCGACGGCTGCGCGCCGTCGAACCGTATTTCTCCGCAAATGCCACACACGAGCTGGTCGGAACCCTCTTTGTTACGTTGCGTCAACGCCGTTTTTATTATACATCTGATAATTAGATGTCAAATTATGGCGGTGAAGGATGAATGCTGACCTTGCCAACGCGCGGGTGCGCAAAAGGTTTCGTGACGCGGACATCAGGACTATCGAGAAGGCGATCCGCCGCATCGTGCGCGCCCACGATCTTCAGTCGAAGGCGCTCGCCAAGGCGAGTGGCCTGACGGCGGCGCAGCTCGTGGTGATGAAGGGGATCGCCGAGCTGGGCGAGGTGACGTCGGCCGCGTTGTCGGCCTATGCCGACATCAGCGCGGCGACGGTGGTGACGGTGCTCGACAATCTGGAGGAGCGCGACCTGATCCATCGCTACCGTTCGGGCAGCGACCGGCGGATCGTGCATACGAGGCTGACGGAACGCGGCCTTGCCGCGCTGGCTGCGGCGCCTTCGCCTCTGGGCGACCTGTTCCTGCAACGGTTCGCGCGGCTCGATGCCGGGGAGCGGCGCCGGGTCGTGGAAGCCGCCGCCGGGCTCGCGAACCTGCTGTCGCGCGAGGCGAGCCTTCATCCGGACCGGTCGTGACGGCACGATGCGGACTTGCGCCGTGTCGCGGGCAAGGAGAGTTGCGGGGGAGGGGGCGGATGGACCGGACGCACCGATCCCAGGCGTCGGGAATTCCCGTCTATGACGCGTCGAGGTCCGAATAGCGCTCCTTGCCGGCCTCGGTGAGAATGCCGTTCAGCAGCGTGTCGAGATTGGCCTCGATATAGTCTTCGAGCGACAGCCGCGACTTGAAGTACCAGCTCTTGAGCGCCCAGCCGTGGGCGGTGAGCACGATCTGGTAGGTCAGCGCGTCGACATTGGCCTTGCGGATGATGCCGCGCTCCATGCAGTCGACGAGCGTGCGGCGGATGATGTCGTTGGTGTCCGTCTCCCGCTGCTGGATCAGCTCGCGGCGCTTGGGCGACAGCGACTTGGTCGAGCGGTAGGCGAGCACCGTGGCGGCACGGTGTTTGTCGACGACGCGGCAATAGGCGCGGACGGCCGTCACCAGCCGTTCGAGCGGGTCGTCGATGCCGACGATCGCCGCCGGTATCTCGCGGGCGTAGGAATCGACCACCTCCAGCAGGACGAGCAGGAGCACGTCCTCCTTCTCCCGCACATACTGGTAGACCAGCCCGGAGCTGATCCCGGCCAGCCGCGCGATGTCCTTGATCGTGGTCCTGTAGAAACCCTGGCTGGAGAACAGCTCGGTCGCGGCCGCGACGATCTGGCCCCGGCGCTTCTCGACCAGTTCAGGCACCTCGATCAGGCTGGTGACGGTTTCGTTCATCGCGGGCGCTGTCTCCGGGGCGATTGATCACGGTAGGAATTCTACCCCGTTCGGGGGGTCAAAGGCGAGAGGTCGCCGGAGGCGTCGAACGGACCGCCGAAGG
>JALHFU010000441.1:0-1162 GCA_022838525.1 Hyphomicrobiales bacterium | reverse complement strand
GCCGGCGCGCGCGGATGTGCCCCCCGCCGCTCGGGACCTGCATCGGGCCGGCATCGTGCTCGGCGACCGCGCCAAGCTTCTGCGGGCGTGGGACCTCGCGCACGCGCCCGAGATCGCCGCCGCGCTCACCGACGCCTGGTTCTTCGAGGCCGAGCCCAATCTCGATGAAGAGCTGGTCGGCACGCCCCCCTTCCTGCAGGTCCTGGCCGAGTGGGAGGCGCGCGAGCCCGATAACGGCTTGCCCGCCTGCCTGCGGGAGCTCTTCCACGCGCAGCGCGCGCCGCGCTTCCCGGATTGGGCGCACCTGGGCGAGACGCTCGCCGGGAAACGCCGCATCTTCTTTCACTACGGCGAGGCGCGCCGCGCTTCGCTTAGGTTCCTCCTCGATGCCAAGGGGAACGAAATCGCGACGTGGCTCAAGTGGCTCGACCGCCCGCAGCTCCAGAACGCGCAACGCTTCGCGCAGCTTGTTCAGTTGGCGCTGCTCGAAAGCCGCTTCCTGCTCCTGAGCGGCGCCGCGGACGCCGCCGCCGGCAGACTCAGGGTGGCTGACCGCGCCGCCGGCGCCTGCGCCGAGGAAGAGGACGAGATCACCCTCCGCAAGCTGTCGCTCGCCTGCGCCGTGCTCCAGGAATGGCTTCTCTTCGATCTGGCGGCCGGCGACATCCCGGCGTACGAGCGGCATGTCGCCGCCTACCGCGCCCTGCTCGCGCGGCAGGCGCCGCTCCTCGGGCGCCTGGCGGCGTTCTCCAGCCTGCACGGCGAGCTTGCGGACGCTTCCCGGCGGGCCTACGACGCCATCCGCCCCGCCGTTTGGAAGGACACGGCCGGCGTGGATGCCGACGCCATGGCGCAGTTCGCCGCGGACTTCGAGCGCGAGGGGGCGGCCGCGGTCGATGCGCTCTTCACGTACAAGCCGATGCCGATCGACGACTTCACGAAGGTGCTCGAGGAGCACCTGGACATCTTTCGGGCAGCGGAGCCGAGCCGGGAGGCCGCCGGACGCTTCATGGACTTCCTGCGGACCCAAGCCGCGGAGGAACGCGGGATTCCCACCTGGGTGATCCCCGCGTATCTGCGGATCGCACAGGCGCATCAGGACCCCGCCGCCCTCGGCACGCGCGCGGTTCCGGCGGCGAACGCCGACGATTTCGACGCCATG
>JALHFU010000177.1:0-10319 GCA_022838525.1 Hyphomicrobiales bacterium | reverse complement strand
GAAGAGAAGTCCGAATATGAATGGCATACGGCCGCCGCGATCGAGCACGACACGGCCGATACGCCAAAAATCCGGCTCCCGCGGCGGTAGCGGCGAGGGGAACCCGTCGATCCGAGGCCCGGCGCCGCAGCCGCCGAAGCTGCCGCGAAGGCATGCACGGCCAGCGCCGGAGCGCGTTGAAGAAGTGGGCCATGTCGGCGCCGGAGGCGATGCCCATGCCGAACGGCGACACGAGGTCGAGCGGCGGGCGCAGGAGCGCGATGTCCCTGCCGAGATTGCGGCCGTCATAGGGTGCTGCGCACACGGCGCGGCCGCCGAGGGCGGCGCCCTCGACCTTGCCGTGGAAGTCGGGCAAGACGGTTCCGTTGATGAACTGGAGGCTTGTCTCCTTCTCGAAGAAGGAGACCATCTTCGGCCCCTGTTCGAGAAAGGTCTCGATGACGGCCTCGTCATAGCAGGAGCCCAGCTCGCGGCGCAGATAGCCGCGCACCACCGCCGGGTCCTCGTCCTGCCCCGCGGCCAGGGCGAGCGGATTGCGCGGAATCCACAGCCAGCCCCCGGACCATGCGCTGGTGCCGCCGACTGCATCGGTCTTTTCGGCGACGACGACGTCGAGGCCGAGATGGGCGGCGGTAACGGCCGCCGCGAGCCCGGGCGCGCCCGAGCCGATCACCAGCAGGTCGCAGCGGAGCGTACCGGATTGGATTTCCCTGTCGTCCATTGTGATGTGGCCTGCCGATATCCCCGCACGGTGACGATGTGGCCGCCTGCCGGCGACCCCGTCACGCCTCAGTCGTCCGAAACCGCGTATTTCCTCTCCAGCGCATCGAAGTGCGGCTTGCCCACGATACGCTGTCGCTCGGCGAAGGTCGCCATCATGCCGCCGGCCTCCTCAAGTCTGCCCTCCTCCTTCAGGCGCGTCAGCACGGCCTGCATTCCCGTCAGCGCCGCCTGCAGGGCGGCGTTGGCGTAGAGCACCACCGAGAAGCCGTACTCCTCCAGCTCGCTGCGGGGAAGGACGGGCGTCAGCCCGCCGATGACCATGTTGGCGAAATGCGGCGCATCGACCTCGCGCGCGATCCTTCTCAGCTCGTCCGGCGTTCGCGGCGCCTCGATGAACACGGCGTCCGCGCCGGCCTCGACGAAGCGCTGCGCGCGCTCGATGGCGTCGTCCAGCCCGCGGATGGCGCGGGCGTCGGTCCGCGCCACGACCAGCAGACGGTCGCGGGTGTCCACGGCGGCCTTGATCTTGCTGACGATCTCGCCCACCCCCACCACGTCCTTGCCGGAGAAGTGGCCGCACTTCTTCGGGAACACCTGGTCCTCGATCTGGATGGCGTCCGCGCCGGCGCGCTCGAGCGTGCGGACGGTGCGCACGGTGTTGACCGCATTGCCGAAGCCCGTGTCGGCATCGACGATCAGCGGCAGGTCCACGGCGTCGCGGATCGCGGCCACCGTGCCGGCAAGCTCCGTCACGGTGATGAGTCCGATGTCGGGCACGCCGAGCAGGCCGTTGGTCACGCCCGCGCCGGTGACGTAGACGGCCTCGTAGCCGAGATCGGCGATCACCCGCGCCGACAGCGCGTTGAAGGCGCCGGGAACCAGCGTCGCGCGGCGCTCGGCGAAAATCTCCGCCAGGCGCGAGGTGGACTGTGGGGTCATTCTGGGGACGCTCCTGCTTGCCGGTTGTTCTGGTCGGCGCGGCTTCTGCTTCTCCGGCCGGATCGACGGGCTAGTCGACCCACAGCCCGCCGTTGAGATCGAGGATTTCGCCGGTGACGAAGCCCGCCTCGTCGCCGACGAGGTAGCTCACGGCCGCGGCGACCTCGCCGTTCGTGCCCAGCCGGCCGGCCGGGATGAGCGCGCGCAGCGTGGCGGGAAACTCCGCGGTCATCGCCGAGGCGATCGGGCCCGGCGCCACGGCGTTGACCGTGATGCCGTGCGCCGCCAGCTCCTTGGCGAGATAGAGGGTCATGGCGTGGACGCCGGCCTTCGACGCGCCGTAGGCGACGTTCGACGCCCGCGACTGCTCCGCCTCGTCGATCCACGGGCGGGCGTTGCCGCCGTTCTTCGCCAGGACCGAGCCGATGTTGACGATCCTGCCGCCGCCGCGCCGCTTCAGATGCGCGATGGCGGCCTGGCAGCTCAGGAACACGCCCTTGAGGTTGATCGCCACAACCCGGTCCCACTCCGCTTCCGCGAGCGTGGCGGCCGGGCCGAACGAGGTGACGCCGGCCGCGGTGACGAGGATGTCCAGCCCGCCGAGGTCGCGGACGGCGGCGTCGAACGCCTGCAGGAGTGCCCGCGAGTCGGCGA
Source organism: Hyphomicrobiales bacterium (assembly GCA_022838525.1). Classification (GTDB taxonomy): domain Bacteria; phylum Pseudomonadota; class Alphaproteobacteria; order Rhizobiales; family Rhizobiaceae; genus Aerobium. The sequence goes on along the minus strand of JALHFU010000177.1, from coordinate 8,003 downwards.
CGTCGGCGGGGTGGTCGAAGGCCGGCCGCCCCAGCCTGCCGATCTCCTGCGCGGTCCCGGTGGAGGGACCGCGGTCGATCAGGGCGACGGCGCAGCCCTCTTCCGCCAGCCGCGTCGCGATGGCGCTGCCGATGGAGCCGGCGCTGCCGGTGACGATCGCGCACTTGCCTTCCAGCCGCATTTTCCCTCCCGCCTTTCCGAAAGGGCAGGGATGCATGGCATGTCGCTGCTCTTTCGCCATATCTCGCTCGCTGATGCGGCGTCGGCATTGACGCAACCTTCATCGGCGATAGGGTTGCTTATCATGCAACCTGTTGCGTAGAACTTGACCGCTTTCCCCGTAGCTGTCAACATGAAGCTGTTCGCCGATGCCAGGGCCGGCGTTTCAGGCGATGCCGTGCGTGCCGGACCCGGACGGTGAGCCCTGCAGCGGACAGGGATTCGAGAGGAGAGCGAAATGACGGGCGGACGGAAGGCGTCGGTGCGCAATGTCGTCGAGACGCCGTGGAGGCAGTATCCCGGCCATCATGGCGGCGCGCTTTCGAAACCGCTGGTCGACCCGGAGACCAAGGGGGCGAGGCACATCGACTATCGCATCTCGATGTATCAGCCGATGGCCCATGTCGAGCGGCATGTCCACGCGGTGCAGGAGCAGGTCTATCACGTGCTCGAAGGTGAGGCCACGATCGAGCTGGATGGCGAGGTCCGCATCGCGAGAAGGCACGATGTCGTCTACGTGCCGCCCGGCGTCGTCCATTCCGTCAGCAACAACGGCCTCTGCGACCTCGTCTTCATCGTGGTCACGTCGCCGGTCTCCGACGAACAGCAGCTGAAACCAAACCGATAACGCAAGCAGTGAAGGCGGCGGGGTGCGCAGGCGGCACCGACAGCGGCCGGGCCCGCTGTCGGTGCCGCGGGCAAGGGGGTGACGTCTTGAGTGCCGGTCCTTCGACCTACGCGCCGCTGCGGGGCGTATTGCTGCTGGCCACCGCCGTCCTCGTCCTTGCCGGCATGGACACTGCGACGAAATATCTGGTCGCGCGCTACGAGGTGCCGGTGGTCATGGCGGCGCGCTATGCGATCCACATGCTGGTGATCGCCGCCGTGCTCTATCCCCGCCACGGCCGGCAGATGCTGCGCACCCGGCGCACCGGGCTGGTGGTGCTGCGGTCGCTGTGCCTCGTCGCCACCTCCCTGCTCATGGGGCTCGGCCTCCAGCGCATGCCGGTCGCCGAGACGACGGCGATCTTCTTCCTGACGCCGGTCGCCGTCGCGCTGCTGGCGCCCGCCGTCCTCGGCGAAAGGACCGGCGCCGCCGGCTGGGTCGCCTGCGCGGTCGGCTTCGCCGGCGTGCTGCTGGTGGTGCGGCCGGGCGGCGGTCTCGATCCCGTCGGGGTCGCCTTCCTTCTCATGGCCGTCGCCGGCAACGCGGCCTACCAGCTCCTGTCCCGGTCGCTCGCGCGGTCGGAAACCACGGTCGCGCTGCTCCTCAACTCCGCCATAGCGGGGTCCGTCTGCTTCGGCTCCCTCGTCCCGTGGTCGCTCGGCGGCCCCCCGCTCTCCCTGCGCGACGCGCTGCTGTTCGCGACGATCGGCATGGCGAGCGGCCTTGGACATTACCTGCTGACGGCCTCCTTCCGCCTCGCGCCGGTCTCCGTGCTCGGGCCGGTCACCTACATGCAGCTGATGTGGGCCGGCATTCTCGGCTGGGTCGTGTTCGGCCACGTGCCCGACGCGCTCAGCATCCTCGGCATGGTCGTCATCTGCTGCGCCGGGGCAGCCGTCGTCATGCGCAGATCGCCTGCGGCCATCTCGTTTCCCGCCGCCGGTTGCGCTAGGCTCGACCCATCGGGTCGCGTGAGCCGGCCCCGGGGGAGGGGGATGCCATGCGCAACATCGTCATCTGCTGCGACGGCACGGCGAACGAGTTCGCCTTCGACCGCACCAACGTCCTCAAGCTCTGCGGCGTCCTGCGGCAGGACGAGGCGCAGATCGTCTACTACCAGCCCGGCCTCGGCACCATGGAGCCTCCGGGTGCGCTGACGCAGGTGGCGCGGCGCGTCACCCGGCTTCTCGGACGCGCGATAGGCTACGGCCTCGCCGACGACGTGCGCGACGCCTACACCTTCCTGATGAACAACCAGCGGCCGGGCGACCGCGTCTTCCTGTTCGGATACAGCCGCGGCGCCTATACGGTGCGGGCGGTGGCGGCGCTGGTGCGCATGTACGGGCTGCTGCCGGCCGGCAACGACCCGCTTGTGCCTTATGCGATCCGGCTGCTGATGGGCGTCAACGACGCCGATGCGGACGCCGATCCCGAGCGCAGCCCGTTCCGGCTGGCCGACGAGTTCCGCGCCACGCTGGTGCAGCGGCCGTGCTCGATCCATTTCCTCGGCGTCTGGGACACCGTCGCCTCCGTCGGCTGGATCAGCAATCCGCTCAGGCTGCCCTATACGGCGAGCAACGTGATCGTGCGCACGGCCCGCCACGCGGTCGCCATCGACGAGCGCCGCGCCTTCTTCCGCACCAACCTGCTGAAGCGGCTGCCGGAACGCCTCGCCGCCCGCCAGGACCTGAAGCAGGTCTGGTTCGCCGGGGTCCACGGCGACGTCGGCGGCGGCTATCCGGAGAAGGACAGCGGCCTGTCGAAGCTGGCGCTGCAATGGATGGTGGAGGAGGCCGCCGCCCACGGCCTCGCCGTCGACCCGGACCGGCTCGACAAGGCGCTCGGCGTCTCGGATACGAATCAGGCGCGCCCCGATCCCGACGCCGGGATGCACCGGTCGCTCCGGCGCCTGTGGTGGCTCGCCGAGATCGTGCCGAAGAAGTCCTTCGCCACCGGCCGCTGGCGCATCAACCTCGCGCGCCGGCGCGACATGGGCCGCGCCCCGCTGGTCCACTGGTCGGCCTTCGCGCGCAAGGGCTATGCCGGGCGGCTGCCGAAGGATGCGGTGATGGTCGGCGCGCCGCCGGAAGAGGTCAGATGACGCCCCATTCCTCGCGCGCGAAATAGGTCGTCATCGCCGAGAACGGCGCGTCGGGCTGCGCCAGGAGGCGCACCGCGTCCCTGATCCTGTCGGCCAGCGGCTGGGGCGCCTCCGCGACGAAGCCGCACATCAGCTCGACATTCTCGTAGGTCTTCCAGCGCGCGATCAGCAGTTCGGGGCGGTTGAGGTTGACGATGCGCTCGGCCGCGTCGAAGGCGTCGGCGGCTTCCGCCACGCCCGGCCGCGGCGCGATCCGCACCTCGCGCAGCGTCGCATCCGCCGTCCAGACGAAGAGCCGCGTCGGATCGACGAGATAGGGATCGGGCAGGCAGGAGGCCTCGCCGAGCATCGCGCGCCTCAGGGCCGCGACCGCCGCCGCGTCGCGCGGGTCCGGAGATGCCTGCAGGGCGAGCGCGAGCAGCGCCTGCTCGTCCATGCCGGGGCTCAGCGGCGGCGCGTCGATCGCCATTCCGCGGATGTCGTGCCTGTCGCCCTTCTTGCCGTTGCACACGCGGCAGCTGTAGAGCCAGTTGTCGTAGCAATAGGCCAGCCACCAATAGGCGGCCTTCGGCCTGATATGCTCGACGTCGCCATAATAGACCGCGTCGGTCGGCGCCTCGCAGAAGGCGCATTTGCCGTGCGTCTCGCGGCGCAGCTGGTCCTTGGCGCGCGACCATCGCGACGAGGCGAAGATCTTGTCCTTGACCTCCTTGACCTTGAGGCGGCCGTCGCGCGCCTCGCGGAACAGCTCGACGAGATTGGTGTGGCGCGTGGGGTCGAGGAACGCCGCATCGATGCGCGCCCGGTCCCTTTCCAGCGGGATCATTCCCGGCCCCTGCCGATCTGGCCCGAGATGGTCTCGGTCGCGCGGTCGAGCTTCCGGAAGAACGCGTCGAGGGACTCGTTGCCGAGCGCGGGTGCCGGGTCCGCCGGCAGCTGCTCCAGCGTGCGCCGGACATCCTCGAGCGTGCGCGTCTCCTCCGGCGACAGCGTTTCGGCCCGCTGCGTGAGCTCGCGATATTGCTGCTTGCTCTGCTCGATCTCCCAGGAGTCGAGCGAGGTGATGCCGAAGGCCATGTCGTAGATCTGGTGCAGCCTGAGCTTCGACGGGTCGCCCGGGAAGGGCTGGGCCGTGACGTCGCCCGCCTCTCCCCGCTTGAGGATGACGGCCTCGCCCTCGTGCGACTGCTGCAGCGTGAGCGCGGAATGCGTGGTGGCGACGATCTGGAAGTTGGGCAGGGTCGTGTCGAGGAACTCGCGCAGCCGCCGCTGCCAGGTGGGGTGCAGATGCGCGTCGACCTCGTCGATGAGAAGCAGGCCGCGGGCGCGCAGCGGGTGGTTGTGGTGGGCGAAGGAGTCCGTGACGCGCGTCAGCAGGTCGCCGATCCAGGCCGCGACGTTCTGGTATCCGTCGCTGATCTGCTCCAGCGGCAGCAGCCCGTCCGGCGTCGAGAACATGAGGGTGCCGCGGGCCTTGTCGATGCTCTCGAAGCTGATGTCCGGCAGCAGCGCGTTCATCGCGTCGCGCACGACGTCGAGGCCGTCGGCGCCGCGCCGGTATTCGAGCGCCATGGCCCAGCTCGCGAGCGGCGTCACCGAGGCGTCCCTGTCGAACAGGGTGAGCATGCTCTGGGCGCGCAGCGGAAGGCGGGCGGAGGCGGCGGACGGCGCGATCGACGGCGGGCTGAGGCGCCGGTAGGGGCCGTAGCCGACGACGAAATAGTTCTGCGCGGCATGTCTCAGCGCCTCGTCGAGACGGGCGAGCCCGTCGACATTGCGCCGGAGCACGTCGCTCGGCAGGTCGTCGGCGCCGATGACCAACTCGACCCGGCGCTCCTCCCAGCCGGCGGTGCGCAAGGTGGCGAGTATCCGGCCGGTGGGGCGGCCGCGCCGCACCCAGCTTCCGGGCTCTCCGATCACATGCGGCAGCGCGTCCGAACCGGCCAGCACGAGCGCGATGGCCTTGAGCGCCGTGCTTTTGCCGGAGCCGTTGTCGCCGACCAGAAGCGACCATTTTCGCATGGTCTGCTCGGCGTCGATCTGCGTGAATTCAAGCTCCGCCCGGCCGATGGAGCGGATGTCCTCGATGAGTATGCGCTCCAGGAACATGGCAATTCTCCGGGATAACGCCGATATGCCTTCATAATTGCATCGTCGGTAAATTTGTCATCATGAATCTGAAGGATATTCGCAGGAATATTTCGTTTTATTTGGGGTGGAATCCTGCGCCGGCGCACGGCCGGAAGGCGATCGCATGCGCCCCGGCATGCCGGGCGGAAGGCGGACGATGTCGATGGCGGCCGGCGAGCGGCCGGATCATTCCCGGTCCGCGACCATCCGTTTCCTGATCCTGCGGATCTCGTCGGTCCCGGCGACGCCGTCGGCGAGATAGGCGGAGAAGCCGCCATAGCGCTCGTCCATGTGGCGCAGGAAGGTCAGCATCGCCGCCGGCTCGCTGGATAGGAGCCTGGTAGAGACGGTTTCGTCGAGGCCGCGCGCCATGACGCTTGCCTTCAGTTGCGCCATCAGCCCTCCGGCGATGCTGGCCGTCAGCGCGTAGTCGCTCGCGATCTCGTCGCTGGCGACGTCGGCGACCGACAGCAGCATGGCGGCGACGATGCCGGTGCGGTCCTTCCCTGCCGTGCAGTTGAAGAGCACGAGCCCGTCCTCGGCCTCGGCGATCGTCGCCGCGACGCTCGCGAGCGCGGGACGGCAGAGATCGGCAGCGTCGACATAGCGGGCGGCGAGGTCGAATCCGCCTTTCGCCATCGCCGTGACGTCGACCGGCGTGAGCCCGTCGAAGAGCGGGATGTGGTGATAGCGCACCGTTTCGTGGCCGGCGAAGGCGCTCGGCTGATGCGCGATCTCGGCGTCGCTGCGCAGGTCGATGACGGTGCGCAGATCGAGCGCCAGCAGGACCTCGATGTCGCCGGGGCTGAGGCCGTGCAGCGCGTCGGCGCGCAGGACCGAGCGCCAGCGCGTCGTGCCGCCATGAGCGGTCGCATAACCGCCGAGGTCGCGGACGTTGAAGGCGCCGTTGAGGCGGATGTGGCGCTCATAGGGAGAAGTCATCATCGGATACCGGATTTCATGAAGGATTCCACGACCTGCCTTTGCAGGACAAGATAGACGAGCAGGATCGGCAGCGAGGCGAGCGTGGCCGCGGCCATCAGCAGGCCCCAGTCGTTGCCCTCCTGCGTCATGAAGAACTGCAGGCCGATCTGCACCACCGAGTTCTCGATCCTGCGGATCAGGAGCAGCGGCCAGAAATAGTCGTTCCAGGCCGAGATGAAGCAGAGGATGGCGATCGAGGCAATAGGCGCGCGCAGGTTGGGGATCACCACTTCGAGCAGCGTGCGCAGGCTGCCCGCCCCGTCCATGCGCGCGGCCTCCACCACCTCGCGCGGGAAGCCGCGCATGGCGTTGTAGAGGACGAGGACGGCGAAGGCAGCGGCCGCGTTCGGGATGACGAGGCCGGCAAGGGTGTCGAGCAGGCCGAGCTTCGTGGCGAGCACGTAGTTGGGGATCATCACCACCTGGAACGGCACCAGCCACGACAGCGCGATCAGCGAGTGGGCGATGCGGCCGCTGGGAAAGCGCCAGCGCACCAGCGCCCACGCCGCCAGAAGCCCGGTCGCGACCTGCGCCAGCGTCGTCGCCGCCGCCATGGCGAAGGTGTTCCACAGGATGGCGAAGATGGGCATCGACCTCATCACGCCGCGATAGTTGTCGAGCGTCGGCGCGGAGGGCCAGAAGCCGGTCGAGAAGATTTCCGTCTCGGGCCTGAACGAGGTCTGCACCATCCAGTAGACGGGAAACAGCGCCAGCACCGACAGGCCGATCATGACGGTGTGGGCGCCCGTGCGGGCCAGTCGTGTCCTATTCGTCATAGACGGCAAGCCTCTTCATGAGCGCAAGGCAGGCAAGCGCGATCAGCCCGAAGACGGTGAAGACGAGGATGCCGGCGGCGGTGCTCCAGCCGGCCGCCATGGATTTGAAGCCGTATTCCCACATCAGGTAGTAGACGTTGGTGGTGGAGCGCAGCGGTCCGCCGCCGGTCAGCGCATTGATGTAGACGAAGCTCCATTGCGCGCCGAACAGGATGGTCATCATCGTCAGCAGCAGGATCGTCGGCGACAAAAGCGGCAGGCGGATGTCGCGCACGATCTGCCAGCCGCTCGCGCCGTCCATGCGCGCCGCCTCGACATAGCTCGGATTGATCGCGCTGTCGGCGGCGGCGAAGAGCAGCGTCGAGAAGCCGATCAGCTTCCAGCCGGTGATCCACACCAGCGTCCACAGCGCCACGTCGGGGTCGCGCAGGAAGCCGACCGCGTCGAAGCCGAGCCCGCGCAGCCAGGCGTTGACGAGCCCGTGGTCCTCGTTCAGCAGCCAGCGCCAGACGATCGCGGCCACGATGGGCGCGACGATCATCGGCACGAAGATCAGCGCGCGGTAGACGTTGCGCATCGGCCCGCCGAGGCTCGCCGTCATCAGCGCGACGGCGAGCGGCACACCCACGGAGAGCGGCAGCAGGCCGAGCGTGTAGAGAACGGTGTTGAGCACCGCCTGCCGCATGTCGGGCAGCGTCAGGAGATTGGCGTAGTTGTCGAGGCCGACGAAGCGCGGCTGCGACCGCGGCAGCATGTTCCACTGGTAGAAGGACAGCTCGAACGCCTGCAGTAGCGGCACGTAGGTCCAGACCGCCACGACGGCGAGCGCCGGGGCGAGGTAGAGCCACGGCTCGGCGTCGCGGAGCCTGAGGCGCGGCAGCGCGCCGCCGCGCAAATCGCAGAACCGCCGGCAATCGTCCAGACCCATGATATGGTCCGCGTGGCTGTGGGTGAAAAGCACGGCGTCGAGCCAGCGAATGTCTTCGCGCAGCACTTGCAAGCGGAATTCCGGCGGGGTGTCCACGGCTAGTTTGACTTGGTCGGTGGCCACGTAGATGGCCGGGCGCGTGCGATGGTTTTTGGGGTTGGCCAGGAAGGCGGGCGGATAATCCGCGCCGATGACCGG
>JALHFU010000176.1:0-6225 GCA_022838525.1 Hyphomicrobiales bacterium | reverse complement strand
AGCGGATGGACGGTTCGAAAGAAGGAGATAGGGAATGAAAAAGCTGATTCTTGCTTCCGTTTCCGGCATCGCGCTGCTTGGCCTTGCCGCGTGCAGCGATACCGACGGAACCACGACCCAGGCTGTGCCTGACGAGACGCAGCCGATGGAGCCGGCAACCCCGAACACGGTGCCGCCCGCTCCGACCGAGCCGACGACGCCGCCGGCCGAGTAACGGTTCTCACGCCGCCGCGGGCAGACGCCTGGCGTCTCCCGCTGGCGGTCGAGGGGTGTGCGTGACCGGGAACGGCCCATGATGCGGCCTTCCCGGCGCAGCCGTGCAGATGCCATCTCGTCAGCGGCGGGATTTCGCTTTATGAAGCGCCCATGTCGATCTGGGCGCGGATAAGCGAACTCCTCACAACGGTGCCGGCGAATGCGCTGTCGAGCGTGATAGAGGCCGTGCGGACCGTGCTGTCCGGCGACCCGCAGCTTCGCCGCCGGGTCGCCTTCTCGATCGCCATGATCGCGCTGTCCGCCAAGATGGCCAAGGCCGACGGCATCGTCACGCAGGACGAGGTGCGCGCCTTCCAGCAGATTTTCGTCGTGCCCGCGGAGCAGACGCGCAACGTCGCCCGCCTTTTCGACCTCGCCAAGCAGGACGTCGCCGGCTTCGAGGCCTATGCCGAGCGGCTGGCCGGGCTGTGCGGCAACGGGCGTCCCAACTGCCCCGTGCTGGAGGACATCCTCGACGGGCTGTTCCACATCGCCACCGCCGACGGGCTGGTGCACGAGCGCGAGGTCGGCTTCCTGCGCCGCATCTCCGAGATCTTCGAGATCGGGGAGGAGCGGTTCGAGGCCATCCTGTCGCGCCATGCCGTCACCGGCGAGGCTGATCCGTGGCGCGTGCTGGGGCTGGAGCTCGGCGCGCCGTTCGAGGAGGTGCGCGCCCAGTACCGCCGCATGGCGGCGGAAAACCATCCCGACCGGCTGATCGCCCGCGGCGTGCCGGAGGAGTTCCTCGCCATCGCCAACCGGCGGCTCGCCGCCATCAATGCCGCCTACGAGACCATCGAGCGCTCGAGGCGGCCGGCATGAGCGGCTTCGCCCCCGACCATCCGGGCGCCGAGGTCAGGCTTTCGCCCAATTTCGGCGCCCGGCGCGACGGCATGACGCCCGACTGCGTGGTGCTGCACTATACCGGGATGGAGACGGGCGAGGCGGCGGAAGCCTGGCTGTGCACGCCCGAGAGCGAGGTGTCGGCGCACTATCTCGTCCACGAGGACGGCCGCATCGTGCAGATGGTGCGCGAGAGCGACCGCGCCTGGCATGCCGGCAAGGGCTCGTGGAAGGGCCTGTCCGACGTCAACTCGTTCTCCATCGGCGTCGAGATCGTCAATCCCGGCCCGCTGGCCGGCTTTCCCGATTTTCCCGACGTGCAGATCGAGGCGGTCGCGGCGCTCTGCCACGACATATGCGGCCGCTACGGCATCGCGCCCGAGCGGGTGCTGGCGCATTCCGACGTCGCGCCCGGGCGCAAGACCGACCCCGGCGAGCGGTTTCCGTGGGCGCGGCTGGCGGAGCTCGGCGTCGGGCACTACGTGCCGCCGGCGCCGGTGCAGGGCGGCCGGTTTCTGGCGCTGGGCGACCGGGGCGAGCCGGTCGAGGCGTTCCAGTCGATGCTCCTGCTCTACGGCTACGGGCTGGAGATCAGCGGCTTCTACGACGAGGCGACGCGGGCGGCGGTCGAGGCGTTCCAGCGGCATTTCCGCCCCGCGCGGGTCGACGGCGTCGCGGATCGCTCGACCATTGAGACCCTGCACAAGCTCCTGAGCGCGCTGCCGACCATCGCGGCCTGATCCGGGCCGGATCGGGGGCTATTGTCACAAACTGTCATGCAAAGTGACCGGCGCGGCCATTTTTGCCGCCAGTTTCGCCGTCACATGGCGCTTCTGCATGCAGCCGGCGTCGATCCCCGCCGGTCGCAGAGGCCAACCTGCCGCGCCCGTCCGGGTGCAGCCACAACAAGAACGGACCACATGAACAAACTGTCTTTCGCGACGGCGGCGCTGGCTGCCGGACTCGCCGCTTTCGTGCAGCCTGCGCTCAGCATGCCGGCCACCGACGTCCATTCGATGTTCCCGGTCGAGGTCAAGAAGGAGGCCGCTCCGGCCATCGACACTATGACGACCGCCTCGATCGCGCCCGGAAAGGCAAGGTCGGCCGTGAAGCCGGCCGCAAAGGGCTCGGCCTACGACGCGATCATCGCGACGCACGCGCAGAAGCACGGCATCCCGGTCTCGCTCGCCCGCGCCGTCGTGCGCGTCGAGAGCAACTTCCGTCCCAACGCCCGCGGCCGTGCCGGCGAGATCGGCCTCATGCAGATCAAGCCGTCGACGGCGCGCATGATGGGCTATTCCGGCAGCGCCAAGGGCCTCTACGATCCCGAGACCAACATCCGCTGGGGCATGAAATATCTGGCGAAGGCGCACCAGCTCGGCGGCGGCGACACCTGCGGCACGCTCCTGCGCTACAACGCCGGCCACGGCGCCAAGCGCATGAACAAGGTGTCGGCGGCCTACTGCGCCAAGGTCAAGCGGCATATGGGCGCCTGACCGTCGGAGCAGGCGGCGCGCGGCGGCTCTTGCGTCGCCGCGATGTCGATTGCGGTTGCAATTTGCGCCGCCAGTCCCTTTATACGCAGGCGTCAGTCGGCCGGGCGGCCGCGCCGGCACCGGTCGAAAGGCCGCCGGCGAGGAAAGTCCGGGCTCCAGGAAACACGATGCCGGCTAACGGCCGGCGGGGGCGACCCCAGGGAAAGTGCCACAGAAAGCAGACCGCCCCGCCTGCTGACCGGCCGCGACAGGCCGGTGAGCTGGCGGGGCAAGGGTGAAAGGGTGGGGTAAGAGCCCACCGCGCGACCGGCAACGGGAGCGGCACGGCAAACCCCATCGGGAGCAAGACCGAATAGGGACGGCGCGAAGGGCAACCTTCAGGCAGTTTCCGGCCAGCCGTCCGGGTAGGTTGCATGAGGCGCGCGGCAACGTGCGCCCCAGATGAATGGCCGCCACGTCGCGCCGCCTCGGCGGCGGGGCCATACAGAACCCGGCTTACAGGCCGGCTGACGCTTTCATTTCAACGGGTTGGCGTGGAAAGGCGAGGGGATGATTCATCTCGCTCACACGCCGATTCAGCCTCTTCACGGGCCGATTCAACATAAGGCAGCAGCGGCCTTTCGGGGCGGTCCTAACGGTTCGTTAAGCTTAACGCAGGATAAATGCGGGTTGGCTGCCGCATCGCCCCTGTGCCGCCCCGACATGGTGGTTTGTGCGGGTTGCTCCCGTTGACGCCCATAGTGCCCCATGTTATCCCTTATCCATCATCGCAACCTCGTTCCAGTTCAGGGTGAAGCGTCACTGAAACCGGCGGCCGCGAACGCGCGCCGGAACGATGCTTCCTTGTCGGATTCGGGCGTTGCGCAGCGTGCGGAAAAGGCGGCTCAGGGCATGTTTCGGGACATGCAGACGGGCGCGGCGGCAAGGACGGCAGTATCGGGTCATGGACCGTTTTCTTTCCAGCGCCGTGAACAGGATCGACGCCAAGGGGCGCGTGTCGGTGCCTGCGCATTTCCGGGCGGTGGTGGCGAAGCGGGGCTATCAGGAACTCTATGCGCTGAAGGCGCTCGACCGGCCGGCGCTGGACGTCGGCGGGCTCGACCTGCTCGACCGCTACGAGGCGCGGATCGCCATGGAGGACCCGTTCCTGCAGACGGCGGACGACATGTCCTATTTCGTGCACGGCGACAGCGACTTCCTGAAGCTCGATCAGGACGGGCGCATCACGGTGACGGACTTCATCCGCGACCATACGGGCATCACGACGGAAGTGGCCTTCGTGGGGCGCGGCACCTTCTTCCAGATGTGGGAGCCGTCGCGGCTTGCCGCCTATGGCGCGCAGGTGCGGGAACGGCTGTTGAGATTGCGCCAAGGGGGACCCTCCTCGGGTACGACGACGGGCGCAACGGGCGGGGGCTCGGAATGATGGCGGGCCACGGCGAGGGGATCGCCGTTGGCGGACCGGCCCGCCACATTCCGGTCATGCTCGACGAGGTTCTGTCCGCACTCTCCCCCCGGGCGGGCGAGACCGTCATCGACGGCACCTTCGGCGCGGGCGGCTATACGCGCGCCATCCTCGAAACGGGGGCAAGCGTCGTCGCCATCGACCGCGACCCGGACGCCATCGCCGCCGGCCGCACGCTTCAGGCGCAGGCGGGCGGGCGGCTCAAGCTCGTCCACGGCCGGTTCTCCAGCCTCGACGCCGTCGCCGGCGGGCCGGTCGACGGCGTGGTGCTCGACATCGGGGTCTCCTCGATGCAGCTCGACGAGGCCGGGCGTGGCTTCTCCTTCCGCCATGACGGACCGCTCGACATGCGCATGGAGAGACAAGGGCCGAGCGCGGCCGACGTCGTCAACCGCTTCAAGGCCGGCGATCTCGCCCGCATCTTCGGCTTCTACGGCGAGGAGCGGCACGCCGGCCGCATCGCCCGCATGATCGAGAAGCGCCGCGCCGAGCGGCCGTTCGAGCGCACGCGCGATCTCGCCGAGGCCATCGAGGGCGTGCTCGGCCGTAAGCCGGGCGACAAGATCCATCCCGCCACGCGCGCCTTCCAGGGGCTGCGCATCTTCGTCAATGACGAGCTGGGCGAGCTGGCCCGTGCGCTGTTCGCCGCGGAGCGGGCGCTGAGGCCCGGCGGCCGGCTGGTCGTCGTCACCTTCCATTCGCTCGAGGACCGCATCGTCAAGCAGTTCATCGCCGACCGCGCCGGCCGCGCCTCCGGCTCGCGCCATCTGCCGGCGGCGATCGAGAAGGAAGCCACCTTCGACAAGGCCGGCAAGGCGCTGGCGGCGAGCGCGGCCGAGGCCGAGGCGAACCCGCGGGCGCGCTCGGCCAAGCTGCGCGCGGCCGTGCGCACCGCGGCACCGGCGCGGCCGGAGGAACTGTCGATATTCGGGCTGCCGTCGCTGCCGGCCCTTGCAGGAGAGAGGTGAGGCCATGTTCAGGACGACCGACATGGTGCTGATCGCGGTCATGGTCTGCGCTGCGGGGTTCACCTACACCACCAAGCATGCGGCCGAGGCGGAGCTGTCCAAGGTGCGCAAGCTCGAAAGCGCGATCCGCTTCGAGGAGGAGACCATCGACGTGCTCAAGGCCGACTGGAGCCTGCTGACGCAGCCGTCGCGGCTGCAGAGGCTGGCCGAGGCCTATCGCGAGGAGCTGCATCTCGCGCCCGTCGAGGCGCACCAGATCGCCGAGATCGACGAGCTGCCGGCACGGCCGCTGCGCATCGAGGACATCGTCGGCGAGGACCGCATCGCCGCAGACGGCATAGACGGCGTGACCACGGGAGGCGTTGCGCAATGATCGGGCGCTGGCGCAGGGGCGCAGGGCGGCAGGCGCAGGGCGGCGACGAGCGCATCGTCATCGACGGGCTCGCCAAGACCACCGGCGGCCGCGGACGCGGCCGCATCCTCATGACCATCGCGGTGTTCTTCTGCCTCTACGGCGCCATCGCCGGCCGCATCGCCTTTCTCGGCATGCAGGAGCTCGAGGAGGGCGGCCCCGGCCCGTCGCGCGTGACGGCGTCGCGGCCCGACATCCTCGACCGCAACGGCGAGGTGCTGGCCACCGACATCAACACCGCCTCGCTCTATGCCGAGCCGCGCCGCATCGTCGATGCCGACGAGGCGCTGGAGAAGCTCCTGACCGTGCTGCCCGACCTCAATGTCGAGCAGACCTACAACCGGCTCAAGAGCGATGCCGGCTTCATCTGGCTGCGCCGCCAGCTTTCGCCGCGCCAGCAGCAGGCGATCAAACGACCTTCCGCTTCGTTCAAAGGTGATTGTAACAGCGAGCATGGAGGTGGTGCCGAATAAAACGCTCATTGAAATCAGACCGGGGAGCAATTCCAGGATGTTCCCGCCGGGAGAACGAATAAGCTGCATCAGTGTCCATGAGAGGGGAAAAATAATACCCCAGCTGATGTTGGGCGGTTTTAAATAATAATTTTTTACATCTTTTTTCAGGATGTCGGCAAGCTCGATGTCCAAATTCGATTTCAAAAGAAGGATTTCTCTTGCCGTATCTACGTATTTTTGTCCGGCAAAAGTCAGGATGTACTTATTTCCAAGTTTTCTAAAAAGTTTTTGGCCAAGGTCGTGTTCCAGGTTTGCAAGAAATTTACTTAAT
>JALHFU010000175.1:0-8480 GCA_022838525.1 Hyphomicrobiales bacterium | reverse complement strand
CGGCCTCGCGATCACCGCCGCCGCCATCGTCTGGCTCTCGCTTCTCGTGCGGAAGGCGCTGCTGCTGGTGGCGATCGTGTTCGCCCCGCTCGCGTTCTCTGGTGCGTCGTGGGATGCCTCACGGGGGTGGATTGGGAAGTGGGCGATGTTCGTCGTCGCGCTGATCTGCTCCAAGCTCGTGCTCGTCGTGATGTTCCTGGTCGCGATCACCCAGGTCTCGGCACCCATCGACGCCGACCTCGCGTCGATCAGCGACCCTATCGCAGGGATCGTGCTGATGGCGATGGCCGCGTTCGCGCCCTATCTGACGTACAAGTTCATCGCGTTCGTCGGGTTCGACATGTACCACGCGATCGGCTCCGAACAAGACGCCAAACACGCCCTCAACCGGCCCGTCCCCGTGCCCGGACGCGGTGCAGGCGGCGGAGCCGAACCGAGGAAGGTACTCGACGGCGCAGGCGACACCGGAAGCGGTGGTGGCGGCGGCGCTGGCCGCGGAGGCGGCGGGAGCGCGCCGCCCGCACCGAAACCGACGCCCGCATCCTCGGCCGGGAGCGGGGCTGGCGCATCGGGTGGAGCCGCGGGTGCGACCGGCGGCGGGGCCGCCGCAGGTGGTAGTGCTGCGGCTGCTGGACCCGCTGCTGCTGCGGTGGTCGTCGGCGCGCAGGTCGCCAAGGGAGCCGCGACCGCCGGGCCGAAGGCCGGAACCGCGCTCGGTGCGCAAGGTGAGCGTGCCGCGGATGCTGCCGCCCAGACACCACCGCCACCCCCAGCAAGCACACCTCCCGCGACACCGAAGCAGGTTCCGCCGCCGTCGTCGAGTCCAGCACCGCCAGCGCCGAGGAGCGATCCCGCACCGCCACCGAAGCCCACCCCGCCGCCTGCGCCACGAGCACCGAAGGAGTAGACCCGTGACCTCGAATCAGAACCCTCGCAGCACGGGCGATCTCGTGCCGGTGAAGTGACGCTGATCGTGGCGTTCTATGCCGGAGGCGGGATACTCCTCGCCTACACGGCCCCGGTCTGGGTGCTCTCGGCGGCGCTGACCTGGATACCGATTGCAGGCCGACCCATCGTGGAATGGCTGCCGGTCGCGTGCTGGTGGCTGTGGCGTACCACCGGCGGCCAGCTCCTGTACCGGCGAAGGATCGTCACACCGCGTCCGGTTGGGACGCTCGCGCTGCCCGGCGACATGGCGCGGCTGCGGGAGTTCGACGACCCTGACACCGGAGCTGGGATGATCCACGACCCGCACCAGGCGACGTTGACCGTGGCCTGTGAGGTCACCCACCCGGCGTTCGTGCTCCTTGACCCCGGCGAGCAGGAGCGCCGCGTCACTTCCTGGGGTCGCGTGCTCGCGACCGTGTGCCGATCCGGCCGCGTCGCCACGCTTCAGGTGTTGGAGCGGACTCTGCCGGACTCCGGTACCGGGCTTGCCGAGTGGTGGGCCGCGCACGGCACGCCGGACAGTTCATGGGCCGCTGACACCTACGCCGAGTTGATCGAACGCGCCGGACCCGCAGGAGAGCGCCACGCCACCACGCTGTCCCTCTCCTTGGATATGAAGGCGGCGGCTCGGCAGATCAGAACCGCCGGGGGCGGCATCCGGGGTGGGGCGAACGTGTTGCGCCAAGAGATGAACACCCTCGTCGCCGCGCTCCGTTCCGCCGACCTCGCGCCCTCCGGTTGGCTCACCCCAGGCCAGATCGCGGTCATGCTGCGCTCCGCCTACGACCCCGCCATCGCCGCCACCCTGGAACGCCACGGCCAACTCGGCCAATCTCTCGCCACGGCGGGTCCGGTCGCGGTCACCGAGACCTGGGGCAGGCTTCGGACTGATTCCGCGCACCACGCGGTGCTGTGGATCAGCGAATGGCCCCGGTCGCTGGTGTATCCGGGATTCTTGTCGCCGGTGCTGCTGTCTACCGGTATTCAGCGGTCGTTCTCGCTGATCTGCACGCCAATGCGATCCGACCAAGCCGCCCGAGACATCCGCAAGAAGAAGGTCGAGCACATCTCCGACCAAGCCCAACGAGCCAAGATCGGCCAGATCGAAGACGCCTCACAGACCGCCGAATACCACGACGTGCTCCAACAAGAAGCCGACCTCACCGCCGGCCACGGCATCCTCCGCTACACAGGACTTATCGCCATCTCGGCACCCACCGTGGAGGAACTCGACGCCGCCGTGGCTGCGATCGAACAGGCTGCGATCCAAGCCTCGTGCGAGACACGGCTCCTCGTAGGACAGCAGGCTGCCGCGTTCACAGCTGCTGCGTTGCCGCTCTGCCGGAAGGTCTAGGAGTCGATGGCGGCACTTGGTGGAGCGGTCGGTGCGATCGCTGCCGGGGCTGGGATTGCATGCGGTGTTCCCTCGGAGAGAACCGCGGCCAGGCAGTCGATGTCCTCGTGGGCGGCGGCGTCAGGGAACATCCAATGGAGGTCCCGCTGCTCGGTGGTCACGTCGATGGTCGGTCGGACGCCCGCTCCGCGCGAGGAGCGGCCGCGCACGTTACGAACCTCATCCAGCGAGTAGATTGCGCCGAGTTCGCCTCGTCTTAGGAGGTTCCCTGGGATGGCTGTGATGATCCGTCGATCCGTTACCGCTACGAAGGTACTCGACGCGAACTTCTCAACGATGGCACTGGCTCTTCCCGGCGTGAGCGCGTCCCAGGTCGCGTCAACTCGTTTAGCGAGAATCGCTGGCACGACTCCGGCGAAGTTGTGAGTTCCCACTTCGTAGGGGAACGCCACGCTGCGAAGTGCCTCACCGTCCTCAAGAAACCACCGGAGGATGTGCAGGTAGGGATCGAGCTCAAGCCACTCGGGCGCGCATACGGTCTCTGGGACCGCTGGCATCTCGACTGCTGGCTGGAGCATGTTGGCCAAGGGTTCGATGGCTTCGAGGAGCTGTCTGCATGTGAGCTGGGACGCCTTCGCGTCCTTCCGCTTCTTCGTGAGCGGCATGGTGGCGCGACCGGGTAGCTCGGCGATGATTCGCAACTCGCGCACGAGTGACTCGGTCAACGATCGGATTTCGGAGAGCGACTCGTCGATCTCGGCGGGCGTGTTTCGGGCGATCCGGTCGAAGAGCTGCGCTTCGCTCTCGTCATTGGTGCTTCGTGTTCTGGCGAGGGCCGCCCGGACAGCCTGGTACTCCGCGTGGGTCTTCAGCGAGCTGAGTAGCGCGTAGGTATCGAAGACGATTGCCTCGGCGTTGGTTTCGAGGTATTGGCGGCGGGCGCGACCCTCCACGCTCCCGATCTCCTGGATGTGGCCGGCCACGTTCTTGCGGTACAGCTTCAGTTGCTTGCGGATGTTGGGGCCGCTGGGAGCGATGGGCTCCCAGACAGAGTCTGTGATGGCGTCGAGTTCGCGGGTCTCCTTGACTGCCTCATCGACGGACTCCGCCAGCCCTTCAAGCTCTGCCCATTGCTCGTTTCGGATGGCCTTGAGCGTCTGCGTCGTGAGCTGGATGTTGGAGCGGACGAGGCCGGAAATCTCGCCGAGCTGCATTTGGAGCGCGATCATGGCGACGGCCGGGCCGATAGCTGCGATCGCCGTCGCGGCTGTCATCGAGGCGGGGAGGAAACGTGCCTGGGCGACCAGTTCACCGTTCTTGAAGATCGCCCCGAGCTTGGCGCCGTCCTTTGCTGCCATCTGCCCGCCGCTCTTCAACAGAGACAGCGTCGCATCGTTGACGCGGAAGAGGCCTTGCGCGCTCGATACAGCCTCTGCGACGTTCCCGACGATCGTGCCTGCGTTGCCGAAGGAGCCGAGAGCGGTGGAGAGCTGAGCGCGGTCGAAGGACGGCACCATGTCAAGGCTGATGAGTTCAAGACCGTCGGGGACTTCGCCGAATACGACTGCGACGCCTGGCGTCACCTCGACGAGGGTCGTGGACGCTGCGAGCTCAAGCGCGTCGGACCTGACCTGACCATCCTCTGCGGTCTGCCTGCCAACGGCGTCATCATTACCGGACTCGTCGCGCGGGTCGTCCATGTGGCTCTCCTTCTCGCCGGTGACTGCCTCGTGCCTCCCTCCGACGCCTCCATCAAGTATGTCAGCCGCCTTCGACAGCGCCTGGGTCATCGCAGCACACCTCCTGGTCACACGACTTGCGAGGAGGCCGACCATGCCCACGTTCTTCGATTCCGCCGCCGACGCCGTGGAGGCGTCTGAGGCTTTGCGGGGGCTTGCGCATGCGAGCCGCACGTTCGATCAGCCTGCGCAGATGTACGGGGTGATCGGTGACCTGTCCTCGGGGATGCGGTCGCTGCGCCAGGTGCTGGAACAGCTCGCTGACGTGCACGAGAGGAAGGTCGCGCATGCGTTCAACGACGACGGCGACCACGCCGCGGGTGTCCGGGATGCGCTCGCGACGGCGGAGGAGCTGCGCCGGTCTGCTCGTCTGGTGGATCAGGCCTACGACCGGCTCGCTGAGGCGTTCATCGCTGCGGGGCGGATCGCTTGGCATCCCGAACCCGCCATCGAGGAGGCCGCGCCGTCGCGGTGGGTCAGCGTGGTGTTCCTCCAAGGCGACGAGGCCGACCGGCCATTGCGCATCCTCGGCGAGCTGGGGCATATCGATGCGGTGGACTACCTCGCGCAGTGGGACTACGGCGACGAGACCACGCAGGCCGCGCTGGAGAACGGATACGTCTACGACGAACCCGGCGAGGGCACCAACGATCGGGTGATGATGTCCGGCGACTACGCCCTGGTCGTCAACCCGCACGTCGGGTACGTCTCACTACTGCGCCGCCACCCCGACCCCGACGCGAGCGCCGAAGCGATCGATGAGCCGTCGCCGACACGGGACGGGCCGGAGCTGCTGGTCTCGTACTCCTCACCGGGGGCTCCGAAGCGCCGCGATCTGCCGTCACCGAAGCAGGGGCGGTCGTGGTTCGAGCCTGCGAAGATCACCGCGGTCAAGCAGGTGCGGAGGCTCGAACTGTGAACCAGGATCCTGAGCGGCTGCACACGGCTGTGCTGGTCGCGCCGTCGAAGGAACGCCGCAAGCTCCGCAAACAGCGCCGCCGCGCCGAAGTGCGACTCCATGCCGAGCAGCGCAGGGTCGAACTCGCGGCCCTGAAAGCCAAGGCTGAGGCGGAGCGGGAGGAGCGGCGCGCCACGATCTACCTGCCCAAGGCTGGTGAGGCGGGTGCGGCGCAACTGAGGACGCCGGGACGGTTCCGGCTCCCGCGTCACCAGGACACTTCCGCGACGTTGGCGGGGGCGTATCCGTTCGTCGCCGAAGGTGGCCTCGGTGCCGATGGTGTGTTCGTCGGGCAGGACCTGTACTCCGGCGGCAGTTTCGTGTACGACCCGTGGGTGCTGTACGCGCGCGGCATCATCACCGCCCCCAACGTGGTGCTGGCCGGGATCGTCGGCTCCGGCAAGTCGAGCCTTGCGAAGTCCCTCTATACGCGGTCGTTGCCGTTCGGTCGCAGGGTCTACGTGCCGGGCGATCCGAAGGGCGAGCACACCGCCGTCGCCAACGCCGTCGGCGGACGCGCCATCGTCCTGGGCCACGGCCTCAACACCCGCCTGAACCCCCTCGACGAAGGCCACCGCCCGTCCGGGTTGTCGGACGAGCAGTGGGCCTCCACCGTCGCTGCGCGACGCCGTGATCTGATCGGCGCGCTCGCGGAGACCGTGCTGGCTCGGGGGTTGTCGCCGTTGGAGCACACGGCCATCGACCTGGCATTGACGCAGACGGTGCGGGAGAACGACGTGCCGATCCTGCCGATGGTCGTTGACCGCATCCTCAACCCCAGCTCCGACACGGACGGGCGCTTGGCCGAGGACGGTCGGCTCGTCGGTCACGCGCTGCGGCGTCTCGTTGCTGGTGACCTCGCCGGATTGTTCGACGGCCCCTCCACGGTGGCATTCGACCCGAGCCTGCCGATGATCTCTCTCGACCTGTCGCGCGTGACGGAGAACTCGACGCTCATCAGCGTGTTGATGACGTGTTCGTCGGCGTGGATGGAATCGGCGCTGCTCGATCCGAATGGTGGGCAGCGGTGGGTAGTCTACGACGAGGCCTGGCGGCTGATGTCCCACCCCGCGCTGTTGCGGCGGATGGATGCGCACTGGCGGCTCGCCCGGCACTACGGGATCGCGAACATGCTGATCTTCCACAAGCTCACCGACCTCGACAACGTGGGCGATCAAGGCTCCGCCATGCGCTCGCTCGCCAACAGCCTGTTGGCGAATGCGGAGACGAGGATCGTGTACCGCCAGGAATCCGACCAGCTCGGACCCACCGCCCAAGCTCTCGGCCTGACCGGCACCGAGCAGCAACTCCTCCCGAACCTCGGCGTCGGCCAGGGGCTCTGGCGGATCAAGGCCAGGAGCTTCGTGACGCAGCACCAGCTCCACCCCGCCGAGCTCGCGCTGTTCGATACCAGCTCTCGCGCGGCTGGGGGTCACCGATGAACCTCGCACGCCCACACCACTCCGGCGACCAGGAACCTGAGGTGCCTGTCGATCTGCCGAACGTGGTCGTCACCGTCGCCGCGGACGGCACTCTCACCGCAGCCGTCGACGGCATCGCCCACCCGCAACCTTCTGCTGGGGCGTGGACTCGGGCGACGTTCGGACCGCTGATGGACGAGATCACGAAAGACCGCACCGTCTCGGTCAGGGTCGAGGTCCGCGAGTGCGACGGCGGCGTGTTCACCGACATCATCCACGCCCGCAGACCAACCCCACCTGTCCGAGTAGTCGCGCAGGCACCGGTGCCGGGCACGCGGCGAGGTCGCCGCGCTGCGGCACCGCGAGCGCCGCGGCTCATGGAGGTTGAGGGCGAGGGGTTCGTGCCGGGTGAGGATGTCGCCGTCGCGGTCATCGTGAGCCACACCGACGCCGCCGGAACCGGTACCGCTCGGGCGCTGGTCGATCTCGACGACCTCCCGCCCGACGCGACGGGCGAGGTGATCCTGTTCGGGCGCATCTCAGGCACGACCGCGATTCGGCGGCTGCCATGAACCCCAGACAGGGCGGGAGCATGGGTGACGAACTCACCAACGCCGCCCTCATCGCCCTGATCGGAGCCTTCGGCCTCGCACTCATCCTGCCCCCGCGGGGGCGCTCGGCGCGGAAGGTCTTAACCCGGTCGTCTACTGGGCCGTCACGACCCTGTTGCTCGCTGCGCTCGTCGTCGGTGTCACGTGGGTGTGGATACTGCTGCGCCGCCACAGCCGGAAGATCGGGACCGACCCGCACCGCCTCGCCGGGATCGCCACCGCGCACGAGGTCAAGACCACGGCATCCGCGAAAGCACTCCTGCGCCGCGCCGGAACCCTGCGCCCATCCCTGACCACGCCAGCGCCCGGGGATGTCGGCTATCTCCTCGGCACGGGTCGGGGCACCGGGGTGTGGGCATCGGTCGAGGACTCGATCCTGCTGATCGGCCCGCCCCGCTCGGGCAAGACTCTCCATGTCGTCGTCAACGCGATCCTCGACGCACCCGGCGCTGTCGTCACCACCTCGACGCGACCGGAGAACCTGACCGCGACGCTGCGTGCCCGGCGACGTACGGGCGGGCCGGTCGCGGTGTTCGACCCACAACACCTCGCCGAGGGCATCCCCACCGGGCTGCGCTGGTCACCCGTGCGCGGGTGCCAGGACCCGCTGACCGCGATGATCCGCGCCAACGGCCTCGCCGCCGCCACCGGCCTCTCCTCCGGGGGCGTGGAGTCCGGCGGGTTCTGGGAAGGCAAGACCCGCACCGCGCTCCAAGCGCTGCTTCACGCCGCCGCCCTCGACGGCCGTCCGCCCGCTGAGTTGTTCCGGTGGACCCTCGACCCCAGCTCTGCGGCCGAGGCGGTCGCGATCCTGAACTCGAACCCGAACGCGGCGATGGGGTGGGGCGACTCGCTCGGCGCGATGATCGACGCCGACCCCAAGACCCGCGACAGCATCTGGCAAGGCGTCTCCCTCGCCCTCGCAGCCCTCGCCGACCCCCGCGTGCTCGATGCCGTCACACCCGGCCCGCACGAACAGTTCGACCCCGGAACCTTCCTCACCCAGCACGGCACGCTCTATCTGCTCGCCACCGGAGCAGGGGCCGGCGCGTCCGCGGCGCTCGTCGCCGCGTTCGTGGAAGACCTCATCGAAACCGCCCGCCGTCTCGCCGCCCGGTCACCCGGAGCCCGACTCGACCCGCCCCTGCTGCTGGCACTCGACGAGATCGGCAACCTCGCACCCCTGCCGTCCTTGCCGATGCTGATGGCCGAAGGCGGCGGCACCGGGATCACCACGATGCCGGTGTTGCAGTCACTCGCCCAAGCCCGGGACCGGTGGAGCGAAAACCAGGCCAGCGCGATCTGGGACGCCAGCATCGTCAAGATCGTCCTCGGCGGTGCGTCCAGCAGCCGCGACCTCCAAGACCTCTCCACATTGATCGGCGAGCGCGACGAGTACACCGACAGCGTGACCCTCGGCGACCACGGCACCCGTTCCAACCAGCGCTC
>JALHFU010000440.1:0-1173 GCA_022838525.1 Hyphomicrobiales bacterium | reverse complement strand
GTGCGGGTGCTTGCCGATTGCGCCGCGGCGCTGCGGGAGAACGTTCCCGAGCTCATCGTCGGGGAAACGACGCTTGCCGGGGTCGCGGTGCGGACCGCGGCCTTCGGGCGCGGCGCAGCGGAGACCTGGTACTTCGCGCCGTGCGACGGCGAGGTTCGCATCAGCACCGACCCACGGTTTTTCGAAACCCTGGCTCCCGCGCCGCGGCCCTTGCGGGCCGGCGCTGCTTTCACGCGGGTGCAGGCGCAAGTGCAGAGCGCGGGTATCGAACTCGCCTTCGTGTACGCGCACTTCGGCAAGCTTCTGAGCGCGCTTTTCGGCCCGTCCGGCCGCGAAGCGCTGTGGCGGGACCTCGGTCTCGACGCCGCGGGCGCCGCGGGCATCGCCTCCTACCGCTCTGCGGGCAAGATCCGCGATGTGTGGCACGTCGAATGGCCCGAAGCCGGGCAGGGGCTCGCGGGGCAGTTCCTGAGGGAGGCGAATGTGCGCGGGGCGCTGGCGGTCGTTCCCGCCGATGTCGGTTTTTTCGGCGTCTTCGGGGTCGACCTTCGGAACGTATGGCCCCGGGCGGCCGCGGGCATCGCGAAGGCGTGGCCGAAAACCTGGGAAACGCTCGCCCGCGCCGCGAGCGAGCTGTCCGCGCCCACGGGCGCCGATGCGGACGCCCTGCTGAGCGCCTTCGGTCCGGAAGTCTTCGCGTACGCGCGCGCCGGAGCCTCGCCGTGTCCGGACACGCTGGTTCTGTCCGTCGGGCAGCGCGAGATCCTACGCGACGCGGCGCGCGGAATCGAGGAACGTCTCGGCCGCCCGCTGCTGCGCGAATCCGTCGACGGGTACCCCATTT
Source organism: Hyphomicrobiales bacterium (assembly GCA_022838525.1). Lineage (GTDB taxonomy): Bacteria > Pseudomonadota > Alphaproteobacteria > Rhizobiales > Rhizobiaceae > Aerobium. Next base: position 329 of record JALHFU010000440.1, on the reverse strand, counting down.
ACGCGGCGCCGGATCCGCTCGCGGCGTACGTGGGTCTGGGCGAGCAGCATCTGATCGTAAGCCGGGATATCGATGCCGTGCGCGATTTCCTGCGCAATCGCCGCAGCCGCGCGAATCCCCTCGCGGCGCGGAGCGAGATGAGAGAGATCCTGGCCCACGAGAAGCTCGGCGGCATGGTGTACGTGAACCCGCATCGCGATCATGCGGCCGCTCTGGAGGAGGGCCTCGCCGCGCTGGCTTTCGATGAGGATCTTCCGCCGGCCCTGGAGGAATGCCTGCGCGAGGTCGGCCGCATCCTGCCGCAGAAGCTCGGGCCCCTCTGGATGGTG
>JALHFU010000174.1:2489-11178 GCA_022838525.1 Hyphomicrobiales bacterium | reverse complement strand
GTGAGCTGTAGCGGTCATGGCGAGGCTGTAAAGAAAAGCGCGATTCGACGCAATGGGTGGCGGAGGCATGGGACCCCGCCCTTGCGGCCCGGATGTCGGGCTTCCGGCCGAGGCGAAGCATAGCGCAGGCCTTGCGCGCCGCGTCAACCGACCTTACGTCATCCCGAAACGTCGGGAACGGAGGAGCCAGGCATGCGTGAACCCGTCGTGAGGACGATCCTGGGACTGACGGGACTGGTCGCGCTCTTCACCGGCGCCAATGTCGGCTTCAGCGGCATCGCGACGCTCGGCCTCGAAGGCCCGACCGATTTCATCGCCGTCACCGATCCGGCCGCCTTTGCCGTCCACGACAGCCATGTCCGGTATCTCGGCGGCCTGTGGTTCGGGATGGGGCTGCTGTTCGTGACCGCCGCGGTGCGGCTCGACCGGCTGCGCGTGCCGGTCATGACGGCGCTGGCGCTGATGTTCGTCGGCGGCGTCTCGCGGCTTTCGGCGGGCGACCTGTCGGTCTTCACCTCGTCGCTCGTCGGCCCGTCCTTCGCGGCCGAGATCGTGCTGATGCCGCTCCTGTTGTGGCGGGTGTGGATCGGCGGCCGCGAGACGGCGGGCGCGCGCGGCTAGGGCGTCGAGCGCGGCGGCGCGCCGTCGAGCAGGCCCGCTGCCACCGCCTCGGCCAGCCGGTCGACCGCGTCGGCGAGCTTCTCGTCGACGATGTGGAGATACTCGGTCCAGTCGCCGACATAGCGCAGCTCGGCCGCGCCGTCGGAGATGCCGCGGAAGCCGGCGAGCGGCACGCCGAAGCGCTGGCAGGCGCGCAGCACCGCATAGGTCTCCATGTCGACCATGTCCGCCTCGATGGCGTCGTAGGCCGCGCCCGAGACGATGTTCGCCCCGGACGACAGCGTGGCCGCCGGCACGCCCGGCACGAGGAAGGGCAGATCGAGCACGGCGGGCAGGCCGAGGAACGGCGTCACGCCCCTGGGCACGCCCAGCGCGCTGGCGTCCATGTCGCGATAGGACACGGACGCGATCTGGTGGACGCTCGTCTGCTCGAGCCTGCGGCTGCCGGCGGAGCCGAGCGAGACGACGAGGTCGGGAAGGCGGTCCGCCGACCGCAGATGCGCCAGCGCATGGGCGGCGGCGATGCCGGCCTCGACCGGGCCGACGCCGGTCATCAGCGGCGCGAAGCGGGCGCGAAGATGCGGGCCGTATTCCTGCTCGGCGGCCATGACGAACAGGACGCGGCGGCCGGCGACCGGCGTGACCGGCGGATCAGCCCGCGATGCCGTCACGGCCGCTCACCACCATCATCGTGCCGGTCATGGTGGCGATCATCCGCGCCTCGCCCTCGCCGTCATAGGCATAGGCCTGCCCGTCGGCGACGATGATGGTGCGGCCGGGCTTCGTCACCTGCCCGCGAAACAGGAAGCGCTCGCCCTTGCCGGGCGACAGGAGGTTGACCTTGAATTCGATGGTCAGCACGGCGGCGTCGGCCGGCATCACCGAATAGGCGGCATAGCCGCAGGCCGAATCGAGCGCCGTCGAGATGATGCCGGCGTGGAGAAAGCCGTGCTGCTGCGTGAGGTCGTCGCGATACGCCATCTCGATCTCGACCTCGCCGGGATTCACCCGCGTCAGCTCGGCGCCGATGGTGGCCATGACCTTCTGCCGGGCAAAGCTCGTCCTGACGCGGGATTCGAAATCGCCGGCGGGCTCGAACCTGACAGACATAGCGGTCTCCCTTGTCTCACGCGCCGCTTATTGCAGAGGCCGAAGACGCAGGCAATCGCCGATTTCGCGGCGCAGCAAGGTCAGTTGAGCCACCAGATCGACGCCGTCAGCAGCGTGGCGAACGCCACCCACGCGCCGTAGGGAAGGAAGAGAAGCGCGGCCGGCCGGTCGCGGTCCCAGGCGAGGCGGACGAAGACGGCGATGGTCGCCAGCAGCGCGAGGATGACCGCCAGCGCCCAGCCGATCTCGTGCAGGCCGAAGAAGACCGGCGTCCACAGGAAGTTCAAACCGAGCTGCAGCCACCAGGCGGTCATGGCGCCGCCGGTGTCGCGCATGCGCCATATCCGCCATCCCGCCACGGCGACGGCGAGGTAGAGGAGCGTCCAGACCGGCGCGAACACCCAGTCCGGCGGGTTGAATGGCGGCTTTTCGAGGCCGGCATACCATGCGCCGGGCGGGTTGCCGATGCCGAGCAGCAGGCCGCCGCCCACGACCAGAACGACGAACAGAAATAGCGGAATGAAACGTGTCATGACGGCCCCGCGACGGTGAAGCTGCCCCTAAACGGCCTGCCGGAACGGTGGTTCCGCCGAACGCGCCCTCAGGCGTGCCGCTCCAGCACGGCGGCGAAGAAGCCGTCGGTCGCGGTCGTTGCCGGCGTCAGGACGACGCCGCTGCCGCAGATGCGCGGCTGGAGCGCCCCCTCCCCGAAGCGCGAGCGCCACAGCGCCCGCGGGTCGGCGGCGGCAAAGGCGGGGTTGCGCTCGAGGAACGCTGCGACCTGATGCGCATTCTCGGCCGGGAAGATCGAGCAGGTGATGTAGACGAGCCGGCCGCCCGGCTTCACGTAGCCGGCGGCGGCGTCGAGGATCGCCGCCTGCTCGCCGATGCGCACGCCGAGCTGGCGCTCGGTCAGCCGCCATTTGGCGTCGGGCCGGCGCCGCCAGGTGCCGGAGCCGGTGCAGGGCGCATCGACCAGAACGAGGTCCATGCGGCCGGCAAGCGGGGCAAGGCCGGCCTCGCCGGCGATCGCCGGCACGTTGCGTGCGCCGGCCCGGCGCAGGCGGTCGAAGATCGGCGCGAGGCGCTGCTTCTCGGCGTCGTGGGCGAAGATCTGGCCGTGGTTCTCCATGGCGGCGGCCAGCGCCAGCGTCTTGCCGCCGGCCCCGGCGCAGTAGTCCAGCACCTGCATGCTCCCGTCGGCGCCGGCAAGCGCGGCCGCGATCTGCGAGCCGAGGTCCTGCACCTCGAACCAGCCCTTCTGGAAGGCGGGCTCGGCCTGCACGTTGGGGTGGCGGCCGCCGCCGTCGATGGGCGGGATGCGGATGGCCTCGGCCAGCATGCCGGCGGGCGCGGCGCCGGTGTCCTTGAGCTCCGCCAGAACCTTCTGCGGGGTGGCGGCAAGCGTGTTGACGCGCAGGTCGAGCGGCGGGCGGGCGGCAAGGGCGGCAAGCTCGGCCACCCAGTCCGCCCCGAACGCCTCCTCGACGAGCGGAACGCACCAGTCGGGGCAATCGGCCCGCACGGCCGGCGGCGCGTCGGCGAGATCGCGCGAGGAAAGCGCGGCGCGCTCCGCGGCGGTCAGCGGCTCGGGCGCGAAGCGGTCGCCGTCGAGCGCACCGTCGAGCGCGGCGGCATCCATGCCCCATTCGAGCGCCAGCGCGCCGAAGCCCAGCGCGCGCGGGGTTTCCGCATCGAGCAGCCAGCCGGCGGAACGCTTCCTGCGCAGGGCGTCGTAGACGATGTTGCCGACGGCGGCGCGGTCGCCGGAGCCGGCGAAGCGGTGCGACAGGCCCCAGTCCTTGAGCGCGTCCGCCGCCGGGCGGTGCCGCCGCTCGATGTCCTCAAGCACGTCGATGGCTGCCGCCAGCCTGCCGCCCAGTCGCATGATCCCGCTCCGATGCCGGTTGCCCGAAAGGCGGTCTTGCTAGCCGTCCCGGCCGCCGAACACAAGGGCAGAAGCCGGCGCGAAAGGAAGCCGGCTTCCGGTCAGGCCTGCATCACGACGACGTTCGCGCCGACCGGCACGCGGTTGTAGAGGTCGATCACGTCGTGGTTGAGCATGCGGATGCAGCCGCTCGACATGGCGAGGCCGATGGATTGCGGCTGGTTGGTGCCGTGGATGCGGAACATGGTGTCGCGGCCGCCGCGGTAGAGGTAGAGCGCCCGCGCGCCCAGCGGATTGTTCAGGCCGCCCGGCACGCCGCCGGCATAGCGGCGGTTCCTCGCGTCGCGCTGCATCATGTTCTCGGTGGGCGTCCAGCTCGGCCACTCGGCCTTGCGGCCGACGGTGGCGTTGCCGCGCAGGGTCAGGCCCTGGCGCCCGACGCCGATGCCGTAGCGCATGGCCCGGCCCTCGTCGAGCACGTAGTAGAGGCGGCGCGCCGGCGTATCGACGACCACGGTGCCGGCGCGGTAGCCCGCGTCGTACTCGACCTCGCGGCGGCGCAGCTCGGGCTTGATCTTCTCGGGCGACAGCGCGGGCAGCGGAAAGCGGGGGTGCGGAACGGCCGCGTAGTTCTGGTAGTCGCTGCCGAAATTGCCGCTCATGCATCCGGTGAGCACCAGCGGAAGTCCGATCACAAAGCCTCTGCGCGAGATCGTCATGCAGCCCAACCCCTCGATTCGTCGTTTCCCGAAGCACTAGGGCGTTATGGTTAACGAAAACCTGCCGCAGCCGGAAGTCAGGAAGACGTTATCGCCGCGCAAACGGAAACAGGCGCGGATTTCTCCGCGCCTGCTCCTCCGACGACGAGGAAAGAGGGGCTTTGCTCTGCCGTCGAATGGCCTGCCCTCAGGGCCGATCAGGCAAGGTCGAAGCGGTCTGCGTTCATCACCTTGTTCCACGCCGCGACGAAGTCGCCGACGAACTTCGCTTGGGCGTCGTCCTGGGCGTAGACCTCCGCCAGGGCGCGAAGCTGCGAGTTCGAGCCGAAGATGAGGTCGACGCGGGTTCCGGTCCACTTCAGCTCGCCCGTGGTGCGGTCGCGGCCCTCGAACAGCTCCTCCTCCGGCGACACCGGCTTCCACGCGGTCGCCATGTCGAGCAGGTTCACGAAGAAGTCGTTGGTGAGCTGTCCCGGGCGCTGGGTGAAGACGCCGTTCTGCGAGCCGCCGACATTGGCGCCGAGCACCCGCAGGCCACCGACGAGGACCGTCATCTCCGGCGCGGTCAGGGTCAGGAGCTGCGCCTTGTCGACCAGAAGCTGCTCCGCCGGAACGGAAAAGCGGGTCTTGAGGTAGTTGCGGAAGCCGTCGGCGACCGGCTCAAGCACCTCGAAGGACTCGATGTCGGTCTGCTCCTGCGAGGCATCGGTGCGGCCGGGCGCGAACGGCACGGTGACGGCGTGGCCCGCCGCCTTCGCGGCCTGTTCGACGGCGGCGCCGCCGCCGAGCACGATCAGGTCCGCGAGCGAGACCTTCTTGCCGCCGGTCTGCGCCTCATTAAACGCCTGCCGGATGCCTTCCAGCGTCTCCAGAACCTTCGCGAGCTGCGCCGGCTGGTTGACCTCCCAGTCCTTCTGCGGGGCAAGGCGGATGCGTGCGCCGTTGGCGCCGCCGCGCTTGTCGGAGCCGCGGAAGGTCGCCGCCGAGGCCCAGGCCGTCGAGACGAGCTCGGAGACCGACAGGCCCGAGGCGAGGATCTTCTCCTTGAGCGCGGCGATGTCGGCCTCGTCGATCAGCACGTGATCGACCGCCGGCAGCGGGTCCTGCCAGATCAGGTCCTCGGCGGGAACCTCGGGGCCGAGATAGCGCGCCTTCGGACCCATGTCGCGGTGCGTGAGCTTGAACCAGGCGCGGGCGAACGCATCGGCGAACTCGTCCGGGTTCTCGAGGAAGCGGCGGGCGATCTTCTCGTATTCCGGGTCGAAGCGCAGCGCGAGGTCGGAGGTCAGCATGGCGGGTGCATGGCGCTTGGACTTGTCGTGGGCGTCGGGGACGGTGTTCGCGCCCATGCCGTGCTTGGGCGTCCACTGATGCGCGCCGGCCGGGCTCTTCGTCAGCTCCCACTCGTAGCCGAACAGGTTCCACAGGAAGTTGTTCGTCCACCGGGTCGGCGCCGAGGTCCAGGTGACCTCGAGGCCGCTGGAGATGGTGTCGCCGCCCTTGCCCGAGCCGTAGCTGCTGACCCAGCCGAGGCCCTGCTCGGCAAGGCCGGCCGCCTCGGGCTCGGGACCGACCAGCGTAGCGTCGCCGGCGCCGTGGGTCTTGCCGAAGGTGTGGCCGCCGGCGATCAGCGCGACGGTCTCCTCGTCGTTCATCGCCATGCGGCCGAAGGTGTCGCGGATGTCCTTGACGGAGGCGATCGGGTCAGGATTGGCGTTCGGGCCTTCCGGGTTGACGTAGATGAGGCCCATCTGCACCGCGGCCAGCGGGTTCTCCAGATCGCGCTCGCCGGAGTAGCGCCTGTCGTCGAGCCACTTGTCCTCGCTGCCCCAGTAGATGTCCTCCTCCGGAGATCTTGTTGCCGTACTTCTGCTTGATCGGCCACAGCAGGCGGCGGGCCTTGTCGAGGTTGACGTTGTCCGGCCAGCTGTTGAGCGGGGCGAAGCGCTGCTGCCCGGCGCCCGCGCCGCCGCGGCCGTCGCCCGTGCGGTAGGTGCCGGCGCTGTGCCAGGCCATGCGGATGAAGAGCGGGCCATAATGGCCGAAGTCCGCCGGCCACCAGTCCTGCGAATCCGTCATCAGCGCGGCGAGGTCCTTCTTCAGCGCCTCGAGATCGAGCTTCTTGAACTCCTCGGCATAGTCGAACGCCTCGCCCATCGGGTTCGACAGGGCCGAGTGCTGGTGAAGGATCTTGAGGTTGAGCTGGTTGGGCCACCAGTCGCGGTTGGAGCGCATCGCGGAGTTCGAGGCGATCGTCGCGCCGTGCGCCACCGGGCACTTGCCGCCGCTGCTGCCGGGATTGGTCTCGGTGTTCTCGTTGACCTCTAGAGCGTCCATCTGTGTCTCCTGTCTTTCGCGGTTTGAAGGCCATCGAGACCCCCCGATGCGCGTCCTGCGCGCGGAGCTCGCCGGCAATGTCCAGGCGGCGGGCGACCGGCGCCCGCGCTCTGCGTCATCGAAAAATGGTTCGTCTGCGCCGGTGCCTCTGCACAAGCGCCCGTTCAAGCGGGCCGTCCTCGCTGCGCGCGCCCCTCCTTGCCGTTGCTGGACGTTTTCGCTTCCCGCCAGACTGCCGATTCCCTCGGCATCAGTCTAGAACGGTTCCAGATTAGTCGATGGCGTCAATAAGAGCAAATTGCATTTGATACTTTTTGTGATAGGAATCTCTTATGATACGTCTGACGATCCGGCAGATGGAATATTTCGAGGCGCTGGCCGAGACGCTGCATTTCGGCCGCGCGGCCGAGCTCGCCGGCGTCAGCCAGCCGGCGCTGTCGGCGCAGATCGCCGAGATGGAGGAACGGCTGGAGCGCCGCCTGTTCGAGCGCGGCGGCCGCGCCGTGCGGCTGACCGAGGAAGCGCAGGCGCTGAAGCCCCGCATCGAGCGCGTGCTTGCCGAAGTCCGCGACATCGAGGCGACGGCCCGCCGCGGGCGCGCGCCGATGGAGGGCCGGTTCCGCCTCGGGGTCATCCCGACGGTCGCGCCCTATCTGCTGCCGCGCCTGCTGCCGGCGCTCAGGACGCAGTTCCCCGGCCTCGTGCTCGAGCTGCGCGAGGCGGTGACGGCGACGCTCATCGACGAGACCGCGGCCGGCCGCCTCGACGGCATGATCGCGGCGCTGCCGCTCGAGCATGCCGCGCTCGCCATCGAGCCGCTGTTCCGCGACCGCTTCTTCCTTGCCGTTCCGGCGAACGATCCGGGCTTCGTCGCGCCGCCGGTGCCGCCGGAAAGCCCGGCGCTCGAACGGCTGATGCTGCTGGAGGACGGCCACTGCATGCGCAACCAGGCGCTGGAGATTTGCACCGCGGCGCGGCGCTCGGCGCTCGCCAATTACGGCGCCGCCAGCCTGACGACGCTGCTGCAGATGGTGGCGCACGGCCAGGGCGTGACGCTCATTCCCGAGATGGCGGTGGCGGCGGGCGTGGTCTCGCCCGAGCTCAAGGTCGTGCCCTTCGCCGATCCGATGCCGGCACGCACCCTCGCCTTCGCGTGGCGCAAAAGCGCCGGCCGCCACGACGAATGCCGCGCGCTCGCCGGCATCGTGCGGGCGCTGTCAGGCGATGCGCAGCAGGTGGACGGCGAGCGTGGCCCACAGCGCGATCACCGCGACGAAGCCGGCCGTGAAGGCGGGCTGGCGGTGACGGATGCGGTTCGACGTGACGTGGATGAAGGCGTGCACATAGCGTGAGGCGACGAACAGCCAGGCCAGGAGGACCGCCCAGGCCCCTCCCCCGCCGGTGACGTGGAGCGCCAGGCACGCGGCGTGGAACAGGACCGGCAGTTCGAACTGGTTGGAAAGGCAGTTCCTCACGAACAGGCTGTCGGCCGGCTCGTTCAGGTTCTCGCGGAACTGCGACGTCTTGGCCCTTCCCGCCTTGATCGCAGCCGCGCGGCGCACGCCCAGAAGGGCATAGAGCCCGACGACCAGCACGACATGCGCGATCATCGGCCAGAAGATTGCGGTGTCCGTCATGAAGTCCCTCCCGCGGCGGCGTCCGCGACCGCCTCGCAACTCGCCCATTCCCATAGGCCATTTTCGCGGCGACGGCCAGAACCGGCGGCGGCCGGACCGTGGCTGGGCCGGGCGACTAGAGACCCATCAACCGCCCTTCGACATGGGTGCGCGTCTCGCCGCCGACCCAGACCTGCCCCGTCTCATCGCGGTCTATATGGACGCGGCCCTTGCGGCCGAGGCAGGTTCCCTGGGCGGCGACGTAGGCTCCCTCGACCGCGCCCGTCGCGAACAGCCATTGCGCCACCGAGGCATTGAGGCTTCCGGTCACCGGGTCCTCGACGATCGTTCCGAGATGATCGCTGAAGAAGGCGCGGACCTCGACGGCCGCATCGCTG
>JALHFU010000174.1:0-2458 GCA_022838525.1 Hyphomicrobiales bacterium | reverse complement strand
CTGCCGGGCGCGTGCGGACCGACCACGCCGACGTCGATCCGGCCGGGCCAGCTTCGCCTGGGGCTCAACGAAAGCACTTTCTCCGCCGACGCGAGCCTGATTCCAAGCCAGCCGGGACCGTTGTCGATCCATGCGGCATCGACGATCTCGGATGCATCGATGCCCAGCAACTCCCGCGCTTCGATCAGGTCGTCCGGCGACGGCGCCCCGGAGCGGATCAAGGGCGGAGCGGCGAAGGAGAGCCGCTCGCCATCGCGGCGAATCACGACCAGGCCCGCCCCGCATTCCTGGACGATCTCGTTCGCCTTCTTCGGCCGGTTCCCGGCCGCGAGCCAGGCGTGGCAGCTTCCGAGCGTCGGGTGGCCGGCAAACGGCATTTCCCTTTCCAGCGTGAATATCCTGACCCTGTAGTCCGCGTCGGGATGCGTCGCCGGCAGGAGAAACGCCGTCTCAGACAAGTTGAACCAGCGCGTCAGCCGCTGCATGTCGTTGGTCGTCATCTCCCCGCCACCGGAGACGACCGCCAGCGGATTGCCCGAGAACGGCCCGGCTCCGAAGACATCGACCATGTGAACAGCAAGAGCCATCGTTCAACTCATCATTGGGATGCCGGTCGGCACGGCCTTCTTCCGCTGCGTCGTATCAGGGGAATCTTGCCAACGGTGCGCCATGCCTGCCCGTCCTTCGCGATTCGCCCGGGGACCTTCCGGCAATCCCGGCGTCACACCCCGCCGGGATAGTTGGGGCTCTCGCGGGTGATGGTGACGTCGTGGGCGTGGCTTTCGCGCAGGCCGGCATTGGAGATGCGCACGAAGGTCGCCTTCTCGCGCAGCTCGGTGAGGTTCTGCGCGCCGACATAGCCCATCGCCGCCTTCAGGCCGCCGACGAGCTGGTGCAGCACGCCGCCGACCGGCCCCTTGTAGGGCACCTGGCCCTCGATGCCCTCCGGCACCAGCTTCAGCGCATCGCGCACCTCGGCCTGGAAGTAGCGGTCGGCCGAGCCGCGCGCCATCGCGCCGACCGAGCCCATGCCGCGATAGGCCTTGAACGAGCGGCCCTGATGCAGATAGACCTCGCCCGGGCTCTCGTCGGTGCCGGCGAGCAGCGAGCCGACCATGGCGGCCGAGGCGCCGGCGGCGAGCGCCTTGGCGAGGTCGCCCGAGAACTTGATGCCGCCGTCGGCGATGATGCCGATGCCGGCCTTGTCCGCCTCCTCGACCGCCGACATGATCGCCGAAAGCTGCGGCACGCCGACGCCGGCGACGATGCGCGTGGTGCAGATCGAGCCCGGCCCGATGCCGACCTTGACCGCGTCCGCGCCCGCGTCGATCAGCGCCCTGGTGCCGTCGGCGGTGGCGACGTTGCCGGCGACGATACGCACGGCGTTGGACAGCGTCTTCGCCTTCTCCACCGCGTCGAGCACACGCTGCGAATGGCCGTGGGCCGTGTCGATGACGAGGAGGTCGACGCCGGCGTCGATCAGCCGCTCGGCGCGCTCCAGCCCGTCGTCACCGACGGTGGTGGCGGCCGCGACGCGCAGCCGCCCCTGCGCGTCCTTGGCCGCGTTGGGGTTCAACTGCGACTTCTCGATGTCCTTGACGGTGATGAGGCCGACGCAGTGGCCGCCGGGGTCGACCACCAGCAGCTTTTCGATCCGGTGCTGGTGCAGCAGCCGCTTGGCCTCGTCCTGCTCGACGCTTTCGGTCACGGTGACGAGCCGCTCATGCGTCATCAGCTCGCGCACCTTCTGCTTCGGGTCGGAAGCGAAGCGCACGTCGCGGTTGGTGAGGATGCCGATCAGCTTGCCGGTCGAGTGGCCGCCGGTGCCGCCGTTCTCGACCACCGGAATGCCGGAAATGCCGTGCGCGCTCATCAGCGCCTTGGCGTCCGCCAGCGTCGCCTCGGGGCCGATGGTCAGCGGGTTGACCACCATGCCGCTCTCGAACTTCTTGACCTGCCGCACCTGCTCGGCCTGCTCTTCCGGCGAGAAATTGCGGTGGATGACGCCGATGCCGCCGGCCTGCGCCATGGCGATGGCGAGGCGGGCGTCGGTGACGGTGTCCATCGCCGCCGACAGGATCGGGATGTTCAGGTCGATGTCGCGGGCGATGCGGGTGGCGACGTCGGTCTGGCCGGGCATGACCTGCGAATGGCCGGGCTGGAGCAGCACGTCGTCGAAGGTGAGCGCCAGCGCGCCGGTTGCGGTCTCGATGATTCTTGCCATTGCCGATCCTCGAAAAATTCGGGTGCGCGGGAGAAGTGCCCTGGCCCGGGGACCGGCAGCGACTCGTTTTCTCCCTTTCAGGATGGCAGCGGCTGGTAACACGCTTGTGGCGGAAAGGAAAGCGCCACGTGCCCGCGCGGACGCGACTTCCCGCCGCGCAGCGTGGGGAAGCGGACACAGGAGGCCGCGCCCTCGTCTGAATGCTTGTTGCGGCGCGGTCTTCTGCGTCCGCCG
>JALHFU010000439.1:0-1176 GCA_022838525.1 Hyphomicrobiales bacterium | reverse complement strand
ACCTGAAGCCGGCGAACATCCTCATCGAGCCATCGGGCCGCGCCGTTCTCACCGACTTCGGCGTCGCCCGCTCCGTCAGCGGCGAGGGCCTCACCCTGGCCGGCACCCTCGTCGGCACCCCCGAGTACATGTCACCCGAGCAGGCCAGGGGCCAGAGCACCGACCACCGCACCGACATCTACGCCTGCGGCATCATCCTCTACGAGTGCTGCGTCGGCGCGCCGCCCTTCAAGGCCGATAACCCCGTGACGACCGCTCTCATGCACGTCGAGAACACCGTCCCGCGCCTGGCGCCCGACTACCCCGACCTGCCTGAATGGGTCGATGTCGTCATCCAACGCTGCTGCGCCCACAAGCCCGAGGACCGCTACCAGTCCGCCGAGGAGCTTCTCGCTGACCTGCCGGACGATGGCGAGGTGCCGCTCCCCGTCTACCCCGAGATCCTCGAGCGCGCCGGCGTCGCCGACTACGGCTCAACCCTCACCGGCATCATCCGAGGCGACATCTCGCTTCAGGCCGCGGCCGAGTCGAATGAGGAGTGGGAGAAGGCCATCCGAGCGGCCCTCGCGCGCGAGGTCACCGTCGTCTCCCTCGATGTCGTCGGCTCCCGCCGCATGAAGGCGCCGGGACACACGGTGCTGCTCTCCTACCTCTTCGAGCGGCTGCGGCGTTTCATTGACCGCACCTGCGACGAGCACGGGTGCTTCGCCAAGGCCTGGTCGGGCGACGGACTCGTCGCCGCCTTCGAGGAGCCCGCTGCGGCGATCACCGCCATGCAGCAGATCGTCGAGGCTCTCCCCGGCTTCGAGACGCCCGACCCCGACCACCCCTTCCGTGTGCGTGTCGGCATCCACCTGGGCGAGGTGCTCATCAGCGACGCGAACCAGCTCGGCCGCGTCACAAGCCGCGTCTTCGATGCCGCCGGGCACCTCCAGAAGGCCTGTCCGCCGAACGAGATCTGGGCCTCCGAGGAGACGGTGAAGGCCGCGGAGGCGCTCGGCCGGTTCGAGCCCATCGGCCGCGTCGAGGAGGTCTACGTCTACGGGTGGCGACCCATGATGGTCACGCCCATCCCCATCCGTCCGTCCGAGCCGCGGACGCCGCGCCCGACCCCGGCGCCGGCGAAGGTCACACAGCGCAGGTGGCCCCTCCTCGCCGCCATCGTCGCCGTACTCC
>JALHFU010000173.1:6282-7486 GCA_022838525.1 Hyphomicrobiales bacterium | reverse complement strand
TCCCACGAGGCACCGCTGAACGCGAGCGGCGCGAACACGACCGCCACCAGCAGGAGCGCTTTCCGGACGAGGAGGGACAGCCACACGATCGCGGCGGCGGTGATCGCGAGGCCAGCCATGAAGATCGTGATGATGGCGCCGACACCGGGAGCGGCGATGTTGATGCCGACCAGCCCTGCGGCGAGGAGGGCGATCTTGTCGCCCATCGACTCGGTGGTCTCTCCGGCGGCTTGCACGATCCCGATGCACAGTTGATCGACGACTTCCAGCAGCAGTGCCGTGAGCGTGATGACGACAAACGATCCGAGGACGGACTTCGCCAGGCCGAGCGCGGCGCGGGTCAGGGCGGTGGGGTCGCGGCGGATCAGCCCGGTGATGAGTTGGAGGCAGAAGAAGATCAGCATCACGAAGACGGCGATGCCGAACAGCAGGTTGTAGACGGCGATGTAGCCGGGCTTGGTGACATCCACCAGCGTCGTGGTGTCGAAGACCGACCAGACCGCCTCGAACAGCCACCCGGCGGCGGCACCCATCGCCTGCGCGAGCCAGTCGAACGGGGCCGCGACCAACGACGCGGCTCCTTCGCCGACGGCATCGCACACCGAGGAGATCACGGGAACGTCGCACACGCCCATCACGAACACCAGCTCTCGACGACGATGGGGCGGGTCAGACGGACTGGCCGACGTTCCAGAAGAAGTTGATGAGCGTCACGCTCGAGCCGCAGATCACCGCAGCGCCGCAGGAGACGAGGACGCCGATCTTCCCGCGCGAGGCGAGGTGCGGGTTCGACGAGTTCGCGCCGAAGCCCCACACGATCGCTGACACGATCAGCGCGAGCACGGACAGGATGAGGCCGATGGTCATCACCGCGCCGACGATGGTGCGCAGTTGGTTGATCCCCGGCAGGCCGTTGGTGTTGGGGTCGATGTTGATGTCCATTGGCACCAGCAGCGGCGCGGACATGACGTTGGCGAGCAGATCGAACACGGTAGGTCTCCTTGGCGACGGGCGGCCCGCCCACGAACTCGCAGACGGGGTACACGCGACAGGTGCGCGCTCGTCGCCGTCCCTGTCGGTGGCCGCCCGTAGCCTTGGAGTATCTGTGCGTCGCTCGCCCGCACGGGACCGCCGGACGAGAGGTGCAAGGAACATGGGTCAGTACGGGGTGGATTACCTCCAGCGGTTGCGTGCCGCTGTTGAG
>JALHFU010000173.1:0-6256 GCA_022838525.1 Hyphomicrobiales bacterium | reverse complement strand
TCACATGTCGGCGCGCGGCCTCTTTCCTACTGTGTGGACAAAGGAAGGCCAGGACCAGAGCGAGGTTCAACGGCTCGAACTCGGTGTCGCGGAGGCTGCTGGCCTGGCGGCGAGCGCTGTGTCAGTGACCGGTGCCTACATTGGGATCGCTGGTCTCGGAGCGATCGACCCGATCTCTAACTGGTCATTTATGTCTGCGCCCAAGGCCCCCATCGCGCCTCGGGATATTCGGACTACGACCGCCAACGTCAAGGGCAGGCTCGACGCGATGATCGTCGACGCCGAGTCACGTACCGACTCTGACCTTCCGACCTTCGCTCCCGCACAGTTTCACCCCGTGGTCTGGGCTGGTGCTTCCGCCCATTGGACGACGCATCAGTACCGAGTTGCAGTTCGTGAAGCAGCCGAAGGCCTCACGGTCCACTGGAAGGAACGTCTCGGCCGGAACGATGTCGATGACACGGTCTTCTGGCAGCAGACGTTATCGTCGGGCGCTCCTGAACCGGGCAAGCCGAAGCTCACCTGGCCGGGAGGGTCGGATGACAAGACGGTGAAGAGCATGCGCGGCGGTCTTGAACCGCTCGCTAAGGCCCTCAACGCGCTGGCCACTGGTCTGAACCTCACGGTCCGCAACGTGACGACGCACACGCGCACCGAACTGTCCGAGCAGGAAGCGATGGAGCGCCTCGCGGCATACAGTTACCTCGCGCGCCTGCTCGACCAGTGCGAGACAGCGAGCGCCGACGCGGAGGAATCAGACCGATGACCGCGAAGCCGCAGCTACAAACTTGAACCGACTGTGAGTAGCCAGTTCATCCAGGCCACGCCGCCTCCGGCGAGGACGGCCGCGCCGACGGAGACGAGGACACCGATGCGGCCTTTGCTGGCGGTCGCGTAGTTTCCGTGGGCCGTCGCGATCGCCCAGACGATCGCGGAGACGATGAGCATGAGGACGGCCACGATCAGGACGAACGTCAGGAGCGCGCCGACCACGGCGCGGAGGTCGCCGATGCCGCCGAGTCCGTCGAAGTCGGGGAAGACACCCATTGCAGGTCACCCTGCCTTGACGGTGAGGTGGAGGTGGTCGTAGTGGCCGCCGGTGATGGAGGCGGGGTCGTGCATGCCTCCGCCGTTGTATGGCCGCCAGCCCTCGGCGTCGCGGGCGACGGACCAGATTTGGCCTTGCCAGATCAGGTACTCGACGCCGAGCACGTCGGCGTTGTCCTTCATCCAGTTGGTGACCTTCCAGCCGGCGTCGAGTTGTGCCGGGGTGGGTCGCTGGCCGATGCGGTTGCCGAAGGTGATGTCGCAAGCCCTGCCGAGGGGATGCTCGGACTTGGTGCCGGGGCGTGGTGAGTAGCAGCCCCAGCCGGTGTCGGGGAACGCTGCGAGGGTCTGCTGGTAGAGGTGGAGCATGCGGGCGGTGATCTTGCCCGAGCTGGTGGGATCGTCGACGAGCCGGTCGGGGTCTCCATCGACGCCGGTCGGCGTGCCCGCAGTGGTGTTGTTGCAGGCGGCGGGTGATCCGCTGGTCGCTGTCGGCAGGTTCGCAGCCCCGTGCTCATTGAGCCAGGCGGCGGCGTCGATGGCTTCCCCGTTCGTGCCGCCGGGCCGGACCTCGAAGTGCAGATGTGCGCCGGTGCTCATGCCCGAGGAGCCGACATCGCCGATGTGCTGCCCTGCGTTCACGCGGTCACCGGGACGGACGTGGATGCCGCTCTGCCACATGTGCGCGTAGGCCGTGGCGACGGTCTGGCCGTCGATGGTGTGCTCGATGACGATGAGGCCGCCGTACCCACCGGAGAACTCCGCGACGGTCACGGTGCCATCCGCGGCGGCGAGGATCGGCGTGCCGTCGGGCGCGGCGAAGTCGGTGCCGGTGTGCATCTTCCGTTCGCCCGTGATCGGGTGCACTCGCATCCCGAACGGCGAGGTCAGCACCCAGGTGCCCTCGGGCAGCGGGAACACCACCCGCGACGACAAGACCGCCGGGCCGCCCGCGCCGCTAGCGGCACCGCCGCCTGTGGTGAGGGCGGCGAGGATGCTGTCGGCGACGGGCGCGTAGTTGCGGTAGCCGTCGGGGAAGGCGGAGACCTCGACGGCTTGGGCGGCTTCGCCAGGGTCCATCTGTTGCCAGCCGGGGATGTCGAGCAGCCCGCGCGGCGAGGGGTAGTTCGGGCCGGTCGGCCCGCCGAAGAACGCCTGCGCCTGATAGTTCGGGTCCATCAACTCGGCGACGGTGCCCCACCCGGATTGGGGGCGCATCTGGAACAGGCCGAGGGAGTCGTGGTCGCCGCCGTTGCCGTCGTTCGGGTAGTTCGCCGAGTCGGGGTAGGTGCCGGTGTTGGTGAGCATCCGCAGCGTGGACTCGGTGAGCGCGGCCATCAGCGCGATCTTGATTCCCGGCCTGCCCACGTTGGTGATGCCGTTGCCGACCGTGATGATCGTGGCCGCGTGCGTGAGCTGCTGACGATTCAGCGTGAAGGTCTCGTCGTTCGCGGTGGTCACGGTGAGCGCGTCCGGGATCGGTCCGAGGTTCACGCTCCCGGCAGGTGTGGCGCAGTACGCAGCGGCGGGGTTCATCAGCACCCCGATCCCGAGGAGCGTGGCGGCGGGGGCGAAGAACAGCAGTGCCAGCGCTGCGATGGTGGCTTTGCGGAACACGACGCCAGCCCTTCAGCGCAGCGGGTTGTCGAGCTGCGAGAGCCGCAGCAGATGACAGGTCGGGTAGGTCGGGGCGCAGACGACGAACACGGTGAACGCGACCGGATGCTCGCTGGTGACCGGTTGCCCGTTCCAGACCCCGGCACGGTAGCGGGTGCCCTCGATCGTGACGGCCGTCGTTCCTGCCGCGAGCTGCCCCGGCTGGGCCTGCGCTGCCGCGTCGGCCCAGCCGTCGGGGACGTACGCGGCCTCGATGGTGAGGTGTTGGCGGGTGGCGTATTGCCGCAGCTCGATCCAGGCGTCTCGGGTCGGCAGGTAGACGGCTACGTCGGAGGCCAGCCCCGCCTGTTCGTCCCCGCTGGGGTCACCGACCGCGAGGATCGTCGGGCTGTAGTCCAGCGGCCACAGCCCCGAGGCGGTGTCCCACGCGAACAGCGTGGACGCGACGCCGCGAGCGAAGGTCTCGGGGTCTACCGAACGCGGAACCGCTGGAACCCGTGGTGTCCGGGGCGTGCTCGGTGCCACGGTCGGCGGTGCCGTCGTGGTCGGGCCAGGCTCCGGGCCGGGATCGGTGCTGGTGCTGGTGCGGGGGCCGGTGAGGAGTCCGTAGACGCCGACACTGGCGAGGAGCAGCAGGACGATGCCGGCGGCGATGAGGGCGACGAGTCGGCGGCGGTTCCGGGGATCGGTGGGTGCAGGGCTCATGCCGAGCAGGTGCACATCCGACACCCATGCCAGCGGTCAGAGCGCGCGGAGTCGTGGCCGCTCCACCGCGTCTTCGCGTGCGGCACGGAGGGCGTCGGCGAACCGGACGGTGCCGTCGGTGGTGGTGAGGAAGTTCTCGAACTGCTCGTCGGTTAACTCGGCGGCGAGTGTGTCGGCGTCGTAGTGGGTCCACCAGTTGGTGAGCTCGCCCCAGGTCTGCACGAACGCGCGAAGCGGGTAGCGGACGGGTTGGCCGTCGCCGGTGACGAGCGGCAACGGCTTGGGTGGGGTGCGCTTGCCCTTCTTGATCGACTTCGCCTGGGCCACGGCTGCTTCGGCGCGAGCGTGCATCTCTGCCTCGCGCCGCTCCCGCGCAGCGGTGTCGGCATCGCGGATCGCTTGATAGATCGGATGCACCGCGTCACCGGCCTCGATCCGACCCAACCCGGCGGCGGCCTCGGCGCGCAGAGTCTCTGGCAGAGCAGGGTTGCCAGCGATGTCTTCGAGGTAGCCGATCTTCTCCAGCGTCGTGTGCGACGCGCCACCCGGAATCATCGCCGCCGCCTGCTCCCGGGCCTTCCCAAGCGGCCCGCTCGACGGTGGTGCAAATTTTGCACCACCGTCGTTTCCTGGCTGGTTCTCGCTGCTGAACTGGGTCGCGCTCTTGCGACGGGCGGCGTCTTCGGCCATGACCTGCTTGATCTCGCGGTAGAGGCCGGCGGCTTCGAGCTGGGTGTAGGGCTTGTGGAGCATGTTGTCGTCCTGCTCGGCGAGGAGCTGCCCGAGCCGGTCGGACAGGCCGCTGCGCACCCACACGTTGACGGTGCGCCAGCCGAGCTTCTTGATCGCGGCCAGGCGTCGTGCCCCGCACACCAGTACGCCGTCGATCGTGATGGTGAGTGGTTGCAGCAATCCGTCGCGCCCGATGGATGCCGCGAGGGCGTCGATGTCGCCGAGGTCGGCGCGGTGCCGGGTGCCGACGAGGATCGACTCGACGGTGCGGTCGAGCTGGATGCTGCCGATCTGTGGCTCGGTCACGACGACTCACCGCCTCCACCACTCGGAGCGGCCAGAGCGAGCGCGAGGATCAGATCGTCGTCGCGGAGCAGTAGGTCGAGCGTTTCGCCCAGCAGCAGCCGGAGCAGGATGCCGCGACCGCTGCTGGTGGCGACGTAGGCCGGGTGCGGGTTCCCGAGCAGCGCCTTCAGCAGTGCGGCCCAGGAGCGGCGCGGGAGGTCGAGCAGTGCCCGCGCGTGCCGGTCGCGGCGCAGCGTCTCGTAGGCGGACTGGCGGGTGCCGGCTTTCGTCAACGCCCCGCAGACGTGCTCGACCGCGGCCCGTGCGGTGTCGGCGGGCCAGTCGAGCAGGCACAGCATCGCGATGGCGTCCTCGGCCGCCGATCCAGCGGACATGCACGCTTGCGCTGACCCGAGACTGTCGCGCGGTTCCGGTTCGAGGTCGCTGGGACGCAGGTCGGTGGTGTGGAACGCGGGATGATAGTCGGCCAGCGCGGTGTCGCGTTCGGAGAACCGTTCAGGATCGTGGAACGCCGAAACGTGCGCGCGACGAGCCTGGTGCACCGAGCAGAGCAGGCCTTGGGCGCGTTCCTCGTAGACGCAGGTGATCCGCACGGCGTGGGTGATGATCGCCCACGGATCGTTGGCCTCGCGGGTCGAGCGGTACTGCATCGCGTCGAACGCCGCCGTCACCGCTTCCCAGGTGTCGAGCCTGTGTTTCCTCGCGAGAGCGCGGTACTTGTCGGCGGCGAACTCCATCAGGTCGCGGGCCACCGGGTCGTGAACCCAGGCATCCTCGCCGCCCTCGGCGAGGCGATTGAGCAGGGCACGCAGGCCCTCGCCGGTGGTGAAGTCCTCAGCCCCGTCGGCCGTCTGCTCGGTGCTGGTGCTGGTTGGTCTGGTCATGGTGTCGGCACCTCCTGGCAGGCAGGTGCGCACTCGCTCCCACGAGCGCGTCCTGCATGCCGATGCCGTCGCAGCCATGACCTGTCACCACCGTCAACTCATCGAGACCCCGGAGCGGGACACCTGCGAGGCAGGTGCGGTGCTGCACCCGAACGCCGAGATCGGCGGCAACCGCCGGGCGCGATCCCCGAGACGACGAACACCTGCACCGAGCGGGGTGCGGGTGCGGCGTGCCAGCTCGGCCTGGAAGTCGAGACCCCGCCCGGCCGCGTGCGCCGAGTGCCGGGCGATCAAGTCAGTGGGGCGCACCCACTCCACGCCTCGCCCACGAACGAGCGCGTGCCGCTTGTCGTCGCGGGCGACCGGCGCGGCCCGCACCGCCTCCGGCGTACTCATCACTTCGACCGACTCGGGGCGCTCCCGCGGCTCCTCGGGCACCAGCCGTGCGGGATCGGGCCTCGCGGAATCGTTGCGCTGGGGGTTCTCAGTGGTGTTCATGGGATCGTCTCCTCCCGCTCGTCGGCGGTGTCAGTGGTGTCAGTGAGGTGCGCGACGGCGAACCAGCGGCCCACGGTCGAGGGATGCACCCCGAGTTCGCGGGCGATCCGCTTGTTCGACCAGCCCGCCTCGCGCAGCTCCCACCCCAGCGCCCGCCGATCCGCCACACCCTCATCGCGACGGTTGGCCTCCATCTCGCCAGGCGGCAGCGCAGGCATCGAATCCGCGGTGTTCGTCGAGAACGAGTCGGCAGTGGCGGGTTCCGCATGGGGGTCGGTGGTGCGGGTGAGAATCACGGTCAGGTGCGTGATGGCCAGCAGCACGACGGGCGGCACCGCGGCGACCGAGGCCGCGAGCATCCTTGGCACGTCGGCGTCCGCGGCGACGACAGCATGAATGGCGTTCGCCGTCACCGAAACGAGCGCGCCGCCGACCAGCAGCGCCCACGGATACCAGGCCGAGCGCTG
>JALHFU010000438.1:0-1180 GCA_022838525.1 Hyphomicrobiales bacterium | reverse complement strand
GCGCCTGACCGCGCAGCGGGCCGGCCTCGCCGAGCACGTCCCAGACGCGGCGCGCCTCGGCCCAGGCGCGGCGGTTGGCCTCGTCCTGCGCCAGCCACGTCTCGAAGCGTGCCGCCAGCGCCGGGTCGTCCGGCTCTTCCCGCAGCGCGATCAGCCAGTGCAGCGCCTCGTCCTTCGGGTCGTTTCCGGTGTCTGGCCGTTGAATGGCAACGTCTCCCAAAGATTTCCGCCACCGTGCGGCCGGCCGCCTGCGGACGCTCGCGACCCTCACTCAAGGAACGAACGAGAGGCCGGCTTTTTCAGAAACGAGGCGATAGGCCGATCAGCCGCGTTCCGCAAGCCGCCGCCGGCAGTGTTCCAGCCCCTCATAGACCAGCGCATGGGCGAGCGCGACGGAAATGCCGAGATGCGCGGCGATCTCCTTCAGCCTGAAGCCGTCGAAGCGGTGCATCTCGAGCGCGATGCGGGTGCGCTCGGGAAGCTCGGCCATCGCCGCCAGGACGACGCGCAGCTCGTCGCGCGAGACCAGCGCCTCCTCCTGCGACGGGCGGTCGTCGGCGACCGCGGCATGCCCGGCCGCGTCGTCGAAGGTCCGGCGCTCGGTGGAAAGGCGCCGCGTCCAGTCGAGCGCCATGTTGCGTACGATGCGGCGCAGATAGCCGAGCGGCTCGTCCAGCGCGCGGTCGGCGGCGGTGGAGCGGAAGCGCAGGAACGCCTCCTGCACCACGTCCTCGCCGCGCGAGCGGTCGCCGACGATCCGCGTCGCGTAATCGACGAGCTCGACGCGGTGCGCGAGATAGATGTTCAGATGCCTGCTGCTGCTTGCCAACTCTGGTCACCTCGGCCCGGGGAGACTGAGGGGCTGCCCCGGTTACGTTGCGGCGGTTTGGAGATGGCTTCCGGCTGTCCAGGCGGGATTTCTAGCGAAGCGGCAGCGCGAAATCAACGCGCTGCCGCAAGGTCATGTCAGCGCCAGATATTGTCGACGCGGTCGAAGCTGTCGGCGCGCAGGTCGCCGGCCGCCGCGATCAGCTTCGGCTTGGCGATCTTGTGCGAGGGCGTGCGCGGGTAGTCGTCGATGAAGGCGACGTAGCGCGGCACCTTGAAGGCGGCGAGGTTCTTGCGGCAGTGCTCGAACAGGGCGTCGAGCGAGAAATCCTCGCGCGCCACGCCCGGCTTG
>JALHFU010000011.1:0-30177 GCA_022838525.1 Hyphomicrobiales bacterium | reverse complement strand
GCCCGATGTCAGTGCCAGTATGCCCACCCCGGCCGATCCTGGTTCCGTGTCGCAGCCCCGCTCAGCGCTGCACGATCTGCGCCTTGGCGCGGAGTTCCCCGGTGAGCTTCTTGGACAGGTCCTCGTTGTCGCCGCTCTCCTGCTCGGCGCCGAAGACCATCTGCGCCACCCGGTCGTCGGAGACCTCGCGCGTGCTGCACACGCCGATGAACTCGACGCCGCGCTCGGTCTCGCGCACCGTGGTCGCGCCGCCGGCGGACGTCGCCTTGACCTGCTTTTCCCAGTCCGGCGGCAGCTCCTGCTCGATCACCCGGCCGAGGTCGCGCACGGTGACGTCGATCAGCCCCTTGGCGAATTCGCGCGTCGTGTCGCAGCTGCGGAAGCGCTGCCTGAGCGCCTCGGCCTCGCGCTTGCGCGTGCCGAGCTTGGCGCTCCGCTCGGCCGCAGGCACGACGAAGATGACCTGCTGCAGCATGTATTCGGTGGCGCGCGGCTTCTCGCCGCCCTGTTCGAGCATGCGGCGCACCACGTCCTGCTCGCTCATCCCGCCGGTGGAGCGGTTCCTGCGCTGCAGGATCTGGCCCCAGCTCATCTGCGCGCGGATGAACTCGCGGAAATGCGCCTTGGTCACGCCGGCCTGGTTCAGCACCTGGTCCATCTGCGTTGGCGACATGTTGTTTGAGCGCGCGAAGCGCTCATAGGCGGCGGCCACCTGATCGTCGCTGATGCGGATGTTGAGGCGCCTGGCCTCCGCGTTCCTCACCGTCTGGTCGATCATCTCCTCGGCGGCCATCTGCTGCAGGTTGCCGCGCTTGTTCTGCAGGCGCAGGAAGGCCGCCCGCCGCTGGATGTCGTAGCTGGTGATCGCTTCCTTGTTGACGATGTACCGGATCTCGCTCGCCTGGGCGGCCGTGTGCGGCACGGCCAGCGGCAGAAGGCAGGCCATCGCGGCGGCGAATCCGGTGCGGCGCAGGGCGCTTGCGACCGTTCTCATCCCTTTGCGTCTCCTTGGTTCCCTGTGGCTCCGATCCCTCCGCCCATCCCTGACCCGCCTATGGGGCGAAACCGTGACGGCGCTTGCATCGGCGCGCTGCAAAAGGTCTGGCGCTAGTTGAGCGCGTTCGAAGTGGTTCCGAAATCGCCGATCGTGCGCAGCGACACGCTGAAACCGAAACTGCGCGACTTTGCGCCGTTCGTCGGGCTCTCATGCTCCGTCAGCGAGACGGCATAGGCAAAGCAGTCGTCGTCATAGGCGAAGCCGATCGACTTGCTGACGAGCACCTCGCTGGTCAGGTCGTAGGTGCCGCTGCCGAATATACGCCAGTTCTCGTGGACGCGCACGCTGGCATTGCCGCGCACCTCGTGGCGATCCTCGGTGTAGCCGTAGTCGGGCTGGGCCTCGATGAACGAGTAGACGCCCGAGACGCTGACCGGGCGCGAGGAATAGCTGGCGGCGACGTCGGTGCGGCGCAGCTCGAAATCCTCCTCGTCGAACCGCGCGCCGGCCGCCAGCGACAGGCCGCCGGGGCTGCGCAGGCCGACCGAGCCGACATAGTCGGAACGGTCGCTCTCGAGCCCCGAGAACGCGCCGACATGGACGAGGTCGGGCGACGCGTAGGGGTTGGTGCCGGCAAGATGGAAGGACTGGCCGAACAGCGCATTGGTCGACCAGCCATTGGCGAAGGCGCCGGAATAGCGCACGCCGACATTGGCGCGCACGCCGCCCTCGATGCGGTCGTAGCCGGAGAACTTGTCGCGCTCGAACAGGTTGGTCGCGTCGAACACCATGGTCTGGGCATCCTCGTTCGGGATGCCGACGCGGTCGCCGTGCGGCTCGTCCGGCCGGGCGAAGACCTGCGCCATCGGCTCGACCACATGGCTGGAGCTGGCGGTGGTGAACAGGAACGGCCACCGCGCCTCCATGCCGGCCGTCGCCGTCGCGCGGTAGTAGGAGGAGCGCAGGTCTGCGGATGCGCCGTTCAGGGCGGCGAGATCGGTGATCGCCGCGTCCGTGGCCGCGTCGCGGGAAACCCCGATGGCGTCGGTGCGCGCATGCAGGATCGGCGTCAGCATCAGCCCCTGCGGCGTGATGAAGGAGCGCTTCCACTCCGCCTCGGCGGTCAGGCGCGTCGAGCTCCCGTCAATGCCCCGGACAAAGTTGTGGTCGCCGGCTGCGATGGGCAGCGCACAATTAACTGCATTGTAGGATGCGTTCATACAGAAGCGGTCCAGCGTGTCGCGGCGGACGCTCGTCAAATTGACGTCGATGTTCAGCTCGCCGCCGGCGACGGGCATGTCGGGCGTGTAGGCGTAGTCGAGGACCGGCAGCACCCAGGGTTGCTTCGGATCGCGCGCGCTCGGGTGGCTGTCGTCCACGGTTTCCTGGACGTTGAACTTCTGGAAGCGCAGGTCGAAATAGTTCCGGTCGTTGAGGCCGGTGAGGTAGACCTCGTTGGTGCGCCGCACCTCGTCGTAGCCGTCGATGGCGTAGCGGTAGGCAAAGATCTTGTCGGTCTGGGCCATGACGTCCCAGCCGAAGGTCCAGCGCGGGTTGATGCGGAACTCGCCCTTGGAGCCGATCATGCCGCGCGTGCGCTCGTCGTCGCTGGAGTTGGTGTTGAACTCCTCGGGGCTGCGCTGGCGGATGCCGGCGATGGTCACCGAATAGCCGCCATTGTTGAACTGCTGGCGCCATTCGGCCTCGCCGAGGAAGCCCTGCTTGGAATACCAGGTCGGCTTGAAGGTCAGGTCCGCGGTCGGCGACAGCGCCAGATAGTAGGGGACGGTGACGCCGTGCCCGAGCTCGTCGGCCTTGCGGTAGCCCGGAATCAGGAAGCCGGATTTCTGCTTCACCGTCGGGTCGGGAAGCGTCAGGAACGGCAGGTACGCGATGGGCAGGCCGAACAGCTCGAAGCGCGCGTTCTGGAAGCGGACGGTCTTCTCCTTGCCGTTCCAGATGATCTTCTGCGCCTTGACGCGCCATGGCGGGGCCTTGTCGGGCCGCTCGCGGCAGGGCTCGCAGGCGGTATAGATGCCGTAGTTGAAGGTCGTGACCTCGCCGTCCTCGCGCTCGGCGCTGTCGGCGGCGAAATAGGTCTTGTCCACCGTCTCCACGCGCAGCGTGCGCACGAAGGCGTCGCGGAAATCGTCGGTGACGTCGATCTCGTCGGTGTGGATGCGCGTGCCCTGACGGTCCACGATCTCGACATTGCCGCTGGCCACGAGCCGCGCCGTGGCGCGGTGGTAGACGATGCGCTCCGCGACGAGGCGGTGGCCGTCATAGTCGATCTGCACCCCGCCTTCGGCGGTGATCGTGTTGCGGTCGTTGTCGTAGATGATGGTGTCGGCCTCGAGCAGGAGCTCGGCATCGGGCGACGTGTCCATGCGGTCGAGGCTGATGTCCTGCGCCGCGGCGATGCCGGGCAGGACCGCGCCCGCCAGAAGGCAGGCCAGCGCCGTTGCGCCCGCCAGGCGTGCAATGCGGGCGCGTCTGCGAGTGATCGCACCTTCGCCCGCCACCTAGCCGTCCTCCTTGTACAACAGGAACGTCACCCCGAAGAAGCCTGCGACCAGAACCGGGAACCAGGCCGCCACGACGGGCGGCACGAATCCGGCGCTGCCGAACGCCTTGACCAGAACCGTGACGACATAAAGCAGAAAGCCGGCGAGGACGCCACCCAGAATAATCGTCGCAGACTGCCCCATCCGCGCAAAACGCATCGACACCGTCGCGGCGATCAGCGTCATGGTCACGAGGAGCGCGGGCAGGGCGACGAGGGAGTGGAAATGGGTGGCGAACGCATCCGCCCGGACCCCGAACGAGCGCGCCGCCGCGATCTTGCGCGGCAGCTCGTAGACCGGAATCATCTCGGGGCGCACCAGCCGCTCCAGCACGTATTCGGGCGCGAGATTGGTCGCGATCTGCATCGATTCGACCGGAACGGGCGGGGCGCCCTCGACCATGCGTTGCGCCTGCACGATCTCCCAGTAACCGTCGCGCAGATAGGCGCGCGCGGCGTCGATGCGCTCGGCGATGGAGCCGTCGTCGCCGATTCGCAGGAAGGTGGCGCCGGCGAGCTCCAGCCCCTGGTTCAGCGCGCTCTGCGCGCCGATGATGGTCTCGCCCTCGTCGGTGCGCTGCTTGATCCAGGGCGTCGCCGGCTGCGAGGTCGGCGCCGCGCCGTTGGAGCGCGCCTCGACCTCCAGCGCCTGCGCGCGCTCGAAGCCCGCGGACGCGATCGGGTTGAGCACGAACAGCGTGACCAGCCCGTAGACGAAGGCGCCGAGGCAGATCGGCGTCAGGAACTGCCAGGCCGAGATGCCGGCGGCGCGCGCCACGACCAGCTCGTATTTGCGGTTGAGCGCCACCAGCGTCACGATGCCGGAGACGAGGCCGATGAAGGGCACCGCCTGCTGCATGATCATCGGCGTCTGGAGTGCGGAGATGGTCAGCGCCGCGCTCGCCGCATTCTCGATCGCCCCGCCGATCTGGCCGCTGATCTCGGTGAAGCCGACGATGAAGACGATCATCGCCGCGCCGACGAAGAACCAGAAGGTGAGCGCGATGTAGCGCAGGAAGAAGTAGCGCCCGAGGGTGAGGCCGATCATGCCGAGCCTCCGGGCGCCGACGGCGTGAAGCCGCGGAAGGCGTGCCAGCGCGCCAGCACGCGCGCATAGGCCCACGAGACCGCGCCGGTCACGCGCTCGACCAGCCACATCGGCAGCTCCATCACCCGGTTGGTGGCGATGAAGAAGGCGGCGATGGCGCACGCGCCGAGCGGGATGACGTAGACCATCGGCGTCAGCGCCGCCACGGTCTCGATCTCGTTGGAGAAGTAGAACCCGCCCCAGCGGAACACCATGGCGATGGCCATGGTGGTCAGG
The DNA here is from genome assembly GCA_022838525.1 of Hyphomicrobiales bacterium. Classification (GTDB taxonomy): domain Bacteria; phylum Pseudomonadota; class Alphaproteobacteria; order Rhizobiales; family Rhizobiaceae; genus Aerobium. Next base: position 25,293 of record JALHFU010000011.1, on the reverse strand, counting down.
AGCGGGTGGATGCGCGCCTCGCGGAACGAGCGCGAATCGCCGGCGACCGCAAGCCCGATCAGCGCGAACACCATCGGATAGAGCCAGTCGCTGAAGCGGGTGTGGATCTCCGCCCGGTAGATCTGCGGGTTGTTCTTCTGGACGAAGTCGTTCGGGTCGGGATTGAGGAGATAGCCGAGCGACTGGTCCTTCGGCTTGAGCTGCGGCCGCGCGCCGTTGGCGGTGAACTGCGACAGGTCGAAGGCATAGGAGGTGTAGCGCACGACCGAGACGTTGCCGTTGGTCTTGCGGTGCACGGTGCCGTCGCGCATCACCAGAAGCTGGTTGCCGTCCATCTCGACGGTCGCGCCTTCCCGCGCATAGTAGATCAGCTCGATGCCTTCCTCGCGCGTGTCGGCGACGAAGATGCCGCCGAAGCGGCCGTCCGGCAGGCGCTCGCCGATCTGGATGTAGAGGCCGTCCTCGACCTTCTGGAACGCGCCTTCCTCGATCACGGTGGTGATGAGGTCGGCCCGCGCCTCGGCGAGCAGCGCCCGCATGCGCTGGCGCGACGGCGGGTTGACCACGTTGGTGATGACCAGGCTCAGGATCGACGCGACGACGGCAAGGACGATCATCGGCCGCATCACCGCCATGCGCGGGCTGCCGGCCGCGCTCATGACGATCAGCTCGGAATCGGTGTTCATCGTCGACAGCGTCTGCGCCACGGCGATGCCGACCGCGAACGGGATGACGATGGGAATCACCGAAGGCAGGATCAGCCAGGCGATCTCGAAGAAGGTGGCGGCGGACTGGCCGTTGGAGGTGACGACGTCGATGCGCACCAGGACCTGCGTCGTCCAGACGATCGCCAGCACCCACAGCAGCGTCGCCATGAAGATCCCGACCGTGCGGCGCAATATGTAGCGTTCGATGACTTTCATGCGTCGCTTAGAGCCTGTCCGTTTGCGGCAGGAGCATGGCGAGCGGGACGTGAGCCCCGCTTCGTCCGGCCGCCCGGGCGCATATCGTGCGTTTCAGGTCGCTACCCTTTTCGTCGGGCGGAAGTGTGGGCGACTTTGGCGAATAAACCGCCAACAAACAAGGTTAACGCAGCGTCTCGTTCGCCGGACCGCCGTGGAAACCCTTGCCGCCGCCTTGTACGACGCGAAGCCTGCTGCGGGCTTGCGGCCCGGGCGAAAATGCGCGAAACCCCGGAAAGATGCGCCTTCCCGCCGCACCCGGAATCTCCGGAGGGAGCGGGAGGCAGCGCAGCCCGACGCCGCAGTTCAAGCCCCCCAACCATACCGGAAGAGCCCATGTCCGTTCGCCCCGCCATCGCATTCGCCAGGATCGCCGCACCGAAGAAGGGGACGGCCGTCGTGCTGGTGGCGGAGGGCGGGGGGCTCGCGGCCTCGGCCGCCGCGGTCGATCCCGAGGGCCAGCTCGCGAGGGCGTTCTCCGTCGCCGATTTCACCGGCAAGCTCGCCGCCAGCCTCGACCTCGTCGCCCCGCACGGCGCCGCTTGCGAGCGCGTGCTGGCGCTCGGCGTCGGCAAGCCCGACGCGCTTGACGAGAGGGCGTGGAGCCGGATCGGCGGCGCCGCCTTCGCCGCGGCGAAGAAGGCGCAGGAGGTGTCGATCCTCGTGGACGTCGAGGGGGCTTCTCCCTCGCCCGAGGACGTGGCCGCGCTCGCGCTCGGCGTGCTGCTCAACTCCTACGTCTTCGACAAGTACAAGACGGTGAAGAAGGACAACGGCAAGGCGACCGGCCCGGCCAAGGTGACCGTCCTGTGCGCCAACCCGGCGGCCGCCAAGCGCGCCTTCGCCACGGCGCAGGCCGTGGCCGACGGCGTGCTTCTGGCGCGCGACCTCGTCAACGAGCCGGCGAACGTGCTCGGCACGCTCGAATTCGCCGCCAAGGCCAAGGAGCTCGAGGCGCTCGGCGTCAAGGTCGAGATCCTGACCGAGAAGGAGATGCGCAAGCTCAAGATGGGCGCGCTGCTCGGCGTGGCGCAGGGCTCGATCCGCCCGCCGCGCCTCGTCGTCATGCGCTGGGACGGCGGCAAGCCCAAGGACAAGCCCGTCGCCTTCGTCGGCAAGGGCGTGGTGTTCGACACCGGCGGCGTCTCGATCAAGCCGGCCGGCGGCATGGAGGACATGAAGGGCGACATGGGCGGCGCGGCCGCCGTCACCGGCCTGATGCACGTCCTCGCCGCGCGCAAGGCCAAGGCGAACGTCATCGGCGTCATCGGCCTGGTCGAGAACATGCCCGACGGCAACGCCCAGCGGCCGGGCGACATCGTCACCTCCATGTCCGGCCAGACCATCGAGGTCATCAACACCGACGCCGAGGGCCGCCTCGTGCTCGGCGACGCGCTCTGGTACGTGAACGAGCGCTTTTCGCCGCGCTTCATGGTCAATCTCGCCACGCTGACCGGGGCGATCATCGTCGCGCTCGGCAACGAGCATGCGGGCCTGTTCTCCAACGACGACGAGCTGGCCGACCGGCTGCTGGCCGCCGGCCGCGACACCGGCGAGAAGCTGTGGCGGCTGCCGCTCGGTCCGGAATACGACAAGATGATCGATTCCAAGAACGCCGACATGAAGAACACCGGCGGCCGCTATGCCGGCTCGATCACGGCGGCGCAGTTCCTCCAGCGCTTCGTCAAGGACACGCCCTGGGCGCATCTCGACATCGCCGGCACGGCCATGGGCTCGCCGTCGTCCGAGATCAACCAGTCGTGGGGCTCGGGCTTCGGGGTGCGGCTGCTCGACAGGCTGGTGCGCGACCATTACGAAGGCTGATGCGGAAGGGCTGATGCGGGGACGGCCATGGCCGAGGCGCTGTTCTACCACCTGACCGAATCGACGCTGGAAGAGGCGCTGCCGCCGCTTCTGGAGAAGAGCATCGAGCGCGGCTGGCGCGCCGTGGTGCAGGTGGGCGGCGAGGAGCGGCGCGACGTGCTCGACCAGCACCTGTGGACGTATCGCGAGGATTCCTTCCTCGCCCACGGCACCGAGCACGACCAGCACCCGCAGCACCAGCCGGTGCTGCTCACCTGCGGCGAGGGAAACCCGAACGGCGCGCGCATCCGCTTCCTCGTCGATGGCGCCGCCTCGCCCGACCTCTCTTCCTATGAGCGGGCCGTCTTCATGTTCGACGGCCACGACGAGGCGCAGGTCGCGCAGGCGCGGCAGCACTGGAAGGCGGTGAAGGCCGCCGGCCACAGCGCAACCTACTGGCAGCAGACGCCGGAGCGGCGCTGGGAGAAGAAGGCATGAGGACGCTGCTGCGCTGGTTCCTGCGGCTGGTCTTCCTCGCCGTCCTCGGCCTCGGCATCCTGCTCGGCCTCGTCTATCCGTGGGCGGGCGGCGGCAAGGGCTTCGAGATCGGCCGCTGGCGCGCCTACGACCGCGTATCCGGCTTCCAGCCGGTCGAGATCCTGCTGCCGACCGACCAGACGCAGGTTCTCGTCAAGGCCGAGGTGTCGACGCCGCAGCCTGTCCGGAACACGGACCGATCGGCGTTCATGACCCTGACGGTCTCCTCGAGCGGCCGCACGGAGATCGTGCACTATTTCACGCTCGACGGCGGCGAGCCGCGCATCGTCAGCCCGCAGCTTCCCGGCCGCATCTACCTGCTGGACGTCGCCCCGCTCTACCATCCGGGCGAGGCGCCCTACACCTTCACCTTCGGTCCCGGCGACGTCGAGATCGACGTCGCCACGGTCGATCTCGTGCTGATCGGCGGCACCCGGGACGTCGACGAATCCGTGCCGCCTCTGGGCTACGGCATGATGGGCATCGGCTTCATCGGCCTGCTCATGACCTTCCGCAAGCGCCGCGAGAACCCGAACTCGAAGCCGCCGGAGCACAGGTGGGGCAGGGGCTGAGGAACGGCCGCCCGCAGCCGGTCAAGGCCGGCGATCATCGAGCGAAACGAGCGCGGCCGTCATCCGGGCCGCGCAGCAAGCATCCCGGATGACCAGGTGGCGAAACGGATACCCGGAGAAGGACACCGGGACGGGCTTAGTCCGTTTCTCTCAGAACGCGCCGAAGTCGCCGCCGCGGCCCTTGCCGGAGGCGAAGCGGGCGGCGCCCGCCTGTCCTTCCTTGCGGAACGCTTCCGCGCTCCTCCATTCGTTGGCGAGCGCGGCCTCGGGGCCGAGCGACCATTGTCGGATCGCCGAGATGCGGTCGGCGCGCATGCAGCCCTGCGGGAAGCGGGCGAGGTCGCGCGCAAGCTCCAGCGCCGTCTCCAGCGCCTTGCCCTCGCCGCACAGGCGGTTGGCGAGGCCCCATTCGTGGCATTCCTCCGCCTCGATCTGACGGCCGGTCAGGATCAGGTCCATCGCCCGGCCATGGCCGACGATGCGCGGCAGGCGCACCGTGCCGCCGTCGATCAGCGGCACGCCGAAGCGGCGGCAATAGACGCCCATATAGGCGGTGCGCTCCATCACCCTCATGTCGCACCACAGCGCCAGCTCCATGCCGCCGGCCACCGCCGGGCCGGAAATCGCCGCGATCACCGGCTTCGACAGCGTCAGCCGCGTCGGCCCCATCGGCCCCTTGCGCGGCCGGTCGTCACGGCCGTCGAAGGAAGCGTCGAGATCGTGCTCGGCGAACCATTCCGGGCCGATGGCGCTGGCCGCGTGCTTGAGGTCGAAGCCGGCCGAGAACGCCCCGCCCGCGCCGGTCAGCACCGCGACCTTGGCGCCGTCGTCGCGGTCGAAATCGACGAAGGCGCGGAAAAGCGCCTCCGCGGTCGTGGGGTCGACGGCGTTGCGGGCTTCCCGCCTGTCGATGGTGACGATTGTCGTTTCGCCGTCCCTGTCGATCCGGATCGTCATTCGGCCATCCCCTCCTCGTATTGCGCGGAAAGCTCCAGCCACTTGTCCTCGTGGCGGGCGAGCGCATTGGAAAGGTCCGAGCGCTCCTTGGCAAGCCTCGTCGCGGTCGCGGGCTCCCTTTCGTAGAGCGCCGGGTCGGCAAGCTGGTCCTCGATGGCGTCGATGCGCTTGCGCGTGCGCTCGATCAGCCCTTCGGTGGCCCTGATCTCCTTGGCCACCGGCTCCAGCGCGGCGCGCCGCGCCGCCGCCTCGCGTCTCTTGTCGGCCTTCGAGGCCTTGTCCGCCTCGCGCCTTTCGCGCCGCTCGGAGGCGCCGCCGGTGACGAGCTGGCGATAGTCGGCCATGTCGCCGTCATAGGGCGCGACCGTGCCGTCCTTGACCAGCCACAGCCGGTCGGCGGTGGCCTCGATCAGGTGCCGGTCGTGGCTGATGAGGATGACCGCGCCGGGAAAGTCGTTCAGCGCCATCATCAGCGCCTCGCGGCTGTCGATGTCGAGATGGTTGGTCGGCTCGTCGAGGATGAACAGGTTCGGCCCGTCGAAGGTGGCGAGCCCCATCAGGAGCCGCGCCTTCTCGCCGCCGGACAGGTCCCTGGCCTTGGTCGCCATCTTCTCCGTCGACAGCCCCATGCGGGCGACGCGGGCGCGCACCTTGGCCTCCGGGGCCTCCGGCATCAGCCGGCGCACATGCTCGATGGCGGACTCCTCGGGCCTCAGATCGTCGAGCTGGTGCTGCGCGAACATCGATACCTTCAGGCCCGGGGCCACGGTGATGCCGCCGCTTTCCAGCGACAGCCGGCCGGCGATCAACTTGGCGAAGGTGGACTTGCCGTTGCCGTTGGCGCCCAGCAGCGCGATGCGGTCGTCCTCGTCGATCCGGAGCGTCAGCCCCCTGAGAACCGGCTTGCCCGGCTGGTAGCCGACCGCGCCCGCCTGCATGGTGATGATCGGCGAGGCGACCGTCTTCGCCGGCTCGGGGAAGGAGAACGGCCGCACGCCGTCCTCGATGACGGCGGCGATCGGCTTCAGCTTCTCCAGCGCCTTCAGGCGCGACTGCGCCTGCCTCGCCTTCGACGCCTTGGCACGGAAGCGTTCGACGAAGCTCTCCATGTGCTTCCTCTGCGCTTCCTGCTTCACGCGCGCCTTTTCCTGATGCTCGAGCTGCTCGCTACGCTGGCGCTCGAACTGGTCGTAGCCGCCGCGCCAGAAGGTCAGCTTCATCTGGTCGAGATGGACGATGGAGCTGACGGCGCGGTTAAGAAGGTCGCGGTCGTGGCTGATGAGCAGCACCGTGTGCGGATAGCGCGCGACGTAGCTTTCGAGCCACAGCGTGCCTTCGAGGTCGAGATAGTTGGTCGGCTCGTCGAGAAGCAGCAGGTCGGGCTGCGCAAACAGCACCGAGGCCAGCGCGACGCGCATGCGCCAGCCGCCGGAGAAGGACGAGGCCGGCCGCTTCTGCGCCTCCGTGTCGAAGCCGAGGCCGGCGAGGATGGTCGCGGCCCGCGCTTCCGCCGAATGGGCGTCGATGTCGGCGAGCCGCATCTGGATCTCGGCGATGCGGTGCGGGTCCGTCGCGGTCTCGGCCTCCGACATCAGCGCAAGCCGCTCGGCGTCGGCCTTGAGCACGATCTCGATCAGCGGCTCCTCGGTGCCGGGCGCTTCCTGCGCCACCTGGCCGATGCGCGTGCCCTTGGGCAGGCTGATCGAGCCGGTCTCGGTCGCGAGCTCGCCGGTGATGGCCTTGAACAGCGTCGTCTTGCCGGTGCCGTTGCGCCCGACGAGGCCGGCCTTCGACCCCGCAGGCAGGGTCAGCGAGGCATGGTCGAGGAGGAGGCGGCCGGCGATGCGCAGCGATATGTCGTCGATGATGAGCATGGCCGCGCTCTATGGACTGAAGGGCGCGGCGAGCGCAAGCGGAAAGGGCGGCCCAAGGGCAGGGCCGCCCCGAAGCCGTCAGCGGGAAGCCTGCTGCACCACGCGGCACAGCGAAACGAGATCGCGGTCGTAGACGTATGCGTTGGCCATGATCTCGATGCAGCGCCGGCGCATCTGGGCGATCTGCGCGCCGCTCATCCCGTTGAGCGCGGCAGGGGAGATCGGGTTCGCCCCGCCATTGCCGTTGCCGTTGCCGCCGGAGCCGTTGCCGGTCCCGCCGCCGATGCCGATGCCGATGCCGGCACCCGCGCCGATGCTGCCGACGCCGAGCCCGAGGCCCGCATTGACGCCGTCGTCGCCGATACCGAGCCCGAGACCGGCACCGACGCTGCTGCCGACGCCGAGGCCGGCTCCGGCGCCGATGCCGTCGTTGCCGACGCTCGCGCCCGCACCGGCGCCGATGCTGCCGACGCTGGCGCCCAGGCCGGCATCGATGCCGTCGCTCGTTCCGACGCCGACACCCACGCCGACATCGCCGATGCCGACGCCCGCGCCGACGTCGAGCGCCTGCGCCGGGCCATGCAGAGCCAGTGCCAGCACGCCACCGGCCAGTATCCTGCTCAGGATGGAAAGCTGTCTTGCCATGACCATCTCCCTTGAGTTCGCTTCCGGGGCGACCGGCTCGCGGACGGTCGCAGACCTATTACGCGGCGGCCGGAACAATGGTTTCCCGCCGTCGCGCCGACTGGTTGGAAGCTTCTAAAAAGACAGGCAAGTATTTGATGAAAATGTCGGATTTGTCCGTAGCCCTCGGCGCGGTCTAGGCGAAGGGCCGGCCTTCCTCCGTCCGCTGGAAATGGATCATGTCGAGCCTGAGCGACGGCTTGCCGAGCGCCGTCAGCGTCGCATGCGCCTGGCCGCGATGATGCGTCTGGTGGTTGAAGAAGTGGGCCAGCGCCGGCGCGAGCCGCTGGCTGATCGTGCGCATGTCGGTCGCCGTCAGATAGGTGAAGCGGCCGGCGAAGGCTTTGTCCGGCAGCGAGTCGATCCACTCGACGATGCGGGCGTCCTCCGCTTCCCGCGCCGCGCGCAGCGCGGGCAGGGCGGCGAACAGGATCGTGTCGAGCGCGGCCGGCGCGGTGCCCTCGCCGGTGAAGCGCCTCATCCAGATGCGGTCGGCGACGAGGATATGGTTGAGCGTGCCGATCAGCGGCCCGAAGAAGGCGCCGGTGTCGCGGGCGAGCTCCTCGGGCGTGAGCGCCGCCGCCGCGTCGTAGACGAGCATGTTGGCCCAGCGGTTGTAGGCCGCGAACATCTGGAAGTGCCTGCGCATGGGTGCGCTCCCCAAGTCTTTCCGTTTCCTGCGGCGCGAATGTGCGGGCGGGCCGCGCCGGCGCCGCCTGCCTCTTCACATTGTTCCGGCGGGCTTGTATAGACCCGCCACTTTCCCTTTCGGGCAATCAGGCCCTTTCCGACAATCAAGAAGGACGAGCAATGGCGATCGAACGCACTTTTTCGATGATCAAGCCCGACGCGACCCGCCGCAACCTGACCGGCGCGATCACCAAGATGCTGGAGGACGCCGGCCTGCGCGTCGTCGCCTCCCGCCGGGTATGGATGAGCCGCCGCGAGGCCGAGGGCTTCTACGCCGTTCACAAGGATCGCCCGTTCTTCGGCGAGCTGGTCGAGTTCATGTCCTCCGGCCCGACAGTGGTCCAGGTCCTCGAGGGCGAGAACGCCATCGCCCGGAACCGCGAGGTGATGGGCGCGACCAACCCGGCGCAGGCCGCCGAGGGCACCATCCGCAAGGTGCACGCGCTGTCGATCGGCGAGAACTCGGTCCACGGCTCCGACGCGCCGGAAACGGCCGCGCAGGAGATCAAGTACTGGTTCTCCGACACCGAGATCGTCGGCTGACCTTCCTTCGCGGGAGTGCCCGCGGAGCAACGGAATTCGAGAAAGGGCCGCGGCGCAAGCTGCGGCTTTTTCATGCGCTCCTGCGGCCTTCGGGCCGGTCGCCGCGATGGGCCTCGACGAAGGCGACGAAGTCGTCGGCGGGCAAGGCGGGGCTATAGAGATAGCCCTGGAAGAAGTCGCAGCCGAAGGCGCGCAGGAACGATTCCTGCGCCATGGTCTCGACATGCTCGGCCACGGCCGTCAGCTTCAGCGTGCGCGCCGTGCCGAGGATCGACTTGACGAGCTGGCGGTCGCTTTCGCTGCGCTCGATGTCGGCGACGAAGCCGCCGTCGATCTTGAGCTCGTCGAAGGGCAGCCGCTTGAGATAGGCGAGCGAGGAGAAGCCCGCGCCGAAATCGTCGAGCGACAGGCGCACGCCCAGCCGCTTCAGCGCCAGCATGCGCCGGCCGATGACCTTGCGGTCCTTGGCCATGATGCTTTCGGTCATCTCCAGTGTCAGCAGGCGCGGATCGACGCCGTGGCTCTCGATGAGCGCTGCGAGGTTGGACACGAAATCGTCGCAGGCGAGCGACTGCACGTTGATGTTGACCGACAGCTTGAGCCTGTCCGTCGCCGGGTTGGAGCGCCAGCGCGCCAGCTCGGCCACGCCCTTGGCCAGCACGACGATGCCGAACTCGCGGATCAGCCCGAACTGCTCGGTCAGCGGCACGAAGCGGTCGGGCAGCAGCATGCCGAGCTTCGGATGGGGCCAGCGGCACAGCGCCTCGGCGCCGACCACGCGCCGGTTCTCGTCCATCTGCGGCTGGAAGTGCAGCTCCAGCGTGTCGTCGGCGAGCGCCCGCTGGAGATCGTCCAGCAGCTGGTAGCGCTCGGACTCGGCGCCCATCGAGTGATGGTCGTAGAGCGCCATGCCGTTGCGGCCCGCCGTCTTGACCCGGTACATGGCGATGTCGGCGCGCTTGAGGATCTCGTCGGTGCTGGCGTTGTCCTTGTCGAACACCACGATGCCGAGGCTCGCCGAGGAGCGGTGGCTGCACCGGCCGATGCGAAAATCCTCGCGCAGCGCCGACAGCACTTTGTTGCCGGCGAAGATCGCCGTGCGGGTCGCCGTCGCGCCGTCGCGCCCGGCATCCTCAAGCACGATGACGAACTCGTCGCCGCCGATGCGGGCCACCGTGTCGGCGGGGCCCACGCAGCCCTTCAGCCTCTCGGCCACCTGGATGAGGAAGGTGTCGCCCACGTCGTGGCCGCGCGTGTCGTTCAGCGCCTTGAAGTTGTCGAGGTCGATGAAGAGCACGGCGCCGCTCGTCTCGCGCTCGCGGCAGCGGGCGACCGCCCGGACCATGCGGTCCATGAACATGCGCCGGTTGGGCAGGCCGGTCAGCGGATCGAAGAAGGCGAGCTTCTCGATCTCGGTCTCGGTCGTCTTGCGAGCGGTGATGTCGCTGATGTAGCCGTGCCACATCACGCCGCTGTCGATGACCTCGGGCTTCGCGTTGATCTGCAGCCACCGGGTCGTGCCGTCGCGCAGCGTGACGCGGTACTCCTGGTCCCAGGAGGCGTCCGGCCTGTGGCCGGAGCGGGCATTGTCGAGGAACGCCTGCCGGTCGTCGGGGTGGACCATCGCCGTGATCTCCTGCGGCGACAGGAAGTCCTCGTCCTCGCTCAGGCCGTAGAGCGCGCGGAAGCCGCTGCTCATGTACGGCACGGTGTAGGAGCCGTCGGTGTGGCGAACGAACTGGATCAGCCCGCCGGGAATCTGGCTCGACAGCTTGCTCAGGCGTTCTTCCGCCTGCAGCCGCGTCACGGTCTCGGTGATCTCGCGCACCGAGCCTTCGTAGAACAGCGGCTTGCCGGTCTTGCGGTCGCGGACGAGGCGCGCGGATTCGCTGACCCAGATGCGCTCGCGCGTCTTGTGGCGATGGACCTCGGAAACGAAGTCCCGGACGACGCCGTCGCGGCTGAGAAGCCGGCGGAATTCCGTGCGGCGTGAGGGAACGACATACCATTCCTTGGCGATGTCGCCGACCGAGGCGAGCATTTCCGCCTCGCTCTCGTAGCCGTTGAGGCGCACCAGCGCCCGGTTGGCGCTCAACTGCCGCCCGTCGAGCGAGGAGCGATAGACGCCTTCGTGAAGGTTCTCGACCAGGTCGCGCTGGTTCTTCTGCTCTTCCTCGCTGCGGCGATAGAGCATGCGGAAATGCACCGCCGCCCCCGCCGCCATGGCGGAGAGCAGCCCGGCCGCGGGCAACCATAGGCTGCTCGCTCCTCCCTCGGCCAAGGATGCAAAGAACTGAAGCATGATTGAGATCGCCACCCGTTCCGCTGCGTAAATTAGCCGGATGGCGTTGCAAATACTCTAATGATTTGCAATTCAGGGTGGCAAATATTTCCGATGCTTAATTCTGTGTAAATCAGCGCCAGCGCGCTTGCGCCGCATCGTCTTCCGCGGCCGCCTCGACCCAGTCTCCGACCGTGCCGTCGGCCAGATGCTCGCGCTTCCAGAACGGCGCCCGGGTCTTGAGGAAATCCATCAGGAACGACGCCGCCTCGAAGGCGGCCTGCCGGTGCGAGGAGGCGGCGGCGACGAGCACGATGTTGTCGCCGGCGGCGATGCGCCCGTAGCGATGGACGACGGTGAGGTCCGTAACCGGCCAGCGCGCGACCGCCTCGGCGGCGATGCGCCCGATCTCGGCTTCCGCCATGCCGGGATAGTGCTCGAGCTCCAGCGCCGCGAGCCGCCCGCCCTCATTGCGGCACAGGCCGCAGAACGTCACGATTGCGCCGATGTCCTGCCGTCCGGCCGTGAGCCGCCGGGTCTCGGCCGCGGCGTCGAAGTCCTCGCGCTGGATGCGGATATCGGGCGTGACGGTCGTCATGGCGTCAACCCCCGGTCATCGGCGGGAACAGGGCGATTTCCCGCGCGCCGGCGACGGGCTCGCCGTGCTGGACGTGCTCCTGATCGATGGCGACGCGGATCGCGTCCGGATATTTCAGGGCTTCGGCATAGCCGTCGCCCCGCGCCGCCAGCCATTGCAGAAGATCGCGGACGGAGACGACGCTTTCGGGAAGCTCGATCTCCTCCTCGGCGGTGCCGATGCGCTCGCGCACCCAGGCGAAGTATTTCAGTCTCACGGCGGCCTCGCTATTCTTCGATGATGTGCTTCAGTCCCGCGCGGAAATAGTCGTAGCCGGTATAGAGCGTGACGATCGCCGACACCCACAGCAGCGACAGGCCGATCTCGGTCGTATAGGGCAGCACCTTGTCGCCGGCGGGTCCGGCGAGCAGGAAACCGACCGCGACGAGCTGGATCGTCGTCTTCCACTTCGCAAGCTGCGTCACCGGCACGGAGACCTTCAGCGCGGCAAGGTATTCGCGCAGGCCCGACACGAGGATCTCGCGGCACAGGATGATGATCGCGGCCCACAGCGACCATTTGTCGATGGTGCGGTCGTAGGCCAGAAGCAGCAGCGCCGCCGAGACGAGAAGCTTGTCGGCGATCGGGTCGAGCATCTTGCCGATATTCGACGTCTGCTTCCAGATGCGGGCGATATAGCCGTCGAGATAGTCGGTGATGCTTGCCGCGATGAAGATGCTGACCGCGGCCCAGCGCCACCAGTCGGTCGGGCGTATCCGGCCTTCGAGGTAGAAGCACAGCACGATCAGCGGCACGGCGAGGATGCGTGCGTAGGTCAGCATGTTCGGCAGATTGAAGGCGCGCTTGGACATGGCTTCCCTGTCGTTCCTGCGGCTAGTAACTAGATTGCATCGCTGCGGGTCAACCTCGAAAGGCGGGACGGGCGGCCGGTGCGGCATCTGGCTCAGCCGTTTTCATGGAAATGGCCATAGATCAGCCGCGCCACCCGCTCGGAAATGCCGTCGACCTTCATCAGGTCCTCGACCGCGGCACGGCTCACGGCCTTGGCCGTGCCGAAATGGTGCAGGAGGGCGCGCTTCCGCGTCGGGCCGATTCCCGCGATCTCGTCGAGCGGGTTCCTGACCAGCTCCCTGGCGCGGCGCGCGCGGTGCGAGCCGATGGCGAAGCGGTGGGCCTCGTCGCGCAGGCGCTGGACGAAGTAGAGGACCGGATCGCGCACCGGCAGGCTGAACGGCTCGCGGCCGCTGACGAAGAAGCGCTCGCGCCCGGCGTCGCGGTCGACGCCCTTGGCGACGCCGATCGCGGTGACGCGGTCGGCGATGCCGAACTCGTCGAGGATCGCCCGCACCGACGACATCTGGCCCTGGCCGCCGTCGATCAGGATCAGGTCCGGCCAGGCGGGGAAGGCGTCGTCGTCCGCCTCCATGTCCGCGCCGTTCGTATCTACGGGCGCGTCCGGCGCCGCGTGTTCCCTGACGAGCCGCGAGAACCGCCGCTGCATCACCTCGCGCATCATGCCGAAGTCGTCGCCGGGCGTGATGTCGGTCGAGCGGATGTTGAACTTGCGGTACTGGTTCTTCACGAAGCCTTCCGGCCCGGCGACGATCATCGCGCCGACCGCGTTGGTGCCCATGATGTGCGAGTTGTCGTAGACCTCGATGCGCCGCGGCGGCCGGTCGAGGGCGAAGGTGTCGGCGAGCCCCGCGAGAAGCCGCGCCTGCGACGAGGTCTCGGCCAGCCGCCGGCCCAGCGCCTCGCGGGCGTTCTGCAGGGCATGCTCGACCAGCTTCTTCTTCTCGCCGCGCTGCGGCACCGACACCGAGACCCTGTAGCCCGCGCGCGTGCTGAGCGCCTCCTGAAGCAGTTCCTGATCCTCCACCGGATGCGACAGGAGCACCATGCGCGGGCAGGGCTTGTCGTCGTAGAACTGGGCGAGGAAGGCGCCCAGCACCTCGGCTGGCTCCAGCGCCGGGTCGGCCTTGGGGAAATAGGCGCGGTTGCCCCAGTTGAGCCCGGTGCGGAAGAAGAACACCTCGATGCAGTTCTGCCCGCCCTCCTGATGGATGGCGAAGATGTCGGCCTCCTCGAAGGATTGCGGGTTGATCCCCTGATGGGCCTGGATGTGCGACAGGGCGGAGAGGCGGTCGCGGTAGATCGCGGCCCGCTCGAAATCGAGCGCGTCGGAGGCTTCCCGCATCGCCTGCGCGATCTCCTCCGTCACGCGGCTCGACCGGCCGGACAGGAACGCCTTCGCCTCCCGGACCAGCTCGGCGTAGTCGTCGAGGCCGATCTCGCCGGTGCAGGGCGCCGAGCAGCGCTTGATCTGGTAGAGCAGGCACGGCCGCGTGCGGTTGGCATAGAAGGAATCGGTGCAGGAGCGCAGCAGGAAGGCGCGCTGCAGCGCGTTGATGGTGCGGTCGACCGCGCCTGCCGAGGCGAAGGGGCCGAAATAGTCGCCCTTGCGCGAGCGCGCGCCGCGATGCTTGTAGATGCCCGGCGCGGGGTGGTCGCCGGTGATGACGATGTAGGGCAGCGACTTGTCGTCGCGCATCAGCACGTTGAAGTGCGGCTTGAACCTCTTGATGAGGTTCGCCTCCAGCAGCAGCGCCTCCGTCTCCGTGCGGGTGACGACGAACTCCATCGCCGCCGTGTCGCGCACCATGCGGGCGATGCGGTTGGTGTGGAAACGCCCCTGCGCGTAGTCGCCGACGCGCTTCTTGAGGCTGCGCGCCTTGCCGACATAGAGCACGTCGCCGGCCTGGTTCATCATGCGGTAGACGCCCGGTGCGGCCGGAAGGCGTTTCGCCAGACGCTGGATAACCTCGATGCCGACCTTGTCGTCGGCCTCGCCCTTCACCCCGTCCCACTCGATGACGGGCTGGGCGGACGCGGAGGGAACGTCGCCGTCGCCCTCGTCCGCCGGGGGCGCTTCCTCCGGCATGACGTCGTCGCCCGCGCCGGCCGCGCGGGCCTTGCGCAGCGCCTCCTCGAGCTCGTCCGGGCGGTCGCGCTGCGTCATTCCGCGATCCCGTAGATGTCCGGCGTCTTCCAGGCGAGGTGCTGGCCGCCGTCGAGAGCGATCATCTGGCCGGTCACGGAGCGCGCCTGCCACAGATAGCGGATCGTCGCGCCGAACTCGGCAAGCTCCGGCCCCCGTTTCAGGAGCAGGCCGTCCACCTGCCGCGCGAAGTCTCCCGCCTGCTGGCGGTCGTTGCGGAGCGTCGGGCCGGGGCCGATGGCGTTGACGCGCAGGCGCGGGGCATAGGTCTGCGCCATGGTGCGGGTCGCCGTCCACAGCGCCGATTTCGACAGCGTGTAGGAGAAGAACTTCGGCGTCGGCCGCCAGACGCGCTGGTCGATCATGTTGACGACGAGGCCGTCGGCGTCCGCGGGCAGCGCCGCCGCCATCTGCCGCGCAAGCAGCGCCGGAGCCTTGAGATGCAGCGCGAAGTGGCGGTCCCACGTTTCCCACGCGAAATCCTCGGCCGTGTCCTCCTCGAACACCGATGCGTTGTTGACGAGGAGCTGCACCGGGCCGAGTGCCGCGGCCGCCTGCGGCATCACCTGCGCTGCCGCCTCCATGTCGGTCAGGTCGGCCTCGACCAGCGCTGCGCGGCCGCCGTCCGCCTCGACCTCGGCGGCGAGCGCGTCGGCCTCGTCATGCGCGCCATGGTAGTGGATGGCCACCGCGAAGCCGTTGGCCGCAAGGTCGCGCACGATCGCCTTTCCGATGCGCCGGGCCCCGCCGGTGACGAGGGCGACTGTCTGCCTGCTTGTCATGGGTCACCCCGTTTGCGCCGGGCGCGCCGCCGTCCCGCGGCGGGGAAGGCGGGATTCGCGAGCCGGCTTGCCCCGATATAGGCCCTGTCGCCGCCGCGACCAAGAGCGGCCGCCCCGCGGCGGAAATCCGCGGCCATGGCAGGTGTTGCGGAATCGCAACGTCAAGGTTCTGCCTCATTCCAGCCGGGGAATCACCCCTTTTCGGGTGCGGTTCGGCCGCATTCCGCCCGCACATAGGGAACCGCAGACGCGGCCAGCCGTTTCACCTCCCATCGCGGCGGGGCGTCATGACAAGGGGGAAGCGAGTAATCTGCTTCCTTGCGGCAAAGGAGTAACAACAATGAACACCACCAAGAGATTCGCCCTGTCGGCCGCTGCCGTGATGGGTCTTTCCGCCCCGGCCTTCGCGGCCGACGTCGTCTATCAGGAGCCCCCGGCACCTGCGCCGATCATCGAATCCGCGCCGGTCAGCTCGTGGGCCGGTCCGTATGCCGGTGTGCATCTCGGCTACGGCTTCAGCGGCAGCGCGGAAACCTCCGTCGGCGGCATCACCAACGACATCGGCACCAGCGGCTGGCTCGGCGGCGCCTTCGGCGGCTTCAACGCCCAGAACGGCCAGTTCGTCTACGGTGCCGAGGCCGACGTGAACTACAGCGGCGTCGACGGCTCGAATGCCGGTGAGACCGCCCGTTCGCGCCTCGACGGCTCGCTGCGCGGCCGTCTCGGCTATGCCATCAACGACGACGTCCTTGTGTACGGCACCGCCGGTGTCGCCGCCGAGCGTCTTCGCGTGACCGATGGCCTCGGCGCGCGCGACACCAACATGATGGTGGGCTACACGGTCGGTGCCGGCACCGACGTGAAGCTGACGGACGACGTCTTCGCCCGCGCGGAGTACCGCTACAGCGATTACGGCTCGGAGAACTTCAACCTGACCGCTCCGACCAGCGTCGACTCCAGCAACCATCGCGTGACCGTCGGTCTGGGTATCAAGTTCTGACCCGACGGCAAGCGCATGCAAAAAGGCCCGGAGCGATCCGGGCCTTTTTGTCGTCCGCCTTTCAGAGGGTCGGCGTCAGGGCCGCAAGCTCTGGAAAGCGCTCGTCGAAGCGCCTCGCCCAGCGTCTGAGCATGGGGCGGCCGCGCTCCCACTTCCCCTCGAAGCGCAGCGCCAGATAGCCGAGCGTCGCGCGCAGCGCGATGGTGCCGCCGTCGGCCTTCTTCCCCAGCCGGGGCGGGCCGGCCTCGAGCGTGTCGAGCGCGCGCATCGCCTTTTCCCATTGCCTGTCGAGCCAGGGCTGGTGGACCTTTTCCGCCGGCCGCATCCGCCGCTCGTAGACAAGGACGAGCAGACAGTCGCAGATGCCGTCGGCGAGCGCTTCCAGCTTCTCGACCTGAAGCCGCCTGTCCGCCTTGCGCGGAAACAGCGCGCCGCCGGACAGCCGGTTGAGATGCTGGGTGATGACCCGGCTGTCGAAGATGCCTTCCCCCTCGTCGGTGACGAGCACCGGGATCTTGCCGAGCGGGTTGGCGGCGACGAGCTCGGCCGGCTGGTCGGTCGTGCTGACGATCCGCGATTCGATGGCAAGGCCGCACCGGGCGGCCGCCATGCGCACCTTGGCGCTGTAGGGCGAGGCGGGCGCGTAGAGGATGACGGCCATGGCGGGTTCCTTTGCGGAGCGGTTGGGGAACGGTTCAGTCGGGCGCCGGCATCGCCGCCTGCGGCAGCCGGCAGGCGCGGGCGTCGACCTCGGGGCACGAGCGGAATTCCATGTCCTTCGTCAGGCAGATGCGCACTTCAGACAGGTGGCGCCCGCCGCAGGCGACGGCGATGCCGTCGGCCTTCATGCCGGGATTGGCGGCGAGGAACGCGGCCTCGACCGCAGCCGGCGAGACGCGGGCGTCGGCCGCCGGGTTCTCGTAGGTCCCGGGGATCGCTATGCGCTCGCGCGCGGCGCGCACGAGCCTGAAATAGTCCTCCTGGCTGACGCCGGCGCAGGCGCCGTGCTTGCGCCATTGATGGCCCATCAGGCCGACCGAGGGCATGATGTCGAGATAACGCCGCGCCAGCTCGCGCGGCACGCGATCCGCGCCCCGGCGGGCGCAGAATTCCGGCCAGCCGCTCTCGAACTGCGGCCACAGGCCATGCACGACGAAGCCGAGCTCGCGCCCCTCGGCGCATTGCTGGCGGTTGGCGTCGTCGCCCTCGATCTCGCAGTAGCTCGGCGACCATGTCAGCGCGAGCACGAAGAAATCGAAGCCCTCGCCGCGCGGCAATGTGCCGCTGTCGCCGGAGGCGGACGGCGCGCAGGCCATGAGCAGGGATGCCAGAAGAAGCGGCAGGACCGCGCGGCGCATCACCACAGGGCGGGGCGCAGCACCCGGCAGCGGCCGTCATAGACCTTCCAGCGGTCGAAGCCCGACACGCAGAACTCGACATTGCTGCCGATGCCGGCGAAGCCCGCCGGGCGCTCGATCACGTACCACACGTCGTGCGTGCGGCCGTCCGTCAGGTCGGCCTTGGCATGGCAATAGCGCCGCTCGATCGGCCGCTCGCCGGGAATCCGCGGCTGATACTTGCTTTCGCTGATGCGGTAGAAGTCGGAAATGCCGACATTGGGCAGGTTCGGCACGTTGAGCACCTGATGGCGGAAGCGGCTGGCGATGCGGTTCAGGACCGCGTCCTTGCCGCAGATGCCGGGCGTGTCGACGGCGATTGCGACCGGATCGGCGGCCTGCGCGGCGACGCCGCTGCCGGCAAGCGCAAGCATCGAGGCAAGCAGCAGTCGGGCGAGGCGGGTCATGGATCTTCTCCGGCACAAGGATGAATCGCGCGCAACGAGACGCGGCGGCAGTCTGATGAAAGCGCGGGGTGCGGTCAAGCGCCCCGCCGCAAACTCATTCCCGTGCCAGCCACTCAGTCTGCGCGCGTGCGCCCCGTTCCCCGAGCAGGTCGCGCAGCACGGGCAGGATGGCCGCCATCTCCTCCTCGAGTACGAAGGGCGGGTTGACCACGACCATGCCGCAGCCGTCGAGCCTGGGCTCGGGCGAGGGCGGGCGAAGCTCGAGCGTGATGTCGACGATTCTGGCGATGCCGCTCGCCCCGAGCGTCTCGCGGAAGCGCTCGACCGCGGCCCGGTCCTTGATCGGATACCACAGGGCATAGGTGCCGCCGGGCCAGCGCCGGTGTGCGGTGGCGAGGCCGCTCGCCAGCCGGTCGAAGTCGCCTTCCTTCTCGAACGGCGGATCGACCAGCACGAGGCCGCGCTTCTCCTTGGGCGGCACATGCGCGCCAAGCGCCAGCCAGCCGTCGAGCGCGATGACGCGCACCTGCCAGTCGCCGGCGAAGCGCGCCTTGAGCGCGAGGCTGTCCTCGGGGTGGAGCTCGATGGCCGTCAGCCGGTCGCTCTCGCGCAAGAGCCGGCGCGTCAGCAGCGGCGAGCCGGGATAGTGGCGCACGCCGCCGTCGGGGTTGAGCGCGCGCACGACATCGAGATAGGGCGCGAGCAGGCCCGCCGCTGGCTCCGGCAGGGCGGCGTCGAGCAGCCTGCCGATGCCGCCGCGCCATTCGCCGGTCCGCTGCGCCTCGTCGCCGGTGAGGTCGTAGAGCCCGATGCCGGCATGGGTGTCGATGACGCGGAAGGCGCCCGGCTTGCGCTTCAGATACTCGACGATGCGCGCCAGCACCGCGTGCTTGAGCACGTCGGCGAAGTTTCCCGCGTGGAAGGCGTGGCGATAGTTCATCGCCCGTCACCGTCGCGGGGCATCAGGGCGCGGGGCGTCAGGAAGTCCGTCACCGTTGCGCCGCCCGGCCCGAGACCGGCCCAGCCGCCTTCGACGGAAAGACGGGCGAGCGCCGCCGTCGGGAATTTCCTTCGCATGCGCGCGAGCGCTTCCGCGTCGCTGTCCTTGCCGGCAAGCATCGCCGCGAGATCCTCGAAGCCCGGATTGTGCCCGACGACGAGAAGCGCGGCGACGGCGTCGGGCACGGCCCGGATCGCCGCCAGAATGCGCTCGGCCGGCGCTTCGTAGATGGCGTCCTCGAACGCGACCGGAACGGCGCGCGGCAGTTCGGGCGCGACGAGCGCCCAGGTTTGCCGGGTGCGCAGCGACGGCGAGACCAGCGCGAGGTCCGGCAGCCAGCCGCGCCGCGCCAGCTCGCGGCCCATGCGCGGCGCCGCCTCGCGCCCGCGCTGCGCCAGCGGCCGGTCGAAATCGGCAAGCGCCGGATCGTCCCAGCTCGATTTTGCGTGGCGCAGGAGAAGGAGCGTCCTTGCCATCGCGCGCCCTCAGGGCGTCATGCGGGCAAGGCTCTCGATGTCGACGTCCTCGCCCGCCGGTCCCGGCGACAACAGCGCGCCGGCGGCATGGACGCCGGAAAGCACGGTGCGGCCGTCTTCCATCCGCGCGCGGCCTTCCGCCACCAGCCGCAGCGCCAGCGGATAGAGCTTGTGCTCGGCCGACAGCACGCGGCGGGCGAGCGCGTCCTCGTCGTCGCCGGGCAGCACCGGCACCGCCGCCTGCGCGATGATCGGGCCGGCATCCATCTCGGCGGTGACGAAATGCACGGTGCAGCCGTGAATCCGCATGCCGGCGTCGAGCGCCCGCCGGTGCGTGTCGAGCCCCGGAAACAGCGGCAGCAGCGAGGGATGGATGTTGATGAGCTTGCCCGCCCATTTCTGCGTGAAGGCTGGGGAGAGGAGCCGCATGTAGCCGGCAAGGCAGACGATGTCGGCCCGCAGCAGCGTCAGCTCCTCGTCGAGCGCGGCGTCGAGCGCCTCCTTGGTCGGGTAGTCGGCGCGGGTGATGGCCTTCGCCTCGATGCCGAGTGCGGCGGCCGCGTTCAGCCCCTTGGCTTCGACCTTGTCGGAGATGACGGCGACGATGCTGGCCGGATAGGCGGGATCGCCCACGGCCTCGGCCAGCGCCGCCATGTTGGTGCCGCGGCCGGAAATCAGGACGACGACGCGCTTTCTCATCATGCTCACAACCCGATCTCGCCGTTGTAGATGACGCCGACGTCGCGGCGCGGCACGATACGGCCGAGCGTGGTCACCGTCTCGCCCGCCTTGGTCAGCACCGCCGCCACCTGCGCGGCCTGCCCGGCGGCCACCACCAGCACCATGCCGATGCCGCAGTTGAAGGTGCGCATCATCTCGGCCGGCGCGACATTGCCGGTCTTCGCCAGCCACGAGAACACCGGCGGCACGTCGATGGCGTCGAGGTCGAGCTCGGCCGCATAGGCCTGCGGCAGCACGCGAGGGATGTTGTCGGGGAAGCCGCCGCCGGTGATGTGCGCCAGCGCCTTGATGCCGTGCGTGGTGCGGATCGCCGACAGGACCGGGCGCACATAGATGCGCGTCGGTGTCAGGAGCGCCTCGCCGAGCGTCTTGCCCTTGTCGAACGGCGCCAGATGCTCCCAGCCGAGACCGGCCGCCGCGACGATGCGCCGGACCAGCGAGAAGCCGTTGGAATGGACCCCCGACGAGGCGAGGCTGAGGATGACGTCGCCTTCGACAATGTCATCGGTGGGCAGCAGCTGGCCGCGCTCGGCAGCACCCACGGCGAAGCCCGCGAGGTCGTAGTCGCCGTGGGCGTACATGCCCGGCATCTCGGCCGTCTCGCCGCCGATCAGCGCGCAGCCGGCCTGCCGGCAGCCCTCCGCGATGCCGGCGACGATCGCCGCGCCCTGGTCGGGATCGAGCTTGCCGGTCGCGAAATAGTCGAGGAAGAACAGCGGCTCGGCGCCCTGCACCACGAGGTCGTTGACGCACATGGCGACGAGGTCGATGCCGACCGTGTCGTGGCGGTTGGCGTCGATGGCCACCTTGAGCTTTGTGCCGACGCCGTCGTTGGCCGCCACCAGCACCGGATCGGAGAAGCCCGCGGCCTTGAGGTCGAACAGGCCGCCGAAGCCGCCGATCTCGCCGTCGGCGCCCGGCCGCCGCGTCGAGCGCACCAGCGGCTTGATCTTCTCGACAAGCGCGTTTCCGGCGTCGATGTCGACGCCGGCCGCCGCATAGGTGAGACCTTTCCTGTCTTCGCTCATGGCGCGGCCGCCCTCTGCATCGTTCCGTAAAGCCGGCTCTTCGCACGAAGCCCCGCCGCCCGCAAGGCCGCCCGCAAGCGCAGGCGGCCGCCCGCGGCGCAAAAGCGCTGGATAGACGGCTCCCGGCACGGCATCTTGATCGCCGCGCGCATGCGCGCCATCTATTTTGCCAGCCATGCGGGAATCGCTTCGCGTCCTGCAATCTCGGGGATGTGGCCCGAGGATGTGGCCCCGAGGATGCAACGTGGGCAGGGGACCGGACGCGTGACCATACCCAACTTCATCACCATCTTCCGTTTCCTGCTGGTGCCGGCGGTGGTGCTGTCGCTCCTGTCGGACGACGTCGGCTGGGCGCTCGTCTTCTTCGTGGTCGCCGGCCTCTCGGACGCCGCCGACGGCTTCATCGCCCGCACTTTCGACCAGCGCTCCGAACTCGGCGCCTATCTCGACCCGATGGCCGACAAGCTGCTCCTGGTCAGCGTCTTCATCGTGCTCGCCTTCATGGGCGAGCTGCCGCTGTGGCTGGTCGTCGCCGCCGTCTCGCGCGACGCGCTGATCGTGGCGGCGGTGCTCCTGTCGTCGCTCATGGGCAAGCCGGTGGAGATGAAGCCGCTCTTCGTCTCCAAGGCCAACACCGCCGTGCAGATCGGCCTCGTCATCGCCGTCCTCGCCGAACTCGCCTTCGAGCAGGCGTTCGGCGCCCTGCGCCCCGTGCTGGTCGGCCTGTCGGGACTCTTGACCGTCGCTTCGACTGCGGCCTATCTCGTGCAGTGGCTCAGGCATATGGGCCGTTAGAGTGGACAGCCCATGAGCGAGCAGGACCCCGACATCACCAACCGGGCCGCCGAGGTCATCGTCGCCGCCGGCTGGCGGCGCCAGATCCTCTTCTGGCTCGGCGCCGCGGTCACGCTCATCCTGTTCCTCTACGTCTTCTCGGCGATCCTGCTGCCGTTCCTCGCCGGCATGATCCTCGCCTATTTCCTCGACCCCATCGCCGACTGGCTGGAGCGGCGCGGCCTGTCGCGGCTTGCCGCCACGATCTTCATCCTGGTGATGTTCGTCATCGTGCTGGTGCTGGCGCTGATGCTCATCATCCCGGTGCTCGCCACCCAGCTCGCCGATTTCATCAGCCGGCTGCCCGACTACCTGTCGCGGTTGCAGGCGCTCATCACCAGCTTCGATCCCGAATGGCTGAGCGACACGCTGGGCGTCGATCCGGCCTCGCTGCGCGACGGGTTGAACTCGCTGGTCACGCAGGGCGTCGGCTTCCTCAGCACGCTGTTCGTCTCGATCTGGAGCTCCGGCAAGACGCTGATCGACCTTGCCGGCCTCTTCATCATCACGCCGGTCGTCGCCTTCTACATGCTGCTCGACTGGGACAAGATGGTGAACACGGTCGACGGCTGGATCCCGCGCGACCACCTTACCACCGTGCGCGGCATCGCCCGCGACATCGACACGGCGGTGGCCGGCTTCGTGCGCGGGCAGGGCACGCTCTGCCTCATCCTCGGCATCCTCTACGCCATCGGCCTCACCGCCGTGGGGCTGAATTTCGGCCTGCTGATCGGGCTTTTCGCCGGCCTCGTCAGCTTCATCCCCTATATCGGCTCGCTGCTCGGCCTGGTGCTGTCGGTCGGCGTCGCCATCGTCCAGTTCTGGCCCGACTGGCACTGGGTGGTGGTCGTGGCGGCGATCTTCTTCGGCGGCCAGTTCATCGAGGGCAACATCCTGCAGCCCAACCTGGTCGGCAAGAGCGTGGGCCTCCACCCCGTGTGGCTGATGTTCGCGCTGTTCGCCTTCGGCGCGCTGTTCGGCTTCGTCGGCCTGCTCGTCGCCGTGCCGGCGGCCGCGGCGGTCGGCGTGCTGGTGCGTTTCGCCTTGTCGCGCTATCTCGCGTCGCCGCTCTATCGCGGCCACGGCCCCTCCGCGGAGACATGACGGCCATGCCTCCCGCCATCGCCGACGGGCCGCGCCAGCTCCCGCTCGACCTCGCCCACCGCGAGGCGCGGAGCCGCGACGACCTCGTCGTCGGCCCTTCCAACGCCGAGGCCGTGGCCCTCATGGACCGCTGGCCGGACTGGCCGTCGCCGGTCGCCGTGCTCGCCGGGCCGGCGGGGGCGGGCAAGTCGCATCTCGCCGCCGTCTGGCTGGAGGCGAGCGGCGCGACGGCGCTTTCTCGCGCCGCGCTCGGGCCCGAGGCCGCCGAGGCGGCCGCCCGCGGCCCGGTGCTGATCGACGACGTCGATTCGGTCGCGATCGACGAGACCGGCCTCTTCCACCTCATCAACGCCGTGCGGCAGGCCGGCACGTCGCTGCTGATGACCTCGCGGCGCTTTCCGCTGGCGTGGGGCGTGCGGCTGCCCGACCTCGTGTCGCGGCTGAAGGCCGCCGCCACGGTCGAGATCCACGAGCCCGACGATGCGCTGCTCGCCGCGGTCACGACCAAGCTCTTCGCCGACCGTCAGGTCGAGGTCGAGCCGCATGTGGTGCAGTTCCTCGTCCGCCGCATCGAGCGCTCCCTGTCGAGCGCCATCGAGGCGGTGGCGCGCCTCGACCGCGCCGCGCTGGAGAAGAAGACGCGCATCACGCGCTCGCTCGCCGCGCAGGTGGTCGAGGCGATGGAGACGGGACGGCCGGACAGCGAGGGCTGATCCCCGCTTTGCGGTTCAGGCGACCGCGGCCTCGGCGTCGTAGCCGTAGAGCCAGTCGAGATCGCCGGCGAGGCTTTCCGGCCGGCGCACGGCAAGCACCATGTCGCGGCCGAGCGCGACCGGCCCCGAGGCATGCCAGACGAAGCGGTTGAACGCCCCGCGCCGCGCGACGGCGCGCACCCGCTCGCGGCGCACCGCCTCGTAACGGGCGAGCGCCGCGGCAAGGTCGTCCGGCTGCGCGGCGACGGCGGCGGCGAGCGCGGCGGCATCCTCGATGGCCATCACCGCGCCCTGCGCGGCGTAGGGCCCCATGGCATGGGCGGCGTCGCCGACCAGCGCCAGGCCCGCCGGCTCCACCCACGGCGCGTCGGCCACCACCTCGTTGATGGGCCACGGCAGCCAGGTGTCGATGTCGGCGGCGAGTGCGTCGATCTCGTCGTCGGCGCCGGCGATGATGCCGGGCGGCAGCATGCCGCGCGGCGCGCCGGCCCCGGCCTCCTCCGGGGGAGGCATCTTGGCGATGGCGACGAGGTTGACGATCTCGCCCCGGCGCAGCGGATAGGCGACGAGATGGAAGCGCGCATGGAGGAAGGCACTGACCCTGTCGACGGGAACGACGCCCGTGCACTGCTCCGGGCCGGCCGTCGCCCGCCACGCGACATAGCCCGTGAAGCGGTCGCCCCGCGCCAGCCTGCCGGTGCCGCGCAGCGCCGACCGCACGCCGTCGGCCCCGACCGCGAGGTCGCAGCGAACCTTGAGCGCGCCTCCGGCCTTCCCGACGGAGAGGGCGACGCCATCGCTGCCGAATTCCACGCCGCCCACCGTTGCGCCCGTCTCCAGCGCGATCGCCGGGTGGTCCGCCGCGGCCTCGGCGAGCGTCGTGTGGAGGTCGGCCCTGTGGACGGTGAGATAGGGGCCGCCCCAGCGGCGCTCCGCAGCGTCGGCCATCGGGATCGCGGCGATGGTGCGGCCCGAATCGGCGCGGCGAAGCTCGATGGCGAGCGGGCGGACCGCGGTTTCCTCGACGCGGCCGAGAAGCCCGAGGCGCGCGAGGATGCGCGTGGCGTTGGGCGAGAGCTGGATGCCGGCGCCGACCTCTTCCAACCGTCCCGCGCGCTCGAAGACGGAGACGGAAAAGCCGCGCTGCGCGAAGGAGAGGGCGGCGGCAAGGCCCGCAATGCCGGCCCCGGCAATCGCGACATGCCGGGAGGGTGCGTTCATGCCGGCGGCCGCCCGTCGCGGTTCAGGCGGCGCGCGGCTTGTAGCTCACGCCCTGGGGTATGGTCTCGTTGCCGTGGAGCGCGGGGTTGTA
>JALHFU010000172.1:7135-9032 GCA_022838525.1 Hyphomicrobiales bacterium | reverse complement strand
CGTCGTCGATCCGGCGCTCGTCGGCCGCTATGTCGGCATGGGCTACCGGCTGATCGCGCTCGGCAGCGAAGGCCGCTACATGGCGCTCGGGGCCGCCTCTCTCATCGAGGCGGCGCGCGCGTCGCTGACGTAGAGCAATTCAGGAAAAGTGCGAAGCGGTTTTCCGCCCGGAATTGCGGAAAAACAAAGAGATAGATCGTCTCACCGTTTCCATGAAAGGGTGGAAACGATCTAGCGGCCTCTCAGAGCTTCATCAGGAAACCGGCGAAGGTCATCGACCCTTCCGGCCACGGCCCGTGGCCGGAATCGGCATTGATGTGGCCGGCTTCGCCCGCGTCGATGAACAGCGACCCCCAGGCGCCGGCAATGTCCTCCGCGACGTCGAAGGCACAGAACGGGTCGTTGCGGCTGGCAATCGTCAGCGACGGAAACGGCAGCGGGTCGCGCGGGTAGGGACCGAAGGTCATCAGGTGCTTCGGCCGGATCGCGGGGTTGGCGACGTCGGGCGGGGCGACGAAGAAGCCGCCCGCGACCGGGCGCGAGGCTTCCCGCGCCGCGTGGATCGCCGTCGGCACGCCGAGCGAATGGGCGACCAGCACCACCGGCCGCTCGCTCTCGTCTATCGCCCGCACCACGTTGGCGACCCAGTCGTCGCGCACCGGCTTCGACCACTCCGCCTGCTCGACGCGGCGCGCGGTGGAAAGCCGGTCCTGCCAGCGGCTCTGCCAATGGCCCGGCCCGGAATTGGTGTAGCCGGGGATGATGAGGATGTCTGCGTCCTTGACCTTCATGGCCGGCATGTAGCGAGGCTGCCGCCGGGTTGCAACCGTCGCCGGGCGGTCGTCGCCGTCCGGTGAACGGCGCGTCTCCCGAACGCGTCATTGCGGTTTTCTTCCCCGCGTCCGATGTTCAGGCTGACGCAATGCAACGCGGTTTCGCCGGAGGAATGTCGCGACATGACGCTGACGAGACGCCAGATGACGGGCGGCATGGCCGCGCTCGCGATGGCCGCGGGCGCGGGATCCGCGCGAACGGAGACGAGAATGACCAACCTTCCCTTTGCCGCGACGACGCCGGTCAGCATCGGCCGCGTCGGCCTGAGGGCGCGCGACGCCGAGGCTGTCGCGGCGTTCTACAAGACCGTGCTCGGCCTGAAGGAGCTGCGCCGCGCGGGCAGCGCCATCGGCCTCGGCGCGGACGGGCGCGAACTCCTCGAGATCGAGGGCTCGGCCGCGCTGCGCGAGGACGATCCGCGCAGCGCCGGCCTGTTCCACACCGCCTTCCTGCTGCCGGCCCGCGCCGACCTCGCGCGCTGGACGCAGCACGCCATCGACAACCGCATCGCCATCGACGGCGCGTCGGACCATCTCGTCAGCGAGGCGATCTACCTCAACGACCCGGAAGGCAACGGCATCGAAATCTATGTCGATCGCGACCCTGCCGAATGGCCGCGAGAGGGCAATGCGATCCGCATGGCGACGGAACGCCTCGACTTCGACCGCCTGATGACGGAGCTGCGCGACGGCGCTACCGGCTGGACGGGCGCGCCGGACGGCACCGTCGTCGGCCACGTCCATCTGCGCGTCGGCGACGTCGACGCTGCCGAGGCATGGTGGAACGAGAAGCAGGGCTTCGACACCGTCACCCATTACGGCGGGCAGGCGGTGTTCCTGTCGACCGGCGGCTACCACCACCATATCGGCGCCAACATCTGGCGCAGCCGCGGCGCGGGCCTTCGCGACGCCGACCGCGCCGGCCTCGGCTTCGTCGAGCTGAGCGCGAAGGAAGCGACGGCCGAAAGTGTGTCGCGCGATCCGTGGGGCAACGAGATCCGCGTCAGGCCGGCGGCCTGACGGGGTGCGGCGGGAAGGCTCCGCGCCTTCCCGAGGCCGCATCA
>JALHFU010000172.1:6321-7093 GCA_022838525.1 Hyphomicrobiales bacterium | reverse complement strand
CGACGTGCTTGGTGTGGTAGCCGAGGTCGAACTTTTCCCTGATCTCGTCTTCCGAAAGTGCCGCCCGCACGTCCTTGTCGGCCAGAAGCTCCTCCAGGAAGTCGGCGCCCTGTTCCCACGTCTTCATCGCGTTGCGCTGGACGAGCCTGTAGGCGTCCTCACGCGACACGCCCGCCTGCGTCAGTGCCAGAAGCACGCGCTGCGAGTGCACGAGGCCGCGGAACTTGTTCATGTTGGCCAGCATGTTCTGTGGGTAGACGACCAGCTTCTCGACCACGCCGGTCAGCCGGGCGAGCGCGAAGTCGAGCGTGATGGTGGCGTCCGGGCCGATCATGCGCTCGACCGAGGAGTGCGAGATGTCGCGCTCGTGCCACAGCGCCACGTTCTCCATCGCCGGCAGCGCATAGGCGCGCACCATGCGGGCGAGGCCGGTCAGGTTCTCGGTCAGCACTGGGTTGCGCTTGTGCGGCATCGCCGACGAGCCCTTCTGGCCGGGCGAGAAATATTCCTCCGCCTCCAGAACCTCGGTGCGCTGGAGATGGCGGAACTCGATCGCCAGCCGCTCGATGGACGAGGCGATGACGGCGAGCGTGGCGAAGAACATGGCGTGGCGGTCGCGCGGGATCACCTGCGTCGAGACCGGCTCCACCGTCAGGCCGAGCTTCGCTGCGACATGCTCCTCGACGCGCGGGTCGATGTTGGCGAAGCTGCCGACCGCGCCGGAAATGGCGCAGGTCGCGATCTCGGCGCGGGCATGGACGAGGCGCTCGCG
>JALHFU010000172.1:0-6291 GCA_022838525.1 Hyphomicrobiales bacterium | reverse complement strand
AGCGCGTCGATGTCGGCAAGCAGGATGTCGCTCGCCCGCGACAGCTGCACGGCGAGGCAGGTGTCGAGCAGGTCGGACGAGGTCATGCCCTGATGGATGAAGCGGGCGTCGGGGCCGACGAATTCGGCGAGATGCGTGAGAAAGGCGATGACGTCGTGCTTGGTCTCGCGCTCGATCTCGTCGATGCGGTCGATGTCGAACTCGGCCGCGCTGCCCTTTTCCCAGATGGTGCGCGCGGCTTCGGCCGGGATGACGCCGATCTCGGCCAGCGCGTCGCAGGCATGGGCCTCGATCTCGAACCAGATCCGGAATCGGGTTTCAGCCGACCAGATGGCGACCATTTCGGGACGCGAATAGCGCGGGATCATGAGGCGTGTCCTGACTGCGTTGGGAAGAATGCGGCCGCTCTAGCAGAGCGGGGCGGATTCCTCAACGCATGAGGAGCGGGGCAATCGGCTCAAAGCCGGCCCGGAACGGCGATCCAGCGATGGTTCGGCCCCTCGAAGCCGACCGAGCGCACCGCGACCAGCACCGCATAGACCGGCGGTCCGGATTCGGGAAAGAAGGTCTGCACCGCGCCGAGCCGATAGCCGAGCGGGCAGTTGCGGCTCGCCGGGATCGACGTGTCCTCGTGGACGAGCTGCGCCGCGTCGCCCGGCGCAAGGCCGACGCGCACGAGCCGGAAGCCGACCGCCTGGCCGAGATCGTGGCAGTTCTCCGGTTGCTCGAGGGCGACCTCCTCGAGGCGGAATTCGAGCGGCGCGTCGATGGCCGGCAGCACCGGCCGCGGATTGACCGCGAGCCGGTGCGGGTCGGCCGAAAGCTCGGTGACGGCGTTGAAGCCGGCGGTGAAGCCGCGATGGCGCGCAAGCTCGGCGTCCGATGCGATGGCCTCGCCGCTGGTGCGCGCCTCGGCGCGGGCGTCGTCCACCGAGGCGCTTTCGTCGTCGATGCGCACGCGGATCGGCGTTCCGGCAACGAAGCTGTCGGTCGCCGTCTCGATGTAGAAGCGGTTGGCATAGGGAAAGCCGGAGCCGTCCTGCACGCCATATTCCTCGAAAGCGAAGACCGAGCCGTCGGCGGCGAAGCCGAGGATGGAAAGCTCGGCCGTATCGCCGGCCCGCGCCGGGGTGGCGGCAACGGCCGCGGTCAGCATCGCAAGGGCGGCAAGCGCTTTCATCATGGTTCCTCCGTCGCCCCCCGTCGCGCGCAGAATGATGCGGGCGGCGTCGCGCGGCAAGCCTCAGCCGCGGCGTTCCGCCCAGGTCGGGTAGAGATCGCCCTCGGCCGGCGTCGCGACGAAGACGCCGCGGGCGATGGCGCGGGCCATGGTGGCGCCCGCCGCGGCATAGAGCGCGGCCGCGTCCTCGATGCCGAGCTCGACGCCGCTCGCCCCGGTCGCGACCGCGAAGACCAGATCGCCGTCGGCGGGCGTGTGCGTCGGCCAGATCGCGCGGGCGAAGCCGTCATGCGCCGAGACGGCGAGGCGCTTCGCCGCCGCCTTGCTGAGTTTCGCGTCGGTGGCGACGATGGTGATGGTGGTGGCGCGGCCGGGCAAAGGCCCTTCCTCGAACTTCCAGCGCAGGTCGGTCGCGTCGGCCGGAAGCGGCGAGGGCAGGCCGAGCCCGCCGAACTCGTCGCCGATCTCGAACGGGGCGGCCCAGAAATGCGGCATGCGCCCGACCGTCACCGAGCCGACCGGGTTGACCGCCGCCAGCGCGCCCACCGTGACGCCGTTGGGCAGCCGGGTCGAGGCCGAGCCGAGGCCGCCCTTGAGGCCGGCCGTCAGCGCGCCGGTTCCCGCGCCCGCCGTGCCGATGCGGAAGTCGGCGCCGGCATTCGCCACCGCCTCGTAGCCGAGCTCGCGATAGGGCGGATAGCGGCCCCAGTCCTTGTCGCCGCCATTGATCAGGTCGAACAGGATCGCCGCCGGCACCACCGGCACCAGCGCGCCGCCGACCCTGAAGCCGACACCCTTCTCGCGCAGCGCCGCCTGCACGCCGGACGCCGCGTCGAGCCCGAAGGCCGAGCCGCCGGAAAGCACGAGGCCGTGGAACTCGTGCAGCGTGTTGTGCGGCTCCAGCGCGTCGGTCTCGCGCGTGCCGGGCGCGCCGCCCAGAACCTGCACCGCGGCGACCGCCGGCTGGTCGGGCAGCACGACGGTGACGCCGCTTTTCAGCCGCGCGTCCTCGGCATTGCCGACCCTGAGGCCGCCGACGTCGGTGATGAGGTTCTTCGGTCCGGGCATGAAAGGCATGGTGACTACTCGACAGGCAGGAAGCGTTCGCCGTCGTAACGCTGGAGGATGAAGGGGGACCGGGCGAGATCGCCCTTGTCGTCGAAGGAAACCGCGCCGATCAGCGTGTCGAAGGACCCGCCCGAGAACATCTCCGCGACGGGGGCGTTTTCGGCACGCGCCCGTTCGAGCACCTGTGCCGCGACCTCGACGGCCGCATGCGCCGGCACGACATAGCCTTCGGGCACCACGTTCGCGGCCGAGAATCGTTCGGCCGCGTCCTCGTCCAGCATGTCGGCCCATTCCGGCATGCCGATCATCAGCGTGCCCTCGGCGAGCGGGATGTCGCCCGCCGCGCGCAGCGCCTCGCCGCCGGCGAAGGTGAGATCGTGACCGAGGCTGGCGGCGTCGCGGGCCATGATGGCGATGTCGTCGCGGTCGCCCCCGACGAAGACGTGGGTGGCGCCGGCGCGTCCCAGCCGGCCCACGAGCCCGATCTGGTTCTCCATCTGCGGCCGGAACGTGTCCACGAGGATGGGGCGCAGGCCGGCCATCTCTGCCGCGAGCCGCAGCGCCTCGGCCAGCTCGCGGCCGTGGATGGTGCCGTCGTCGACGATGGCGAAGTGCTCCGTGCGCCATGCGCGCGGCAGGATGCCGGCGACCGCGTCGGCCTCGGCGTCGGCGCGGGGGGCGAGCCGCCAGATCGGCCAGCCGGTGCGGGCGCGCCGGTCGGTCAGGCCGTTGGCGCGCACGCCGGGCGTGACGACGGCGATGCCGGCCTCGGCGAGGACGGGAAGCGCCGTCTCGATCGCCTCGGTGCAGAGGAAGCCGACCACGATCTCGGCCCGTTCGGCCACCAGCTCGCGCGCGGCCCGCGCGCCGCCTTCGGCGGTGCATTCGTCGTCCGCGGCGAGGAGCTGTGCGCCGGCCCGCTCCGCGGCGATCGCCGCGCCGTCGCGCAGCTGCGCCCCGAGCAGCGCCGTCGGCCCGCTCAGCGGTGCGGCAAGGCCGATTCGCGGAGCGTCGGCATGCGCGATGCCGGCGAGGACGAGCGCGCCGCCTGCGATCAGGAATTTCAAAGCCGGCTGCATCCGCGCCTTTTCAGCAGAGCTGTCCGATGGAAGAACCGTCAACTTGGTAAAGGCTGGCGGGAAGGCGTGCAACAGGCTAGGAGCGGAATGGCTGTTGGCTCCCGGAGGGGCCAATCCTATATGCGGCGGGAATCGGAAATTCGGGTGAGATCGTGCTGAAGAAGAATGCAGTCGAGCCACGCCTCTATCGCGAGGCGATGAGCCGCTTTGCCGGTGCGGTGCATGTGGTGGCGACCGACGGCCCCTATGGCCGCCGCGGCACCACCGTCATCGCCGCGTGCTCGGTTTCGGACGATCCGCCGACGATCCTCGTCTGCCTCAACCGCATGAAGCCGGAGAACGACTGCTTCGCGCAGAACGGCGTCTTCGCGCTCAACACGCTGTCGCCGGCGCAGCAGCCGCTGGCCGACGCCTTTTCCGGCCTCACGGGGCTGACGCAGGACGAGCGTTTCGCGCTCGGCGAGTGGGAAACCGTCTCCTCCGGCGCGCCGGTGCTCCTCGGCGCGCTCGCCACCTTCGACTGCCACCTGGTCGAGGCCAAGGACTTCGCCACCCACCGCATCCTGCTCGGCAAGGTGACGGGCATCCGCATCGGCGATTTCGACGAGCCGCTGATCTACTACCGCCGCGCCTACCGCACGCTGCACGAGGGCTGACCGGGATGCCGGACGCCGCCGCGCCCGTCCCCGCGGACGATCCGCTGGCGGTCGCCGAGGCGTGGATGGGCGAGGGCAGGGACCTCGCCATCGCGACGGTGGTCAGGGCTACGGGAACGGCCTTCCCGCCGGTCGGCCGGCGGCTCGTCCTTGCCGGGGACGGCGCGGTTTGCGGCTCGCTCGCCGCGGGCGGCATCGAAGAAGCCGTGATTGCCGCGGCGGCCGGCGTAATCGCGACCGGAAAGCCGCGCCTGCTGGACTTCGATGCAGAGGGCGGCCATGCTTGCGTCTATGTCGAGCGGCTTGGTTGAGCGATGGACCCCTATTGCCTGAAGAAGCTCAACGCGGAGCGCCGGGCAGGGCGGGCCGCGATCCTGGTCACCGACCTCGGCGACGGGCGCGACCGCGTGGTGTGCGAAGGCGACACGGTGGCCGGCGCGCTGGGCGCGGCGGTGGCAAGGGCGTTCGCGGCCGGCGGCTCGGGGATCGTCGAGATTTCCGGCCGCAGCTTCTTCCTCGACGTGCATCTGCCCGGCGGGAAGCGGAACGACGCGGCATGACGCCTCGGCCCGCCTTCCGCAACGGCCTGATCGCGGTTCTCGCCGCATCGATGTTCGCTTTTGCTCCGGGCCCGGCCGCTGCGGAGCTTGTCGCACCGTTCAAGGACAAGCTGTTCGCCTATCCCGCCCGCCTCGCCGAAGCCGACGGCGGCCGGCACATCACCGTCGACTATCGCGAAGAGCGCGACATCGATGGCCGCGACGAGGTGCCGGAGCGGCGCGTCTGGTCGCACTATGTCGATCTCGGGGTGCGCAGGGCCCAGAAGGACCTCACGGCGGCAACGGATGCCGGGCGCATCGCGCATATGGCGGTCGGCCGTGCGGAGAAGGCGCGCTTCATCGTCGTCTACCTGCACGGACAGGGCGGCAGCCGCCGCCAGGGCATGGACGACATGACCTTCGGCGGCAATTTCAACCGCCTCAAGAACCTCGCCGTGCGCAATGACGGGCTCTATCTGACGCTCGATTTCTCCGATTTCGGCGCCGGCGGTGCCCGTCAGGTGTCGAGCCTCGTCGGCGCCTATGCCGCCCGCTCGCCCGGTGCGCCGGTCTTCGTCGCCTGCGGCTCGATGGGCGGCGGCCTGTGCTGGCGGCTGGCCGACGACGCCGCGCTCGCCCCGCGCCTCGGCGGCCTGATCCTGCTCGGCTCCCACTGGGACGACGGCTTCTTCTCGAGCCGCGCCTTCGGCCGCAAGGTGCCGCTGTTCTTCGGCCACGGCGGCAACGACAGGGTCTATCCGGTCGCCCGCCAGGAGGAATTCTTCCGCGCGATCCTGAAGCGCGCGCCGGACTATCCGGCCCGCTTCGTCCGCTTCGAGACCGGCAGCCACGGGACGCCGATCCGCATGTCCGACTGGCGCGCGGTGCTGAACTGGATGGCGGCGGCGCGGTGATGCCCGCGCCCGTCAGGGCGCGCTGTCGTAGTCGACCAGGACCTGCGGATTCATCTCGCCGTCATAGGAGGCGTCGACCTCGTAGCGGACGAGGCGGAAGCCGCCGTCGGCGAACCGCCACACGCCGTGCGACGAGGCATCGCCGAGCCCGCGCCATTGCGGGTGGGCGGTGATCGTCCGCGTCTCGGGGTCGTAGCTGGAGTTCACGAGCTGCGAGGCGGCGGTGAAGCCGGTGATGACGATCTCCTCGACCGTCTCGTCGGTGTCGCCGGCATAGCGCACGTCGTATTGCGGCTCGGCGAAGTGGAGCGGCGCCACCGTGCCTTCGTCGTCGGCGATGACATAGACGTGGATCTCGTTATACGCGCCGCTGAAGCAGAAGAAGCGGAACAGCGTCGCCGTCCGCTCCGGGTCCTCCTCGGCATCGTAGGAATAGCGGAAGCCGATGGCATGGATTTCGGGGTCGCTTCCGTCCGCATCGCAGGTGGACGCGGCCGTGGCGGCAAACAGCGCCTTCGCCTTGTCGGCGAGCGGGGCGTCGCCCGCTGCATCCTGCCCGTACGCCGCCGAGGCGGCGATGGCGAAAAGAAACGGCAATGTGCGGCGCAGCATGATTCTCTCCCCGGAAGCGCCGATCCTACGCCGCTGCCGCCGGTGAGGCAAAGCGGGCGCTCAGGCCGCCCGGCGTTCGGCCATCTCGCGTGCGATACGGGGAAAATCCGCCGGCCTGACGCCGATGTCGGCCCGATCCGAAGGGCTCATCGATTCGAGGAACATCAGGGCGTTGCGGTAGCGCTCGACCTCGTAGCGGACGAGGCGGAAGCCGCCGTCGGCGAACCGCCACACGCCGTGCGA
>JALHFU010000437.1:0-1598 GCA_022838525.1 Hyphomicrobiales bacterium | reverse complement strand
CCGCATCGTCAACTTCGCGCAGGGCGAGCTGGTGATGCTCGGCATGTATGGGGCCTATCTCTCCTACTGGATGATCGGCCTCGACCCCTATGTGTCGATCTTCATCGTCGTGCCGGTGCTGTTCGTGTTCGGCGCGCTGCTGCAGCGCTTCATCCTGCAGCCGCTTCAGAACGAGCCGATGATGCAGGTCTTCGCCACCTTCGGCCTGCTGCTGCTGTTGCAGAACGTGGTGCTGGCGATAACCCGCGGCACCGGCTACACGGCGCCCAGCGCGCTGTCGTCTGTCGTCATCGACGTCGGCGGCCTCAAGGTGAGCCTGGTGCGGCTGATCGCGCTCGTCGCCGTCACTGCGGTGGCGGTCTTCCTGTCCTGGTTCGTCAAGCACACCATGGCCGGCAAGGCGGTGCGCGTTTTTTAATGATACGGCGACCACCGAGATCTACACCATGAGCCCGCAGATCGGCGGCAACTTCATCCTCGCCGCCTTCGCCGTGGTCGTGCTCGGCGGCCTCGGCAGCGTGTGGGGCGCCTATGTCGGCGGCTTCATCATCGGCGTCACGGAGGCGCTGGCGGGATACTATCTCGACCCCGCCCTCAAGCATGCCATCTGGTTCCTGATGTTCATCGCCATGCTGATCGTGAAGCCTTCGGGCCTATTCGGCGTGGCCGGTGCAGAGGAGGTCGGTCTCCGTGAGCAGAACTGACGTCATGGCGCCTTCGGCGGCCGGGCGCGTCGGCGCGGCTCCCGGCATCACCACCTTCGCGACCGAGGCGATGCGGATCGCCGCGATCATCGCCGCGCTGCTTGCGCTGGCATGGTACTTCTCGCGCGATCCGTTCATCCTGAACATCCTCGCCTACACCTTCCTCTTCGCCGCGCTGTCGTCGGCGTGGAACATCATCGGCGGCTTCGGCGGGCAGTTCTCGCTGGGGCACGGCGTCTTCTTCGCGATCGGCGCCTACGTCACGGCCAATCTCTACATCCATTTCGGCGTGTCGCCGTGGCTCGCGCTGGTGCCGGCGGCCGCGTTGGCGGCCGGCGTGGCCATGCTGGTCTCTTGGCCGACCTTCCGCCTGAAGGGCCCCTTCTTCGCCATCGCGACCATGGCCCTCAACGAGGTGGCCTTCGTGCTGGCCAACTATTTCAGCAGCCTCACGGGCGGCCCGCGCGGCCTGACCCTGCCGTTCAAGGCGGGACTCGCCAACATGATCTTCACCAGCCGCTTCCACTACGCGCTGCTGATGATAGGCTTCCTCGCCGTGTGCATGCTGGTGGCGGCATGGGTCTATCGCAGCCGGCTCGGCTACTATCTCCAGGCCGTCCATCTCGACGAGGATGCCGCCCGCGCCGTCGGCATCCGCGTCCTCTACGTCAAGCTGACGGGCATGGCGATATCGGCGGCGCTGACCGGCATCGGCGGCGCGATCTTCGCGATGTATCTGCGCTTCGTCGACCCGCCGACGCTGCTGACCCTGCCCGACATCGGCGTCAAGTTCGCGCTGATCGCGCTGATCGGCGGCGTCGGCACGCTCTACGGCCCGCTGGCCGGGGCGCTGTTGGTGATCCCGCTCGAGATGCATCTGCGCGCCAGCCTCGG
>JALHFU010000436.1:0-1189 GCA_022838525.1 Hyphomicrobiales bacterium | reverse complement strand
GGCGGCGAGGTTGCCCTCCTGCCAGGGCAGCGGGCTGTTCCTCACCGCATCTGGTGCGCGCATCGGCGGCACGACATGGAGGAAATCATAGTCGAGCGTCACGGCACCGGTTTCAGTCTGGTAAGTCGCCGTCTTCGCACCCGGATCGATCGCCTTCAGCACATGACTGTAATTGACCTCGACGTTGCGGTCGGCGAACATCTCCTTCACCTTCTCGTTAACCGGCGGCACGGCGAAGACTGCTGGATTATGGGCGTTGTAGACCAGCTTCACCGCGCCTCGCCGGCCCTGCCTGCGCGCCTTGTCGTCGGTGATGAAGGTGATCTTGAGCGGTGCGCCGGCACATTTCATCTCGCCGGCCGGACGACCGAACAGGCCGACGCCGCCTGTCTCGATGAAACGGTCGATCGCGGCGGCAGAGACCGCCGCCTCGTTCGGGCCGGCATAGATCGAGGCGATGCCCTCCTTGCCGATC
Organism: Hyphomicrobiales bacterium; assembly: GCA_022838525.1. GTDB lineage: Bacteria > Pseudomonadota > Alphaproteobacteria > Rhizobiales > Rhizobiaceae > Aerobium. The sequence goes on along the minus strand of JALHFU010000436.1, from coordinate 714 downwards.
AGCGATGTCTCCATGCCCTCAATGGCCGTGTAGTCGAGCTTCAATCCGGTGGCGACCATCAGGAAGTCGTAGTCGATCCGCTTGCCGGATGTCGTCAGGACGGCATTCGCTTCCGGGTCGAACTCGGCCACTGCCTCCTCGATCCATTCGACGCCGGACAGTATGAAATCGCCATTGCGCGAGGTCACCTGCTCCGGCGACCAGAGGCCGGCGCCTACCAGCGTGAATCCGGGCTGGAAATGATGCTCTTTCTTTGCGTCGATGATGATAATGGTCGCGTTCGGCATTCCACGCCTCAGCCGCGACGCCAGCGCGAGACCGGCTGCACCCGCGCCCGCGATGACGATCCTCGCCTTTGCGGCGGAGGTCTGGGCTGTCGCCCGACCGATCGATAGGCCGGCCAGCGCGACCGCGCCGGTGCCGATCAGAAATTCCCGCCTCTTCATCCTCTTTCTCCCTTGATCCGATTGCTTCATCCGGCGCGGGCAAGTTCGCCGCGCGCCCAGCTGACGATCTGCTGCGCCGTCATCGCTCCCGACACGCGGGCGACCTCGCGCCCGTGGGCATAGAGCAGCATCGTCGGGATGCCCCTGATGCCGAGCCGGGCAGCGGCCTGCGGCTCGGCCTCCGAGTTCAGTTTGATAAGCCGCATGTCCGGTTCGAGCTGCGCCGCCGCTGCCTCGAAGGCTGGCGCCATCATACGGCATGGCCCGC
>JALHFU010000435.1:0-1189 GCA_022838525.1 Hyphomicrobiales bacterium | reverse complement strand
GCCGCCAGCGACGCGGCCGCCGCCGCTCCCGCCATGCCTGCCTTCCGGCGCGCCGCCGCCATCATGAAGAATGCTCCGCTCCTGTCCCGGGCTGCCATTTTCTCCGGTTTTGGTTTCCGAATTGCCAAGCCTTTCCGCTGCGCCTATCTCTGCACCGGGCTGGACGGGCAAGCAGGCGAAAGACAGGATCGAAGATGGCGCGCGCCTTCCTCTTTGTGCTCGATTCCTTCGGCATCGGCGGCGCGCCCGATGCGTCCGCCTTCGGCGACGAGGGCGCCGACACCTTCGGCCATATCGAGGCGGAATGCGCCGCCGGCCGCGCCGATGTCGCGGGGTTGCGCGCCGGGCCGCTCCGCGTGCCCACCATGCGCGCGCTCGGCCTCGGCCATGCCGCGGCGCTCGCCCACGGCAGGAGCCTCCCCGACGCGCCGGTATCCGGCTTCTTCGGCGCGGCGACGGAAGTGTCGAGCGGCAAGGACACGCCCTCCGGCCACTGGGAGATCGCCGGCCTGCCGGTGGTGTTCGACTGGGGCTATTTTCCCGATGCCGAGCCCGCCTTCCCGGCCGCCTTCACCGAGGCGCTGGTGCGCGAGGCAGGCCTTCCCGGCATCCTCGGCAACAGGCATGCCTCCGGCATCGCCGTCATCGAGGAGCTGGGCGAGGAGCATGTCCGGACCGGCCGGCCGATCTGCTACACCTCGGTCGATTCCGTGCTCCAGATCGCCGCCCACGAAACCCATTTCGGGCTGGAGCGGCTCTACGAACTGTGCCGCATCGCCCGCAGGCTCGCCGATCCCTTGCGCATCTGCCGCATCGTCGCCCGGCCCTTTACCGGCGAGACCGCGGCCACCTTCAGGCGCACGCCCAACCGCAGGGACTTCGCCACCCCGCCGCACGAACCGACGCTGCTCGACAGGCTGGACGCGGAAGGGCGCAGGGTGCTCGCGGTCGGCAAGATCGGCGACATCTTCTCCCATCGCGGCATTGCCGCCCTCAGCAAGGCCGGGGACAACATGGCGATGTTCGATGCCGCGCTGGCGGCGATGGACGCGGCCGGCGACGGCGACTTCGTCTTCGCCAATTTCGTCGACTTCGACACCGAGTTCGGCCATCGCCGCGACGTCGCCGGCTACGCGGCCGCGCTGGAGGCCTTCGACGCGCGGCTGCCCGAGGCGCTGGCGCGTCTCGC
>JALHFU010000010.1:0-30399 GCA_022838525.1 Hyphomicrobiales bacterium | reverse complement strand
GAGCGCGCCGTCCGGCGGCTCGGCGCCCGCAAGGCGACGACCGGCCCGGTGACGGTGGTGCTCGATCCGCGCGTCGCGCGCGGCATCGCCGGCCATCTCGCAGGCGCCATCAACGGCGCGGCCGTCGCCCGCAGGACCAGCTTCCTGCGCGACCGCATGGGCAAGGAGGTCGCCTCCGCCGCCGTCACCGTCACCGACGATCCGCAGAAGCTGCGCGGCCAGTCCTCGCGCCCCTTCGACGGCGAGGGCGTGGCCGGCGAACGCCTCGTCACGGTCGAGCGCGGCGTGCTCAACCACTGGTTCCTCTCCACTTCCGCCGCGAGCGAGCTCGGCCTCGAGACCAACGGCCGCGGCGTGCGCGCCTCGTCGTCGGTCGCGCCGTCCTCGACCAACCTCGCCATCGAGCCGGGCGACAGCAGCCCGCACGAGCTGATCGGCGCGCTGAAGTCGGGCTTCTACGTCACCGAGGTCTTCGGCCAGGGCGTCGACAAGGTGACGGGCGACTATTCGCGCGGCGCCTCCGGCTTCTGGATCGAGAACGGCGAGCTCGCATACCCGGTGGCGGAGGTGACGATCGCGGCCAACCTCAAGGACATGTTCATGAACATGGTGCCGGCGAACGACCTCGACCGCAATTTCGGCACGGCCGCGCCGACGCTCCTGATCGAGGGGATGACCCTTGCCGGCAAGTGAGATCAAGACGAACGCCCTTGCCGCCGATCTGGCGCTGGTCCGCGACGCCGCGCGCGAGGCGGGCGAGATCGCCATGCGCCACTTCCGCAACGATCCCGACGTGTGGATGAAGAACGGCACCTCGCCGGTCAGCGCCGCAGACATCGCCGTCGACACCTTCCTGCGCGAGACGCTGTCCTCGGCGCGGCCCGACTACGGCTGGCTCTCCGAGGAGACCGCCGACAGCGCCGACAGGCTCGGCGCGCGCCGCACCTTCGTGGTCGACCCCATCGACGGCACCCGCGCCTTCATCGAGGGCAAGCGCACCTGGTGCGTGTCGATCGCCGTGGTCGAGGACGGCCTGCCGCTGGTCGGCGTGCTGGATTGTCCGGCGAAGAACGAGATCTACGAGGCCGACGCCTTCGGCCCGGCCCTGCTCAACGGCAAGGCCATCGCCGTCGCCCCCGCCGCCGCCGTCACCGGCGGCGGCCGCCTGCGCGTCGCCGGCCCGAAACCCATGTTGCGGCAGGCCCCCGCATGGATGCGCGCCGGCCCCGACATCCCCTATATCCCGTCGCTCGCCTACCGCATCGCCATGGTCGCGAGCGGCGCGCTCGACGCCACCTTCGTCAAGCCGAACTCGCACGACTGGGACCTGGCCGCCGCCGACCTCATCCTGCGCCGCGCCGGCGGCGGCCTGGTCGAGCGCGACGGCGCGCCGCCGGTCTATGCCGGCAGGGACCCGCGTCACGGCGCGCTCGCGGCCGGCAGCGGCCGGCTGCTCGCCGAGATGGCCGGCGTCATCGCCGCCCTGGATGCCGGCACGGGCAATTGAGCATCACGCCATGGTTTCAAATCGTAACGAATTCCTCTAGAGGAAGAGCCTTCGCGCCGCCGCCCTGCCGCGGCGCCGACCGATTCTCGAACAGGCGACCGGATATGTCCGAAGAACCCGCGAAAAAGCAGCTCCTTCACCTCGTGTTCGGCGGTGAGCTGAAGTCGCTCACCGGCACCGAATTCCGCGATCTCGACAAGCTCGACATCGTCGGAATCTTTCCCGACTACAAATCCGCCGAAGTTGCGTGGAAATCCAGGGCCCAGGCGACGGTGGACAACGCGCATATGCGCTATTTCATCGCCCATCTGCATCGCCTGCTCGAGCCGGATACGAAGTAGCGTTTCAAGAGCAGCATGGATCAGGAGGCCGTCTCAACCTTGCCCAAGGTGCGCGTGCAGGAACGCAGGCCCCGGGCGCGTCCGCTGAAGCGCTTCTGGAAGAAGGTGCGCCAGCCGCTCGCCCGCTCGCGCGTGGCCAAGGGTTTGATCGTCAACCTCATCGTCGGCGCGGTGAAGCTCGTCTACCGCACCAACCGGGCGGTCGAGGGCTCCGACGACATCGCCGCCGCCATCCGCGCCCACACGCCCGCCATCGCCGCCTTCTGGCACGGCCAGCACATTCTCGCGCCGGCCGTCAATCCGTCCGGCAACCGGATGGTGGCGCTGTTCTCGCGCAGCGCCGATGCCGAGATCAACGCCCGCGTCGCCGAAAGGCTCGGCCTCGGCGTGGTGCGCGGCTCGGGCGGGCGCGAGGGCCAGCATCGCGCCGACAAGGGCGGCGCGCGGGCGCTGATCGCGCTCAAGAAGGCGCTCGACGCCGGCACCAACGTGGCGATGATCGCCGACATCCCCCACGGCACCCCGCGCGAGGCGGGCCTCGGCGTCGTCACGCTGGCCAAGGTTTCCGGCCGGCCCATCGTGCCGGTCGCCGTCGCCACCAGCCGCCGCAAGGTGCTGGAGGGAACGTGGGACAAGACCACGATCAACCTGCCCTTCGGCCGCCTGGCGCTGGCCATCGGCGAGGCGATCCGCGTGCCGGCCGATGCGACGCCGCAGGTGATGGAAGACAAGCGGCGCGAGGTGACGGAAGCGCTCAACGCCGCGACGCTGCGCGCCTACCGGCTGGTTGACGGCGGGGAACGATGAGCGAACGCTGGGCCCGCGCCATGCTGACCGCCTATCGCTGGGCCGGGGCCGCGGCCTATCCGGTCATCGGCGGCTACGTCGCCTGGCGCGCCAGCAAGGGCAAGGAGGAGCACAGCCGCCGCCGCGAGCGCTACGGCCGCGCCGGCCAGCCCCGCCCCGACGGCCCGCTGATCTGGATACACGCCGCGAGCGTCGGCGAGACCATCGCCGTGGTGCCGCTGATCGAGCGGCTGCTCGGCCACGGCATCAGCATCGTGCTCACCACCGGCACCGTCACCTCGGCGCAGGTGGCGCGCGAGCGGCTTGGCGAGCGCATCATCCACCAATACGTGCCGCTCGACCTCAAGCCGGCCGTCAGCCGCTTCCTCGACCACTGGTCGCCGGACCTCGCCATCATGGCCGAGTCGGAGATCTGGCCGATGACCATCCTCGAGCTCGGCGCGCGGCGCGTGCCGCAGGTGCTGGTCAACGGCCGCCTGTCCGACCGCTCCTTCGCGGGCTGGCAGAAGCGCAGCTACCTCGCCGAGGCGCTGTTCGAGAACCTCGCCCATGTCGTCGCCCAGTCCGACGTCGATGCCGAACGCTTCCGCCAGCTCGGCGCGCGCCCGGTCACGGTGTCGGGCAACCTCAAGGGCGACACGGTCGAGCCGCCGGTGGACATGGCGGAGCTCGCCCGCGTCCGCCACGAGATCGGCCGCCGCAAGGTCTGGGCCGCGGTGTCGACCCATGACGGCGAGGAGGCGGCCGCCATCGACGTGCACCGCCTCTTGCGCACGCGCCATCCGGACCTCCTGACCATCATCGTGCCGCGCCATCCCGAGCGCGCCGACGCCGTCGCCGCGGCCTGCGCCGAGGCCGGGCTCTCCGTGGCGCGCAGGAGCGCGGGAGACAGGATCGCCCCCGGCACCGACATCTTCCTCGGCGACACCATCGGCGAGATGGGGCTTTATCTCCGGCTGACCGAGATCGCCTTCGTCGGCCGCTCGCTCACCGGCAAGGGCGGGCAGAACCCGCTGGAGCCGGCCATGCTCGACACCGCCGTGCTCTCCGGCCGCAACGTGCAGAACTTCCGCGAGGCCTACCAGAAGCTCGCGGCCAGCGGCGCGGCCCGCTTCGTCAAGGACAAGGACGTGCTTGCCGGCGCCGTCAACTACCTCCTGACCAACGACGCCGAGCGGACGCGGATGATGCAGGCCGGCCGTCGCACCGTCGAGGGCATGCGCGGCGCGCTGGCGCGCACGCTCCAGACGCTCGAGCCCTACGTCAACCCGCTGATCGTGCAGGCGCGGCTCGGCGGCTCCTCGGGCGGAAAGCGGTAAGGCCGATGGTCAGCGAGGCGCCACCCTTCTGGTGGGGCGATGCCGACTGGCGGGCCTGGGCGCTGTGGCCGTTCTCGGCCGCCTACGGCGCGGTGGCGGCGCGCCGGCTGCGCAACGCGCCGCGCGAGAAGGTGCCCGCGCCGGTGCTGTGCGTCGGCAACCTCACGGTCGGCGGCTCCGGCAAGACGCCGGTCGCCATCGCGCTGGCCGGGCAGGCGGCCGCCATGGGGCTGAAGCCCGGCATCCTGTCGCGCGGCCACGGCGGCTCCGTCTCGGGCCATCCGCATCTCGTCGATCCCCGTCACGACAGCGCCCGCCATGTCGGCGACGAGCCGATGCTCCTGGCGCGCGCCGCGCCCGTCGCCGTCAGCGCCGACCGCGCGGCCGGCGCGCGGGCGCTCATCGCCCGGGGCTGCGATTTCCTCATCATGGACGACGGCTTCCAGAGCGCGCGCATCCACATCGACTACGCGCTGATCGTGGTCGATGCCCGCCGCGGCATCGGCAACGGCCACGTCATCCCCGGCGGGCCGATGCGCGCCGGCCTGACCGAGCAGATGCGCCATGCCGACGGCGTGCTCAGGATGGGCGAGGGCGACGCCGCCAACCGCGTGCTGCGCCAGGCCGCCCGCGCCGGGCGCGCCTTCTTCGAGGCGCATGTGCGGGCGCTGCCGCCCGAGGGCATCGCCGGCCGCCGCTGCCTCGCCTTCGCCGGCATCGGCGATCCCGGCAAGTTCTTCGACACGGTCGCGGCCGTGGGCGGCGAGGTCGCGGTGGCGAAGAGCTTCGGCGACCACCATTTCTACAGCGAGTTCGACGCGCAGGACCTCCTCTCGACCGCCGACGCGCAGGGCCTCGAGATCGTCACCACGGCCAAGGACGCGGTGCGGCTCGACCATGGCGGCGAGGCGATGGCGGAATTGAAGCGCCGGGCGAAGGTGATCGAGATCGAGGCCGTCTTCGACATCGCCAGCGCACCGCGCGCCATCGTCGCCGAGACGGTCGAGGCCTGGCGGCGGCGCAGGCTCGAAAAATAGTCTTCCGTCAGCGCTTGCGCAGGTCGGGGTTCAGCTCCAGCTCGCGGGCGAGCGAGATCGCGGCGCTGACATAGGGCTCCTGCCGCGCCACGCTCCAGTATTTCAGCTCGTCGAGCGGGATGATGTCGCCGGTCACCGCGCAGCGCACGAAGGTGCCGGGCGACAGCACCTGGAAATCGCCGTCCAGATAGCGGATGCGCGCCTCGCGGCCGCCGGGTCCCTCGAAACGGTTCATGTCGTCATCGCCTTCCTGCTCCGCCCGGTTCCGCCACAAAAGCGCGGCGAGGTCAAGCGTTCCGCGCCGGCGGCCGCAGCCAGCCCTCGCCGATCGAGACGTTTGCGCTTCCGTAGACCGCCTCCAGCGCCCCGGCGATGGCGAGCCCCTCGGCGCGCCAGGCCGCTTCCTCCTCGGTCGAGGGAAAGCGCATCTCCTGCCATTCGCTGTCCTCGCCGAATGCGAGCTGGAAGCCGTCGTCCCAGTCCTCGATGCGGCCCGCCAGCTCTTCGTCCAGCCAGCGGAAATGGTTGAAGCGTCGGCCGGTGGCCGCATCGACGAGGGGATACAAGCCGAAGGCGGGGTCGATCGTGACGCTCGACGGCGCTTCCTCGTCCTCGTCGAAGGCCGGGGCAGGGTCGTCGTCGCCGAAGCCGCCGGGCGACGGCGCCTTCCATGCCATGTGGTGGACGAACCATGCGCCCAGCCCCGCCGCGGCGAGCGCGGGCGCGGCGATGCCGAGCGGGTCGCCCCAGGGGGCGAGCCGGCCGGCGCTCCACAGCCACACGACACCGGCCGTGACCGCGCCGTAGAGGATGGAGGCATTGACGACCTGCCGCCGCGCGGCCTCGTCGTCCTCCTCCTCGGGGATGAAGAAGCGGCGGCCGCCCGCGATCCACGCCGCCTGCGCCGCGGTGCTGGCGAGGAACAGCGGCAGCGCCCAGCTGCTCATGGCGAGCAGCGCCGCGCCGCTGGCGCCGATGCCCACGGTCGAGGTGCCGACGATCCAGCGCCGGCTGCGCTCCGCCGGGTCCTCCTTGCCCGCCGACAGCGCGGCGAGCGCCTTGTCGAGCAGCGAATCCATCAGGACGGTGCGGACGCCGAACCAGCCCGCGATGAGGTAGAAGCCGCCGGCGAGGCGGAAGAAGATGTCTGTGGCGTCCATGCCCCCGCGCCTCCTTGCATTGCCCGAAAATGCCTGTGCCGCGCGATTGCGGCCCGACGGTGGCGGCTCAGCGCCGGCCGAACAGCCGCTCGATGTCGCTGAGCTTCAGCTCGACATAGGTCGGCCGGCCGTGGTTGCAGGTGCCGGAGCCGGGCGTCGCCTCCATCTGGCGCAGGAGCGCGTTCATCTCGTCGGGCCTGAGCCGCCGGCCGGACCGCACCGAGCCGTGGCAGGCCATGGTGGCGGCGATGGCGTCGAGCCGTTCCTTCAGCGTCTCGATCGTGTCGGTCTCGGCGATCTCGTCGGCAAGGTCGCGCACCAGCTGCTGCACGTCGACCTTGCCCAGCATGGCCGGCGTCGCCCGCACCGCCACCGCGCCCGGGCCGAAGCGCTCCAGCTCGAGGCCGAAGCGAGCGAGAAGCCCGGCCTGGCCGGCCAGCCGCCCGGCATCGTCCTCGGAAAGATCGACGATCTCCGGCAGGAGCAGCATCTGCGACGGCACCGTCCGCGCCGCCAGCGCCTGCTTCAGCGCCTCGTAGACAAGCCGTTCGTGGGCGGCGTGCTGGTCGACGATGACGAGCGACGTGTCGGTCTGCGCGACGATGTAGTTCTCGTGCACCTGCGCCCGCGCCGCGCCGAGCGGCCGGGCGGTCAGCTCCGGCGCGGCCTCCGCGAAGCCCGCCCGCGCATCGGCGCTCGGCGCCGGGCCGAGTCCCGCCTCGCCGAACCCGAGCGGCCGCTGGAACGACGTCGCCGCGTCGAACGCCGGTGCGGCCGGCCGGTCATAGTGCCAGTCGCGATAGGGCTGGGCGGCAGCCGGCCCGCCGCCCGCGCCCTCCGGGCGGAACGCCGACAGCATGGCCGCCGCCCCGGTCGTCGCGGCGCGGATGCCCGAGCGCGCCAGCGCCTCGCGGATCGCGCCGACGACGAGCCCGCGCACCAGCCCGGGGTCGCGGAAGCGCACGTCGGCCTTGGCCGGATGCACGTTGACGTCGACCAGCGCCGGGTCGAGCTGCAGGAACAGCGCCGCCACCGCGTGGCGGTCGCGCGGCAGCACGTCGGCATAGGCCCCGCGCAGCGCCCCGGCCAGCCAGCGGTCGCGCACCGGCCGGCCGTTGACGTAGAGATACTGGTGCAGCGCATTCGCCCGCGTGAAGGACGGGATCGAGGCGAAGCCCGACAGAAGCACGCCCTCGCGCTCGGCCTCGATGACGAGCGCGTTGTCGGCGAACTCGCGCCCGATCACCTGCGCGATGCGGTCGTCGTGGCTGTCGCAGGCGGGCAGGTCGAGCGTCGTGCGGTCCATGCCGGAGAGCGTGAAGCGCACGGCCGGAAAGGCGATGGCGATGCGCTTCACCACCTCCGTTATCGCGCCCGCCTCGGCGCGCTCGCCCTTCATGAACTTGAGCCGCGCCGGCGTGGCGAAGAACAGGTCGCGCACCTCGACCAGCGTGCCGCGGTTGGCCGCCACGGGCCGGACCGGCGAGACGCGCCCGCCCGTCACCGCGATCTCGTGGCCGGCATCGGCGTCGGCGGTGCGCGAGCGGATCGCCAGCTTGCCGACCGAGCCGATGGAGGGCAGCGCCTCGCCGCGGAAGCCGAGCGAGCGGATGTCGTCGATGTCGTCGGAGAGCTTCGAGGTGCAGTGGCGCTCGACGCTCAGCGCCAGGTCCTGCGCGTCCATGCCCGAGCCGTCGTCGCCGACGCGGATGAAGGAGAGCCCGCCGCCCGCCGTCGCGATCTCGATGCGCGCCGCGCCCGCGTCGAGCGCGTTCTCCACCAGCTCCTTGACCACGCTCGCCGGCCGCTCGATTACCTCGCCGGCGGCGATGCGGTTGATGACGGTCTCGGAGAGGTGACGGATGGCCATGCGCCGATCATAAAGGGATTCGCATGGCGCCGTCAGGGCGCCGGCGCCTGCGAATTGAACCGACCGCTAACCATTGCGGGCGATTGCGGCCACGTGCCGCGCCTTTCCGCCCGTCTTCACCCTCACTTTTTAACTTCTCCGTGCTGTCGTGGTCGCAGGTGAAATGCCGTGGACCAGGGGGATGGGGCGTTGATGGCATCGGCCGGCCGGCTGCGCTCGGGCGCAGACAGACTGATCCTGTTCATCAGGGGCGCGTATTGGGGCGCGCTGCTGCTGGTGGCGGCGATGGCGCTGGCCACCTATCTCCTGCTCCAGCACATGATGGCCACGCACCAGCGCGACGACGCGCTGATGGCGCTGGTCGACTCGCAGAAGACCCTGTCGCAGCGCATCGTCCTGCTCTCCAACGCCGCCCGCCTCGCCGCGCCCGGGCAGCAGAAGCCGATCATCGGCTCGCTGCGCGCCTCGACGCGCCAGTTCGAGATCAATTACGACCATCTCCTGGAGACGACGCAGGCCAACGACGCCTCGGTGGCGTCGCAGACCGTGCGCGCGATCCTGTTCGGCGGCCCGCACCATCTCGACTATTTCACCACCAACCTCGCCGCCAACAGCTGGCGGGTCATCTCCGCGCTCGAGGTCGGCTCCGGCGGCGACAACGCCGACGAGACCTATCGCCTGGGCAGCGAGTGGGCGATGCTCGACGACACGGTCGCCGGCGCGGCGCTCGGCGGCTACACCGCGCTCGGCGAGCATCTCGCGGCCGGCTCGCTCGACCTCCTCGACCGCATGCTCAACCTCCATCGCACCCTGTTCTTCGCCATGATCGGCATGCTCGGCATCATCGCCCTGTTCATCTTCCGGCCGATGACCGAGATGATCCGCCGCCGCACCAGCGAGCTGGTCGACGCGCGCAACTCCATGGCCTTCATCGCCGCCCATGACGGCCTGACCGGCCTCAACAACCGCATCTTCATGCGCGACCATTTCGACACGCTCTTGAAGGCGGCCGAGCGCCGCGGCGAGCGGCTGGCGGTCATCCAGATCGACCTCGACCGCTTCAAGCAGATCAACGACACGCTCGGTCACGCCGCCGGCGACCACGTGCTGGTCACGACCGCGCAGCGCATGCGCGCGTCCTGCCGCGATTCCGACATCTGCGCCCGCCTCGGCGGCGACGAGTTCGTCATGGTCATGCCGGCGGCCGGCTCCCCGCGCGACATCGACGAGTTCGCGCGCCGCATCCTCCAGGCGATCAACGAGCCGATCCTCTACGAGGGCTCGACCGTCCTGTGCGGCGCCAGCGCCGGCATCGCGGTCTATCCGGTCGATGCCGACAACGCCTCGGACCTTCTCGTCCATGCCGATCTCGCGCTCTACGCGGCCAAGAAGCAGGGCAGGGGCTCGCATGCCTTCTTCTCGGGCGAGCTGCGCCGCGAGCTCGAGCACCGCAAGCAGCTCGAGCACGACCTCGCCGAGGCGATCGCGACCAACGCCTTCAGCGTCTATTTCCAGCCGCAGGTGTCGCTGGTCGACGGCAGCATCGCCGGCATCGAGGCGCTGGTGCGCTGGCCGCATCCGCGGCGCGGCATGGTCCGGCCCGACGAGTTCATCCCCGTCGCCGAGAAGGCGGGCTTCATGCCGGCCATCGGCCGCATCGTCATGCGCAAGGCGATCAACGAGGCCGCCGCCTGGCAGCGCGCCGGCATCGACTTCGCGCGGCTGGCGATCAACGTCTCCGGCACCGAGCTGCGCGAGCCCGACTTCATCGACTTCCTGTTCCACACCCTCGACCAGGCCGGGCTGCCGCCGCAGCGCCTGGCGCTGGAGATCGTGGAATCGGTGATCCTCGACGACGAGAAGACTGGCATCGCCGCCAAGCTGCGCTCGATCCGCGCCGCCGGCGTCCATCTCGAGCTCGACGATTTCGGCACCGGCTACGCCTCGCTCAGCCATGTCAGCCCCAACGAGATCGACCGGCTCAAGATCGACCGCCGCTTCGTGCAGAACATCGACGTCGACGGCGAGAACGCCAAGATCGTCCGCGCCATCACCGATCTGGCGCGCGGCCTCGGCATCGCCATCGTCGCCGAGGGTGCCGAGACGGAGGCGGAGCTGTCGTCGCTGCTGACGCTCGGCTGCGATCAGGTGCAGGGCTATTCCATCGCCTATCCCATGCCCAAGGCGCAGACGCGCGACTGGCTGGTCTCGCGCTCGCCCGGCCGGAAGCGCCGCCCGGCGGAGATGGCGGGCTGAGAACGGCAGCGGCCGCCAACGGGCTCCGATGCCGGCCGGCATCGCGGCCGGTTGGCGACGGCCCCGTCGCGGACTAGAGTGCGCCAGCCGGCGCGGGCGACGCCGCCGGCATCGTGGCGGACAGGGCAACGCGCCGGGGCAGGGGCCGAATGAATCCCGACATCGTCAAGCCGATCTTCTTCGCGCTCTCCGGGCTGCTGGGGCTGGCGATGATCGCCGCGCTCATCTCGGCCGCGCGCCTGTGCTACCGCATCGAGGCGCGCTCCGGCCGGCCGCTGCTCAGGAACGGCCTGCCGGGCTACGCCAACGTCGTCCCCGTCGCCTTCAACGTCGGCGTGGCGCAGGACGAGGAGACGCAGGCGCTGCGCCGGCGGATGAACGGCCGCCTGCTCGCCATCCTCGCCGGCTTTCCCGTCTTGTATCTTTTCCGCTGGGCTGCCGGGGTGCTATCGAGCTGACCACGATTGTCCGCAAGAGTCGCGCCCGCGGCTCCGGATCGCTCCGGCATCCAGCGAGGCCGGCATTCAGGGAGGACGGAGATGATTTCCTCGTTCACACGCTCTTTTCTGGCCTCGGCCGCGCTCGCCGCGGCCGGCTGGCTGGCGGCCACCGCCGGCGTCGCGGCGCAGGAGGTGACGCTCAGGCTGCACCAGTTCCTGCCGGCGCAGGCCAACGTTCCCGCGAACCTTCTCTATCCGTGGGCCGACAGGGTCGAGGCCGCGTCCGGCGGCCGCATCAGGATCGAGCGCTATCCGGCGATGCAGCTCGGCGGCACGCCGCCGCAGCTCATCGACCAGGCGCAGGACGGCACCGTCGACATCGTCTGGACCCTGCCGGGCTACACGCCCGGCCGCTTCCCCACGACCGAGGTGTTCGAGCTTCCCTTCATCATGACCAATGCCGAGGCGACGTCGAAGGCCTATTGGGACCTGTTCGAGGCGCACATGAAGGACGGCGAGTTCGCCGGCGTGCACATGATCGCGACATGGGTGCACGGGCCGGGCGCCATCCACGCCAACCGCGCCGTCGGGAAGCTCGAGGACCTGCGCGGCATGAAGATGCGCGCGCCGAGCCGCATCATCAACACGCTGCTCGGCGAGCTCGGCGCGACGCCGGTCGGCATGCCGGTCCCCGCCGTCACCGAGGCGCTGTCGCGCGGCGTCATCGACGGCGCGGTCATCCCGTGGGAGGTCGCGCCCTCGGTGAAGGTCGAGGAGCTGGTCGGCTATCACACCGAGTTCGCCGAGGGCGAGGCGCTCTACACCGCGACCTTCGTGCTCGCCATGAACAAGGCCCGCTACGACAGCCTGCCCGAGGATCTGAAGAAGGTGATCGACGACAATTCCGGCCGCGAGCTGTCCGGCCTGTTCGGCAGGCTGCAGGAGGAGGGCGACACGCCGGCGCGCCAGCTCGCCGTCGACCGCGGCAACGCCATCGTCCGCCTCGACGCCGAAGAGACGGCGGTCTGGAAGCAGGCGTCGCAGCCGGTGATCGACGGCTGGGTGGCAGAGATGAACGGGCGCGGCCTCGACGGCCAGGGCCTGCTCGACGAGGCGCGGGCGCTGATCGGGAAATACACCGCCGGGCAGTAGATCGGCGGAGGCGTTGCGGGGCGGCGGCAGGAGGCAGAGGATTTCATGAAGCTGTCGGTGGCCGTCGAATGGCTGGCGCGCGGGCTGGCGGTGCTGGGCGGGCTGGCGCTGGTGGCCATCACCTGCCTCACCGTCGTCTCCGTCACCGGCCGCGCCTTCGTGCGGCAGGGGCTCGGCCCCGTCCCCGGCGATTTCGAGCTCGTCGAGGCGCTGACCGCCTTCGCCGTCTTCGCCTTCCTGCCGTGGTGTCAGCTGCGCCGCGGCCACGCCACCGTCGACGTCTTCACCCGCTTCCTGCCCGAGCGCGCCAACCGCGCCATCGATCTGGTCGCGGAGGTGCTGATGACGCTGGTGGTGGTCCTGATCGCCTGGCGCCTGTGGCACGGCATGGCCGAGAAGCGGCTCTATGGCGAGACGACCTTCATCCTCCAGTTCCCGGTCTGGTGGGGCTTCGCCGCCGCGCTCGCCGCGGCCGCGGCCGGCGTGGTCGTCTCGGTCCACGTCGCCGTCCGGCGCCTGCGCGACCTGCTCGCCCGCGGGCCCTCCGCGACCGACCCTTCCGCCCCCGGAAGCCCGGGAGGTGGGGCGTGAGCAATCTGGAACTCGGGCTCTGGTCGTTCCCGGTCCTGCTCGTGCTGATCTTCCTGCGCCTCCCGATCGGGCTGGCGATGCTCCTGTGCGGGCTCGCCGGCACCTGGCTCGTCATGGGCACGACGGCGCCGATCCTGTCGCGGCTCAAGGTCGAGACCTACTCGACCTTCTCCAGCTACTCGCTGTCGATTGTGCCGCTGTTCCTGCTCATGGGCCAGTTCGCCTCGCTCGGCGGCATGTCGCAGGCGCTGTTCCGGGCCGCCAACGCCTTCCTCGGCCACCGGCGCGGCGGCGTCGCCATGTCGGCCATCGGCGCCTGCGCCGGCTTCGGCGCCATCTGCGGCTCCTCGCTCGCCACCGCCGCCACCATGTCGCAGGTGGCGCTGCCCGAGCTCAGGCGCTACGGCTATTCCGGCGCGCTCGCCACCGGCACGCTCGCTGCCGGCGGCACGCTCGGCGTCCTGATCCCGCCGTCGGTGGTGCTGGTCATCTACGCCGTCCTCGCCGAGCAGAACGTCGCCAAGCTGTTCGTCGCCGCCTTCGTGCCCGGCATCCTCGCCGCCGTCGGCTACATGGTGGCGATCGCGCTCTACGTGCGGCTCTATCCGGGGGCGGCCGGCTCCGGCCCGCGCCGGCCGTGGCGGCAGCGCCTTTCGGCGCTGGCCGAGGTCTGGCCGGTCGCGGCCGTGTTCCTCGCCGTGGTCGGCGGCATCTATGCCGGTTGGTTCACCCCCACCGAGGCGGCCGCGGTCGGCGCCGCCGGCACCGGCCTGATCGCGCTTCTCAATGGCGGCCTGACGCGCCGGACGCTGGTCGAGGCTATCCTCGCCACCGCGACCTCGACGGCGATGATCTTCTTCATCGTGTTCGGCGCGGCGATGTACAACAGCTTCCTCGCTTTGTCGCAGCTTCCGGCCGAGGCCGCCGCCTTCATCACCGGGCAGGGCTTCTCGCCCTGGGCGGTGCTGGTCGGCATCCTGATCTTCTACCTCGTCCTCGGCTGCTTCATGGATTCGCTGTCCATGATCCTGCTCACCGTGCCGATCTTCTTCCCGCTGGTCAGCGGGCTCGACTTCGGCATGGGCGCGGAGGATTTCGCGATCTGGTTCGGCATCCTGGTGCTGGTGGTGGTCGAGGTCGGGCTGATCACGCCCCCGGTCGGCATGAACCTCTTCGTCATCAATTCGATGGCCAAGGACGTGCCCATCCTCGCCACCTATCGCGGCGTCACGCCCTTCGTGCTTTCCGACCTCGTGCGCACGGTGATCCTCGTCGCCTTCCCGGCGATCTCGCTGTTCATGGTGAAATGGCTCTACTGAGCAGGATCAGCCGTACTGCTGTCGCACCAGCGCGTAGAGGTTGGTGCAGCGGGTGCCGGAGCGGCAATAGGCCAGCACCGGCTTCGGCAGCTCGGCGAGCGCCCGCGCCTGGTCGTCCACGTTCTCCTGCGTCATGTGCCCGCTGACGACGGGGATGTAGCGGAACTCGAGCCCCGCGGCGCGCACCGCCGCCTCGACCGCGTCGTGCGGCACCGCCCCGTCCTCGCTGTCGGGGCGGTTGGAGATCACGCTCTTGAAGCCCGCCTCCTTGATGGCGGCCACGTGCTCGACGCCGATCTGCGGCGCGACGAAATAGTCTTCGGTGATCTGGCGGACTTCCATGATGCGTTCCCCGGATGAGAGGGCCATCATCTAGTCGCTCGGTCATGGCTTGCCAAGGCAAGGATGCCCGGATTTCCCGCCAACGCGGGAAATCCGGTTCCCATATCCGTCCTACGCCGCCTGGAACAGTCCGCCCCTGGCGGCCAGCGCCCGCAGGTGGTGGTCGGCGTCGCCGAAGGTGGCGTCGATCATCGTCACGCGCTTGAAGTAGTGGCCTACGGCATATTCCGCCGTCATGCCGACGCCGCCATGGAGCTGGATGGCGTTCTCGCCCACCAGCCGGCCGCCGCGGCCGATCTCCGCCTTGGCGGCATGGATGGCCCGCGCGCGCTCGTCCTCGTCCTCGCTGTCGGCGAGCGACGTGGCGTAGAGCGCCATCGAGCGCGCCTGCTCGGTGGCGACGAACATGTCCACCGCCTTGTGCTGCAGCACCTGGAACTGGCCGATCGCCACGCCGAACTGCTTGCGCACCTTGAGATAGTCGACGGTGAGCGCATGCATCGCCCCCATCGCGCCGACCGCCTCGGCGCAGAGCGCCGCGATGCCGGCATCGACGGCGCGGCGCGCCAGCGCCAGCCCGCCCTCCGGGTCGCCGAACGCGGCCTCCGCGCCGACGGCAACGTTGTCGAACGTCACCTCGGCGGCGCGCTGGCCGTCCTGCGTCCGGTAGCCGCGCACCGAGACGCCCTCGCCCCCGGCGTCGACGAGGAAGACGCCGATGCCGCCCTCGTCGCGCGCCGCGCCCGCCGTGCGGGCGGTGACGAACAGCCTGTCGGCGCTGTCGCCGCCGAGCACGACGAACTTCCTGCCCGAGATGCGCCATCCCGCGCCGTCCTTCGCCGCCGTCGTCTCGACATGGTGCAGGTCCCAGCGCGAGTTGCGCTCGCCCTGCGCGAAGGCGAGCCTGAGCGCGCCCTCCGCCACCGCCGGCACCAGCTCGGCGCGCTGCGCGTCGCTGCCGCCGAAGCGGATCAGCGCGCCGCCGAGCACCACGGTCGGGAAATAGGGTTCGAGCGCCAGCGCCCGGCCGAACGCCTCCATGACGATCATGGTCTCGACCGGCGTGCCGCCGAGGCCGCCGTCCTCCTCGGCGAAGGGCAGGGCCATCAGCCCCATCTCGGCATAGCGGTTCCACATCTCGGCGCTCCACCCCTCGGGCGAGGCGAGGATGCGGCGGCGCTCCTCGAAGCCGTAGCGTTCGGCCAAGAGCCGGTCGAGCGAGTCCCTCAGGATGGACTGTTCTTCTGTCAGGTCGAAATCCATGGTCAGAACCCCAGAACGGCCTTGGCGATGATGTTCTTCTGGATCTCGTTCGAGCCGCCGTAGATCGAGACCTTGCGGTAGTTGAAGTAGGAGGGCGCGGCCGCCGCCGCATAGTCCGGCTCGATCGGCGGTTCGTTCGAGCCGTCGAAGTCGTGGTCGTGATAAGGCAGCGCATGCGGCCCCATCACCTGCATCAGCAGGTGGGTGGTCGCCTGCTGGATCTCCGATCCCTTGATCTTGAGGATCGAGGAGGCGGGGTCCGGCCTGCCGGTGTTGCCGCGCCTGGCGTCTGCCGCCACGACGCGAAGCTGCGTCAGCTCCAGCGCCTTCAGCTCGATCTCCACCGCCGCCAGCTTCTCGCGGAAGCGCTCGTCCTCGATCAGCGGCCGGCCGCCGGAGATTTCCTTGGCCGCCAGCTCGCGGATGCGGGCGATGCGCTGCTTGGAAGCGCCGACGCGCGCGATGTTGGTGCGCTCGTTGCCGAGGAGGAACTTGGCGTAGTCCCAGCCCTTGTTCTCCTGCCCGACGAGGTTCTCGACCGGCACGCGCACGTCGGTCAGGAACACCTCGTTGATCTCGCGGCCGCCGTCGATGGTGACGATGGGGCGCACCTCGATGCCCGGGGTCTTCATGTCGATCAGCAGGAAGGAGATGCCCTCCTGCTTCTTCGCCTCGGGGTCCGTGCGCACGAGGCAGAATATCCAGTCGGCATATTGCGCGAGCGTCGTCCACGTCTTCTGGCCGTTGACCACGTAGTGGTCGCCGTCGCGCACCGCCCGTGTCCTGAGCGAGGCGAGGTCGGAGCCGGCGCCGGGCTCGGAGAAGCCCTGGCACCACCAGTCGTCGAGATTGGCGATGCGCGGCAGGAACCGCTGCTTCTGCGCCTCGCTGCCGAAGGTGTAGATGACGGGGCCGACCATGTTGACGCCGAAGGCGAGCGGCTGCGGCGCCGGCCACTTCTGCGTCTCCTCGAGGAAGATGTATTGCCGCATCGGGTCCCAGCCCGTGCCGCCGTACTTTTCCGGCCAGTGCGGCACGGCCCAGCCCTTGGCGTTGAGGATGCGCGACCAGCGGACGAGGTCGTCCTTGTCGCCGTGGTCGCCGTCGATCAGCCGCTGGCGGATGTCGTCCGGCAGGTTCTCGGCGAGGAAGGTGCGCACCTCGTCGCGGAAGGCGAGTTCTTCCGGTGTGTAGCGAAGGTCCATCGTCGTTCCCTCAGGCGATCTCGAACAGGCCGGCGGCACCCATGCCGCCGCCGATGCACATGGTGACGACCGCATACCTGACGCCGCGGCGCTTGCCCTCGATCAGCGCGTGGCCGGCAAGGCGCGAGCCGGACATGCCGTAGGGGTGGCCGACCGCGATGGCGCCGCCGTTGACGTTGAGCTTGTCCGGGTCGATGCCGAGCCGGTCGCGGCAGTAGAGCACCTGCACGGCGAAGGCCTCGTTCAGCTCCCACAGGCCGATGTCGTCGACCTTGAGGCCGTGGCGTTCGAGAAGCCGCGGCACGGCGAAGACCGGGCCGATGCCCATCTCGTCCGGCTCGCAGCCGGCGACGGCGAAGCCGCGGAAGATGCCGAGCGGGGCAAGGCCGCGCTTCTCGGCTTCCTTGGCGTTCATCATCACGTTGGCCGAGGCGCCGTCGGAAAGCTGGCTGGCATTGCCGGCGGTGATGGTGCCGCCCTCGCGCACCGGCTTCAGCCCGGCAAGGCCCTCGGCCGTGGTCTCCGGGCGCGGGCCTTCGTCGTGAGCCACGTCCACCTCGCGGTGGCTGACTTCCTTGGTCTCCTTGTCGACCACCGCCATGCGCGCCCTGATCGGCGCGATCTCGGCGTCGAACTTTCCCGCCTCGCGGGCCGCGGCCACGCGGCGCTGGCTCTCCAGCCCGTACTCGTCCTGCCGCTCGCGGGAGATGCCGTAGCGCTTGGCCACCACCTCGGCCGTGTCGATCATCGGCATGTAGACTTCGGGCTTCACCGCCGTCACCGCCTCGTCCATCAGGCGGAAGCGGTTCTGGTGCTCGTTCTGCACCAGGCTGATCGATTCGAGCCCGCCGGCGATGCCGGCGATCACGCCGTCGTTGCGGATGGCGTTGGCGAGTAGCGCCATCGACTGCAGGCCCGACGAGCACTGGCGGTCGATGGTGGTGCCGGCGACCGTCACGGGCAGGCCGGCGGCGAGCAGCGCGCGGCGCGCGACGTTCAGGCCCGTCGCGCCCTCCTGCATGGCGCAGCCCATCACCACGTCCTCGATCTCGCCGCCGTCGAGGCCCGAGCGCGCGAGCGCGTGGCGGATGGCGTGGCCGCCGAGCGCGGCACCCGGCGTGTCGTTCAGCCCGCCGCGATAGGCCTTGCCGATCGGCGTTCGCGCCGTCGAGACGATTACGGCTTCCGTCATTGTCGTTCTCCCTTCAGGTCGGTTGGCGCGTCACGCGGGGCGGGCGGAGAAGCTGCCGCCGGTCTCGGCCAGTCGTCTCAGCGAGGCCGCCGGCTCGAACACGCTCTTGCCGGTCGCGGCGCGCCAGTGGTCGAGCCGCTCGACGATCGTCTTCAGCCCCTCGACGTCGGCCCAGAACATCGGGCCGCCCTTGCCGACCGGGAAGCCGTAGCCGTTGACCCAGACGATATCGATGTCCGACGGCCGCGCCGCGATCCCCTCCTCGAGGATGCGCGCGCCCTCGTTGACCATCGGATAGAGCGTGCGCTCGACGATTTCCTGGTCGGAGATGGCGCGGCGCTCGATGCCGAGCTCGCGCGCCTTGTCCTCGATCAGCCTCGCCACCTCCGGGTCGGGCTTCGGCGTGCGCGAGCCGTTCTCGTAGAGGTAGACGCCCTTGCCGGTCTTCTGGCCGAAGCGGCCCTCCTCGCACAGCGCGTCGCCGATCACCGCGGTCTTGCCGAGCGCCTTGCGGGTGCGCCAGCCGATGTCGAGGCCGGCGAGGTCCCACATCGCGAACGGCCCCATCGGGAAGCCGAAATCGGTGAACACCCGGTCGATCTGCTCGGGCGTAGCCCCTTCGAGCAAGAGCGGCTCGAGGTCGTCGCCGCGCGCGCCGAGCATGCGGTTGCCGACGAAGCCGTGGCACACGCCGACCACGACCGGCACCTTGCCGATCCGGCGCGCCACACCGAGCACGGTCGCCAGCACGTCGGGCGCGGTCTTCTCGCCGCGCACGATCTCCAAGAGCTTCATGACGTTGGCCGGCGAGAAGAAGTGCAGCCCCACCACGTCCTGCGGCCGGCCGGTGAAGGAGGCGATCTCGTTGACGTCGAGATAGGAGGTGTTGGTGGCGAGGATCGCGCCGGGCCTGGCGACCTTGTCGAGCTTGCCGAACACGTCCTTCTTCACCGCCATCTCCTCGAACACCGCCTCGATGATGAGGTCGGCGTCGGCGAGGTCGGCATAGTCGGTGGTGCGGGAGAAGCGCGCGAGCCGCGCTTCCTTGTCCTGCGGCGACAGCGAGCCGCGCTCGACCGAGATCGCGTAGTTCTTCTCGATGGTGGCGAAGCCGCGGTCGAGCGCTTCCGTGTTCGCCTCCAGCACGGTCACGGGGAAGCCGCCATTGGCGAAGGCCATGGCGATGCCGCCGCCCATGGTGCCGGCGCCGATGATGCCGACCTTCCTGATCTCGCGCGGCGCGACGTCCTTGCCGACGCCGGCGACCTTGGCCGCCTCGCGCTCGGCGAAGAACAGGTGCCGCTGCGCGCGCGACTGCACGCCGGCGACGAGATGCAGGAAGAGCTCGTGCTCCTTCTCGAGCGCGGCGTCGAAGGAGAGCGTGACCGCGTTGCGCACGGCTTGCGCGCAGGCGAGCGGCGCCTCGAGGCCGCGCGTCTTCTTCGTCGCTTCCTTCACCGCCGCCTCGAAGGGGGCGGGGTCGGCGCGGGCGGCGTCGAGCTTCTCGTTGCGGCTGCTCACCGGCCGGTGCGGCCCGCCTTCCGCGACCTTCCGCTTCGCGAAGGCCACGGCGGCGGCCGTCAGGTCGCCCTCGGCGATCTCGTCGACGATGCCGGAGGCGAGCGCCTCCGCCGCGCCGACCGGGCTGCCGGAGACGATCATCTTCACCGCCTTCTCCGGCCCGGCGACGCGCGGCAGCCGCACCGTGCCGCCCGCGCCCGGCAGGATGCCGAGCTTGACCTCGGGCAGGCCGACCCTGGCGCCCTTGTCGGCGACGCGGTAGTGGCAGGCGAGCGCCAGCTCCAGCCCGCCGCCGAGCGCAGTGCCGTGGATGGCCGCGACCGTCGGCTTCTCCAGCCCGTCGAGCAGCGCGCAGATGCCGTGCAGGCTGGGCTTGGCCAGCGCCCGCTCGGTGCCGAACTCGGTGATGTCGGCGCCCGAGACGAAGGTACGGCCGGCGCAGGCGATGACGATGCCCTTCACCGCCGCGTCGTCGCGCGCCGCTTCCAGCGCCGCGAAAAGCGGCCCGCGCAGGTTGAGGCCAAGCGCGTTGACCGGGGGATTGTCGAGCAGGAGGACCGCGATGCCGTCCTCGCGCGCAACCGTCACATATTCGCTCATTCTCTGCTTCCTCGTTCGTTCGTCTCGGGATTGTCCGTCGTGTGAGAGTGCTTCAGCGCCAGCCGGTCCGGCGCAGGAAATCGCCGATCAGCGCCGCGGTCGCCGCCGGCTGCTCGACGCAGGGGATGTGGCCGGCCCCCGCGATCACCTCCAACTCCGCACCCGCGATCAGCGCGGCCGTGGCGCGCACCAGATCGGGCGGCGTCGAGCCGTCCTGGTCGCCGACGAGGCACAGCGCCGGCAGGCGGAGCGCGCGCGTCGAGGCCGTCAGGTCCGCGTCGCGCAGCGCCGCGCAGGTGCCGGCATAGCCTTCGGCGGGGCTGCGCGTCAGCATCGCCCGGTAGCCGGCGAAGGCGGGGTTGTCGGGGCTGCGGAAGGCGGCCGTGAACCAGCGGGGCAGGATGTCGTCGGCGAGCGCCGCGATGCCCTTCGCCGCGACGGTCTCGATGCGGGCGTTCCACGTCTCGACCGTGCCGAGCTTCGGCGCGGTGCCGATCAGCACCAGCGCCGCCACGAGATCGGGCCGCGCGGCGGCCAGCCCCTGCGCGATCAGCCCCCCGACCGACAGGCCGACCACCGCGGCCCTGGCGATGCCGAGATGGTCGAGGAGGGCGGCAAGGTCGCCGACATGGTCGTCGATGGTATAGGGCGCTGGCGGCGCTTCCGACAGGCCGTGGCCGCGCTTGTCGTAGAGCACGATGCGGAAGTCGCCGGCAAGCCGCGCCGCGACCTCGTCCCAGATGCGGAAATCCGTGCCGAGCGAATTGGAGAAGACGAGCGCGGGAGCGTCCGCATTGCCGCGGACGTCATGATGCAGAACGATGCCGTTCACCCGCGCGAACGCCATACCCGGCTCCTCCCCTCCGGAAACATACTACCGAGTATGTTGCAAACCGCAGCCGCGGTCAATCAGCCCGGCGCGGATTTGCGGCGACTGATCTGCAGAACCCGGAGCGAGGCGGGATTCGAAGCGCCGGGAGAGGCGAGAGCGCCGGGGCAAGGTGCGTCCAGATCGCCCGGGCGCCCCCGCCGCCATCCCGGCCAAGGCCGCGAAGCGGCCGCAGAGCCGGGACCCATTGGCCGGTGAATCGTCAAGCACGGCCCGGTCCTCGCGCTGGCGCACGTCAGGATCGTCTCGCAAACCCGCCACCCGGCCGTGCCTCTCAATGGGTCCCGGCTCTCGCTCCGCTCGGCCGGGATGACGCGGGTGGGGACGTTGTGCTTTTCCGGCCCCCGGAAACGACCTCGATCCCGAAGAGCTGACGGGGGCGGCGATTGGCCGATCGTGCTGCGCTAGCCGCGGTCGAGCGCGGCGAGGTCCAGCTCGTCCTCCTGCGGCGCGAAATAGGCGTCGATGTCGGCGTCCGACACCTCCTCCAGCCGCGCCGGCCGCCACTTCGGCGCATTGTCCTTGTCGATGATGACGGCGCGCACGCCCTCGAAGAAATCGACGCCGCGGATGACGCGGCTGACGATGCGGTACTCGATCCGCATGCATTCCTCGAAATCGGCCTTCGCGCCCGCCTGCATCTGCCGCAGCGCGATCTTCAGGCTGGTGGGCGATTTCTGGCGGATGACCGCCGCCTGCTTCGCCGCCCAGTCCGCATGCTCGCCGGTCTCCGCGTCGAGGCGGGACAGGATGTCCTCCACCGTGTCGCCGCCGAAGCAGCGGTCGATGACGGGCGCGAGCGCCGGCACCGAGGGCTGTGCCTGCGCGCGGGCGAAGGCGGCGAGCGTCGCGTCCGGGTCGCCCTTCTCGCACAGCGCCCCGGTGATCGCCTCGAAATCCGCCGACGCCACCGCATGGGTGGCGAAGCCCGACCACAGCGCGTCGGCCTGCCCGAGCCGCGCCGCCGTCAGCGCCAGCCACGTGCCGACCTTGCCGGGCATGCGCGGCAGGAAGAAGGTGCCGCCGACATCCGGGAAGAAGCCGATGCCGGTCTCCGGCATGGCGAACATCAGCCGCTCGCCCGCGACGCGGTGGCTGCCGTGCACGGAGAGGCCGACCCCGCCGCCCATGACGATGCCGTCGGCGAGCGCGACATAGGGCTTGGGGTAGCGCTTGATATAGGTGTTGAGGCGGTATTCGTCGCGGTAGAAGGCGCGCGCGGCCGGGTCGCCGGCCTTGCCCCAGTCGTGAAGCTGGCGGATGTCGCCGCCGGCGCAGAACGCCTTCTCCCCCGCCGCGCGCACGATGACGAGCTCCACCGCCGGGTCCTCGGCCCAGGCGACGAGCTGCGGATGCATGAGGCCGACCATGTTGCCGTTGAGCGCGTTGAGCGCCTTGGGCCGGTTGAGCGTGACGATGCCCGCGCGCCCCCGCGTCTCGAACAGAATCTCGGCTTCCGTGGTCATCCGGGCATCCTCCCTCTCTCGTACGCACCCCGCTACGGCCGGCACAATAGCCGGATTCCGCAGCGCGCCTATGCGATTTTGCGAGTAACGGATGTGCGCGGTTTGGCAAGCGAGCGCTGCCTCTCGCCTGCGTGGCGGGACTTTCTCTCCGTGAACGGGGGAGAAGGTTCCGGCAGGCAGGCGAGGGGCGGGGCTCTCCTTGCGCAATGCAAAGAGCCCTCAATCCAGCCTGTACGGCACCGCGCCGCGCAGGTTGCGGTCGACCACCAGCCGGCGTTTGAGCGGCGGCACGGCGCGCTGGGCGCAGTTGGGCCGCTCGCAGATGCGGCAGGAGATGCCGATGGGGTCGAAGGCGGCCGGGTTGCCGAGGTCGAGGTCGTCGGCATAGACGAAGTCGCCGGCATGCGTCACCTCGCAGCCGACGGCGATGGCGTAGCGGCGCTGCGGCGCGCGGAAGCCTCCCCCTCCTTTCGCTATCTCGGTGGCGAGGCACAGATAGCGCGCGCCGTCCGGCGTCTCGGCGAGCTGCCGGATGATGCGGCCCGGCGTCTCGAACGCCTGATGCACGTTCCACAGCGGGCAGGCCGCGCCGAAGCGGGCGAATTGCAGCTTGGCGGCCGAGTGCCGCTTGGTGATGTTGCCGGCGCGGTCGATGCGGGCGAAGAAGATCGGCACGCCCTTGCGCCCCGGCCGTTGCAGCGTCGACAGCCGGTGCGCCACCTGCTCGACGCTCGCCCCGAAGCGCATGGCGATCAGCTCGAGATCGTGGCGCAGCTCGTGCGCCGACGACAGGATCGCCTCGTAGGGCATCATCAGCGCGCCGGCGAAATAGTTGGCAAGCCCGATGCGGCATATCTCCATGGCCTCGGGCGTGCGGAAGGCCGCGCTCTCGACGATGCCGCCGATCACCGGCGCCATCTCCATCTCGCCGATCTGGAACGCGGCCTGAAAGCTGCGCGTCGGCACCGGCGAGAACGGGTTCAAATGCAGGATGCGCCGCTCGGGGTCGAAGCGGCGCAGCGTGTCGTCCTGCGACGGCCCGTGCGCCGTCTGCACGCCGTGCCGCTTCTCGAGATGGCCGATCAGCGCCGCCGCCGGGTCGCGCTCGGGAATGTCGAGCCGGGCGGCGAGCTCCTCCGCCGCCTTGTCGAGCTCGTGGATGTAGTTGTCGACGAAGTGGAAGAAGTCGCGCACCTCCTCGTAGGGCGTGGGTTCCGCGAACGCCGCCGAGCGGCCGAGCGTGTCGTCGAAGCTCGCAAGCTGCTCCGAGTTGCGCCGGTAGGCCTGATGCGCGGCGATCAGCGCGTGGGCGAAGCCGGGCGCGTTCTGGGCCACGAGCTTCAGCTCCTGCAGGTTGGGCCGGAAGGTCTCGAACAACGGGTCGGAAAGCGCCTCCGACAGCGCCGAAAGCAGCCGGTCGCTCTCGCCGGCCGAGAAGTCGGCGATGTCGATGCGGAAGGTCTCGGCGAGCGACAGGAGCACCGCCGCCGACACCGAGCGCTGGTTGTTCTCGATCTGGTTGAGATAGCTGGTCGAGATGCCGATGCGCTCGGCGAAGCCGGCCTGCGTCAGCCGGTTGGCCTCGCGCAGCTCGCGGATCTTGCGGCCGATGAACAGCTTCGTGTTTCGCATTTCGCAACTTTGCCCTTTGCAATAATGTGAAAACTACTTTACGCACCTCCGCCCGTTCAAGCCTTTTCGCCGGCTCGTGAAGCGACTATGCGGACTTTGCACCGGCCTGCCGTCTGTCCGGCGGGCCGGCGAAGATGTGAAGACATGAACAGGCTCGGGAGGACCCGCGTGACGCACACCCACCGGACCGCCGTGCAGGGGAGCATCTGATGCGAGAGATACTGGAGCAACTGGCCGAGCGCCGCGCGCAGGCCTGGGCCGGCGGCGGCGACAAGCGCATCGCCGCCCAGCACGCCAAGGGCAAGCTGACGGCGCGCGAGCGCATCGACGTGCTGCTGGACGAGGGCTCGTTCGAGGAGTTCGACCTCTACGTCACCCATCGCGCGGTCGATTTCGGCATGGCGGCGCAGAAATATCCGGGCGACGGCGTCGTCACCGGCTGGGGCACGATCAACGGCCGGCTGGTCTACGTCTTCTCGCAGGACTTCACGGTGCTCGGCGGCTCTCTGTCGGAGACCCATGCCCAGAAGATCTGCAAGATCATGGACATGGCGGTGAGGAACGGCGCGCCGGTGATCGGGCTGAACGATTCCGGCGGCGCGCGCATCCAAGAGGGCGTCGCCTCGCTCGCCGGCTATGCCGACGTCTTCAAGCGCAACGTCGACGCCTCCGGCGTCGTGCCGCAGGTTTCCGTCATCATGGGTCCGTGCGCCGGCGGCGCGGTCTATTCGCCGGCCATGACCGACTTCATCTTCATGGTGCGCGACTCCTCCTACATGTTCGTCACCGGCCCGGACGTGGTGAAGACCGTCACCAACGAGATCGTCACCGCCGAGGAGCTGGGCGGCGCGCGCACCCACACGCAGAAGTCCTCGGTCGCCGACGGCGCCTTCGACGACGACGTCGAGGCGCTGGAGCAGGTGCGCCGGCTGTTCGACTTCCTGCCGCTGAACAACCGCGAGAAGCCGCCGGTCCGGCCGTTCCACGACGATCCGGCGCGCATCGACATGCGGCTCGACACGCTGATCCCGGATTCGGCCGCCAAGCCCTACGACATGAAGGAGCTGATCCTGGCGCTCGCCGACGAGGGCGATTTCTTCGAGATCCAGGAAGCCTTCGCCAGGAACATCGTCACCGGCTTCATCCGCATGGAGGGCCAGACCGTGGGCGTCGTCGCCAACCAGCCCATGGTGCTCGCCGGCTGCCTCGACATCGATTCCTCGCGCAAGGCGGCGCGCTTCGTGCGCTTCTGCGACGCCTTCAACATCCCGCTCTTGACGCTGGTCGACGTGCCGGGCTTCCTGCCGGGCACGGCGCAGGAATATGGCGGCGTCATCAAGCACGGCGCCAAGCTGCTCTTCGCCTATTCGCAGGCGACCGTGCCGATGGTGACGCTGATCACGCGCAAGGCCTATGGCGGCGCCTACGACGTCATGGCCTCCAAGCACATCGGCGCCGACATCAACTATGCCTGGCCGACCGCCGAGATCGCGGTGATGGGCGCCAAGGGCGCGACCGAGATCCTCTACCGCTCCGAGCTCAACGACCCGGACAAGATCGCCGCGCGCACGAAGGAATACGAGGTCAACTTCGCCAATCCGTTCAAGGCGGCCGAGCGCGGCTTCATCGACGAGGTCATCATGCCGCACTCCTCGCGCCGCAGGATCGCCCGCGCCTTCGCGGCCTTGCGGACGAAGAAGCTCGACCAGCCGTGGAAGAAGCACGACACGATCCCGCTCTGACGGAGGCTGGAGGGAACGATGGAAAAGCCGGAGATGACGCCGGAAGCGGCCCGCGAGGATCACTGGCAGATGCTGCGCTTCATGGCGGTGAACGCGGCCGCAGGCGTGCTGATCGGCGTCCTCAGCGCGGCGGCCATCATCTGGCTCGACATCGGCGGGATCGGCACGCGCATCGCCCATGCGGCGAACCCGGTGATCCCGGTCCTGCTGCTGGTCGTCCCGTTCGCCACCGTCTTCGGCGGCGTGGTGACGGCCTCCGCCATTCTGACGATGCCGTACGAAAAGAAATTCAGGGATTGAGCATATGGGGACTGGAAACCGGGTGATGTTCAAGAAAATCCTCATCGCCAATCGCGGCGAGATCGCCTGCCGGGTCATCAGGACGGCGAAGAAGCTCGGCATCGCCACCGTCGCCGTCTATTCCGACGCCGACCGCGACGCGCTGCATGTCAGGCAGGCCGACGAGGCCGTGCATATCGGTCCCGCCCCCTCCTCGCAGTCCTACATCGTCATCGACAGGATCCTCGACGCGATCCGCCAGACGGGTGCGGATGCCGTGCACCCGGGCTACGGCTTCCTGTCCGAGAACGCCGCCTTCGCCGAGGCGCTTGAGAAGGAAGGCGTCGCCTTCATCGGTCCGCCGGTCAACGCCATCCAGGCGATGGGCGACAAGATCACCTCGAAGAAGCTCGCCGCCGAGGCGAAGGTCAACACCGTGCCCGGCCATATGGGCCTGATCGCCGATCCCGACGAGGCGGTGAGGATCGCCCAGAAGATCGGCTTTCCGGTGATGATCAAGGCGTCGGCCGGCGGCGGCGGCAAGGGCATGCGCATCGCCTGGAACGAGACCGAGGCGCGCGAGGGCTTCCAGTCGTCCAAGAACGAGGCGAAGTCGTCCTTCGGCGACGACCGCATCTTCATAGAAAAATTCGTCACCCAGCCGCGCCACATCGAGATCCAAGTGCTGGGCGACAGGCACGGCAACGTCGTCTATCTCGGCGAGCGCGAATGCTCGATCCAGCGCCGCAACCAGAAGGTCATCGAGGAGGCCCCGTCGCCCTTCCTCGACGAGGCGACCCGCAAGGCCATGGGCGAGCAGGCCGTGGCGCTGGCCAAGGCGGTCGGCTACCACTCCGCCGGCACGGTCGAGTTCATCGTCGACGGCGACCGCAACTTCTACTTCCTCGAGATGAACACCCGCCTCCAGGTCGAGCATCCGGTGACGGAGCTCGTCACCGGCATCGACCTCGTGGAGGAGATGATCCGCGTCGCCGCCGGCGAGACGCTGTCGATCGCGCAAGCCGACGTGAAGCTGAACGGCTGGGCCGTCGAAAGCCGCCTCTACGCCGAGGACCCCTACCGCAACTTCCTGCCCTCCATCGGCCGGCTCACCCGCTACCGCCCGCCGGCGGAAGGCCGGCAGCAGGACGGCACCGTGATCCGCAACGACACCGGCGTGTTCGAGGGCAGCGAGATCTCGATGTATTACGACCCGATGATCGCCAAGCTGTGCGCCTGGGCGCCGACGCGCGAGGAGGCCATCGCCGCCATGTCCGGCGCGCTCGACGATTTCGAGGTGGAGGGCATCGGCCACAACCTGCCGTTCCTGTCGGCGGTGATGGAGCATCCGCGCTTCCGGGAAGGCCGGCTGACCACGGCCTTCATCGCCGAGGAGTGGCCGGACGGCTTCGCCGGCGTGACCCCGGACGAGGACGAGGCCCGCACGCTCGCGGCCATCGCCGCCTACATCAACCTGAGGACGCAGAAGCGCGGCGCGCTGATCTCGGGAACGCTCGCCAATCACCCCCGCACGGTCGGTCGCGACTGGGTGGTGACGCTCGCCGGGCAATCCTTCCCGGTCGCCGCCTATGACGAGGGCTCGACCACCGTCGTCGTCTTCGAGGACGGCGAGGAGGCGACGGTCGCCTCGGGCTGGCTGCCGGGCCGCACCCACGCCCATTTCACGGTCGGCGGCGCACAATCCGGCATTCGGGCCGGCGTCAAGGTCGACCGGGTCAACTCGGCCTGGCGCCTGCGCTGGCGCGGCATCGACGTCAAGGCGCATGTGCGCAGCCCGCGCGTCGCCGAGCTCGCCCGGCTGATGCCGGAGAAGCTGCCGCCCGACACCTCGCGCATGCTGCTCTGCCCGATGCCGGGCGTCGTCACCTCCATCGCGGTCAAGGCCGGCGACGAGGTGCAGGAGGGCCAGGCGCTGGCCACCGTCGAGGCGATGAAGATGGAAAACGTGCTGCGCGCCGAAAAGCGCGGTACGGTGAAGCGGGTCGCCGTCGAGCCGGGCGCAAGCCTCGCCGTCGACGAGCTGATCCTGGAGTTCGAGTAGGCAGGTAACGACAGATGACCGATCCCAAGCTCGACCGGTGGCGCGCCCTCGCCGAAAAGGAGATCAGGCGCGATCCCGACACGCTGATCTGGAACACGCCGGAAGGCATTCCGGTCAAGCCGCTCTACACGGCCGAGGACCTCGAAGGCATCGGCCATCTCGACTCGCTGCCGGGCTTCGCGCCCTTCGTGCGCGGCCCGCGCGCCACCATGTATGCCGGCCGGCCGTGGACGATCCGGCAATATGCCGGCTTCTCGACGGCGGAGGCCTCGAACGCCTTCTACCGCAAGGCGCTCGCCGCCGGCCAGCAGGGCGTGTCGGTCGCCTTCGACCTCGCCACCCATCGCGGCTACGATTCGGACCATCCCCGCGTCGAGGGCGACGTCGGCAAGGCGGGCGTGGCCATCGACTCGGTCGAGGACATGAAGATCCTGTTCGAGGGCATTCCGCTCGGCGAGATTTCCGTCTCCATGACCATGAACGGCGCGGTGATCCCCATCCTCGCCAACTTCATCGTCGCCGGCGAGGAGCAGGGCGTGCCGCGCGCCCAGCTTTCCGGGACCATCCAGAACGACATCCTCAAGGAGTTCATGGTCCGCAACACCTACATCTACCCGCCCGAGCCCTCGATGCGGATCATCGCCGACATCATCGAGTATACGGCGAAGGAGATGCCGAAGTTCAATTCCATCTCCATCTCCGGCTACCACATGCAGGAGGCGGGCGCGACGCTGGTGCAGGAGCTCGCCTTCACGCTCGCCGACGGGCGCGAATATGTCCGCGCCGCGCTGAAGAAGGGCCTCGACGTCGACGCCTTCGCCGGCCGGCTGTCCTTCTTCTTCGCCATCGGCATGAACTTCTTCATGGAGGCGGCGAAGCTGCGCGCCGCGCGCCTCCTGTGGACCCGCATCATGGAGGAGTTCGAGCCGAAGAAGCCGTCCTCGCTGATGCTGCGCACCCACTGCCAGACCTCGGGCGTGTCGCTGCAGGAGCAGGACCCCTACAACAACGTCATCCGCACCGCCTACGAGGCGATGTCGGCCGCGCTCGGCGGCACGCAGTCGCTGCACACCAACGCGCTCGACGAGGCCATCGCCCTGCCGACGGAGTTCTCAGCCCGCATCGCCCGCAACACGCAGCTGATCCTCCAGCACGAGACCGGCGTGACCAAGGTGGTCGATCCGCTCGCCGGCTCCTACTACGTCGAGAGCCTGACGGCCGGGCTCGCCGAGAAGGCCTGGGCGCTGATCGAGGAGGTCGAGGCCATGGGCGGCATGACCAAGGCGGTCATCGAGGGCCTGCCCAAGCGGCTGATCGAGGAGGCCGCCACGCGCCGGCAGGCGGCGATCGACCGCGGCGACGAGGTCATCGTCGGCGTCAACAAGTACCGGCTGGAGAACGAGGACGTGCTCGATATCCTCGACATCGACAACCGCGCCGTGCGCGAGGCGCAGATCGCCCGCATCGAGAAGACGCGGCGCCAGCGCGACCCGAAGAAGTGGGAAGAGACCATCGCCGCGCTGAAGGACGTCGCCCGCTCCGGCAAGGGCAACATCCTCGAGGCGGCCGTCGAGGCCGCCCGCGCCCGCGCCACGCTCGGCGAGATTTCCGACGCGCTGCGCGAGGCGTTCGGCGACCATTCGGCCGTGCCGAAGGTGGTGCGCAAGGTCTACGGCACCGCCTATGAGGGCGAGCCGGAATACGAGAACCTGGTGCAGCGGCTGGAGGATTTCGCGAAGAACCTCGGCGAGACGCCGAAGCTGCTCGTCGCCAAGCTCGGCCAGGACGGCCACGACCGCGGCGCCAAGATCATCGCCTCGGCCTTCGGGGACATCGGCTTCGACGTCGTCGCCGGCCCGCTGTTCCAGACGCCGGACGAGGCGGCCGAGCTCGCCGTCAGGTCGAAGGTCCATGTCGTCGGCATGTCGTCGCTCGCCGCCGGCCACAAGACGCTGGCACCGCAGCTCGTCGAGGCGCTGAAGGCGAAGGGCGCGGACAACATCATCGTCGTCGTCGGCGGCGTCGTGCCGCGGCAGGACTACCGGTTCCTGCTCGACCACGGCGTGGCCGCCGTCTTCGGCCCCGGCACCAACGTGCTCGACGCCGCCCGCGCGGTGCTCGACCTGCTCGAAGGCAAGCGCCGCAACGTGTAGCCGCCCGTTAGGCCGCCGCCGCGCCACGCCGGCGCTCGTCCAGCTTGGACTTTTCCTCTTCCCTCTGGGGAGAGGTGCCGAGCGCAGCGAGGCGGTGAGGGGATGGCGCCGACGCCAAAGACGAGGCACGACCGGAGCCGCAATCGCGCTATCGCTTGCTTTCGTTTTTGGTTAGGCTTTGGAAAAACGAAACGGGGAGGGAGCCTGGATGTACCTGCCGCCGCGCCAGGCCGAGATCGTGCAACTGGCCAAGG
>JALHFU010000434.1:0-1196 GCA_022838525.1 Hyphomicrobiales bacterium | reverse complement strand
GCCGTCATCGGCAAGCCGACCGAACTGACGGCCGCAGAACGTCGGGAACGCGAGAAGCTGCGCAAGGAGCAGGAGCGTCTCGAGGCGAAATATGCCGACTATGACGAACTGCCCGACGAGGCCGACAAGCGCCTCGGCGAGATCGAGAACCTGCTCGAAGCCTTCGAGCGCCGCCCCGCCGTCTATGACCCCGCCGACATCGCCATTGCCGGCGTCTTCGTCACGGTCGATGAAGACGGCGAGTTGCTGGTCGATCGCGGCTGGGTCCGTCCGGAGGACGAGCCGGTCGAGACCGTCGAGGGCGATTCCGTGGAGGCCGCGACGCCCGAAGCGGATGCCGGTGGCGATACGGATGGCGCAGGCGCGCCGGACGCCGAGCGCACCACCGTCACCATCGGCGGCCAGCCGGTAGGGACGGAGGACGGGGAGGAGGCCGTCAAGCCTCTGCCGGAACGGCTGGTGGCCGAGCTGACGGCGCATCGCACCATCGCGCTGCGCAACGCCGTGGGGGCCAACCCGCATATCGCCGTGACGGCGCTGCTGCACCGCCTGGTCCGCGACACCTTCAAGCGGTCCACCTATGGCTCGGCCGTCCGGGTCTCGGTCCAGGAGGTCTATTGCAGCGAACAAGGCGTGGACCTCAAGCACAGCCCCTATGCCAAGGAGATCGACCAGCGGCACGAAGGCTGGAAGGCCGACCTGCCGGCCGATCCCGACGACCTGTGGGACTGGCTCGACGCCCTCGACGACGCCAGCCGCATGGCGCTCCTCGCCCATTGCGTCTCCTTCGGCATCAATGCGCTCTATGAGCGGCCGAACCCCCTCAGCGCGTCGGGGATTTCCGAAGCCGGGCTTCGCACCCGGATGGCCGAGGCCGACCGCCTCGCCCGCGTGACCGGCCTGGACATGGCGGAAGCAGGGTTCCGCCCGACCGTCGCCAACTATTTCGGCCGCATCACCAAGCGGAAAATCCTCGAAGCCGTCTCCGAGGCCGTGGGCGACCACATCGCCAGCCTGCTCGCCTTCGAGAAGAAGGACAAGATGGCGGCCGAAGCCGAGG
Organism: Hyphomicrobiales bacterium; assembly: GCA_022838525.1. Classification (GTDB taxonomy): domain Bacteria; phylum Pseudomonadota; class Alphaproteobacteria; order Rhizobiales; family Rhizobiaceae; genus Aerobium. Next base: position 136 of record JALHFU010000434.1, on the reverse strand, counting down.
AGCGGCTCAGGACGGAAGCCGCGCCGATGAACAGCAAGCGGCTCGATTTGCCTAATCCCTGTACCAAAACCGGCATATGCATGGACTGCCGGAGCGAGCGGAGAATCTGCCGTGTCTACTCGGTGCTGAGGCGGAA
>JALHFU010000433.1:0-1198 GCA_022838525.1 Hyphomicrobiales bacterium | reverse complement strand
GCGCGTCTCCTTCGCGGTGGAGAACGTGCTGACGATGTCGCCTCCCGAGAAGCCGGCCGATCTCGTCGTATGCTGCGAGGTGCTCGAGCATCTGGACGACCCCGCGAAGGGTCTCGACGCGCTCGCCGCGCTCGGCGCCCGGCACTACCTGCTGAGCGTTCCGCGCGAGCCGCTCTGGCGCATCCTGAACTTTTCCCGCGGCGCCTATGTCAAGGACTGGGGCAACAGCCCCGGCCATTTGCAGCACTGGAGCAAGGGCGGCTTCCTGAAGTTCATCGGCAGGCACTTCACGCCGGTCGAAATCCGTTCGCCGATTCCCTGGACCATGGTGCTTTGCCGGCCAAATGGGCGCTAGACCGGCCCACCTGATGAAGGCCGCCGGCTCGGCGCTCGCCATCGCCTCGATCGTCTTCATCGCCCTCATGTTCTGGCGGGAACGCGAGACGCTGTCCGCCTTCCGGCCGGGGGCGGCGGGCGCCGCGGTTCTGGCGGGGTGCGCGCTCGCCTACGGCGCGCTCGGCTACGTGCTCGCCGAGGCGTGGCGCAGCCTGCTGCTGTGGGCCGGCGAGCCCGAGGTCCGCGGCAGCGACACCCGCCGCATCTACGCCAGGACGCAGATCGCCAAATACATACCCGGCAACGTCGCCCAGTTCGCCGGGCGGCAGTTCATCGGCCGCCAGGCCGGCTGGACCCATGTCGGCCTCCTGCTGTCGACCGTGTTCGAGCTGGTCTCGCTCGTCTTCGTCGCGGCGACGATCGCCACGCTTGCCATCGCCGCCGGCGCGCGCGGCCTCGTCGACCCGCGCCTGCTGCTCGTCGCGGCGATCCTGATCCTGGCGGGGCTCGTCGTCCTGCCGCGCTTCGGGCCGCGCGCCCTGTTGCGGCGCTGGCCGGAGGCCGCGCAGCGCGTGGCGGGGCTGAGGATCCGCAACCTGTGGCCGGTGGCCGCGCTTCACGCGCTGTTCTTCGCCGCCGCGGGCGTCATCCTCGTCCTCGTCGCGCAGGTCGTCACCGGCGATTCCGTTCCCTACGCGCAGTGGCCCGCGGTCGTCGGCCTCTATGCGATCGCCTGGATCGTGGCGACGCTGACGCCCGGCGCGCCCTCCGGCATCGGCGTGCGCGAGGTGGTGCTGGTGGCGGGCCTCGCCTTCATGACATCGGCCGGCAGCGCCATCCTCGTCGCCACCCTGCTCAGGGC
>JALHFU010000432.1:0-1198 GCA_022838525.1 Hyphomicrobiales bacterium | reverse complement strand
TTCCGTCTCGGAAGAGGACATCGCCGTCATCCTCTACACCTCCGGCACGACCGGGCGGCCGAAGGGCGCGATGCTGACCCATCTCAACGTCGTCCATTCGGCCATGACCTTCGCCCGCTGCTTCGGGCTCGGCCCCGACGACCGCGCGCTGGTCGCGGTGCCGCTGTCGCACGTCACCGGGCTGGTCGGCGTCTCGCTTTCGGCCATGGTCGTCGGCGGCTGCGTCGTGCTGATGCGGCAGGCCTACGAGACGAAGGCGTTCCTGGCGCTCGCCGGCGCGGAGCGCATCACCTTCTCCATCCTGGTGCCCACCATCTACACGCTCGCCGCCATGAGCCCGGCGCTCGACGGCGTCGACCTCTCGGCGTGGCGGGTCGGCTGCTTCGGCGGCGCGCCGATGCCGGTCGCGACCATCGAGCGGCTGGCCGAGAAGCTGCCCGGCCTCGCCCTCGTCAACGCCTACGGCGCGACGGAGACCACCTCGCCGACCACGATCATGCCGCTTGCGGCCTGGCGCGACCACATGGACAGCGTCGGCCAGGTCGTGCCGTGCGGCGCGGTGCGCGTGGTCGACGCCGAGGGGCGCGACCTGCCGCCGGGCGAGACCGGCGAGCTGCTGATCGCCGGGCCGATGGTGGTGCCGGGCTACCATGCCCGCGCGGAGGCCAACCGCAGCGACTTCGCCGGCGGCTACTGGCGCTCGGGCGACATCGGCTCGGTGGACGAGAACGGCTTCGTCCGCGTCTTCGACCGGCGCAAGGACATGATCAACCGCGGCGGCTTCAAGATCTTCAGCGCCGAGGTCGAGAACGTGCTGAGCCACCACGAGGCGGTGCTGGAATGCGCGGTGATCGGCCGCGCCGACCCGGTGCTGGGCGAGCGGGTGCACGCCTTCGTCGTGCCGCGCGACGGCCGCGCCGTGGACGAGGCGTCGGTGCGCGGCTTCTGCGCCGAGCGCCTGTCGGACTACAAGGTACCGGAGACCGTGACCATCATGGACGCGCCGCTGCCGCGCAACTCCAACGGCAAGATCCAGAAGCAGGCGCTGCGGACGCTTCTGTGAAAGGCGGCGCCCGGCCTATGCGTCGTCCGCCTCACCCGCGACGGGCAGGTCGCCGGCCAGCAGCCGGTCCTTGGACAGCAGGCCCGCATCCTCCAGCGCCTCGTAGTCGGGCAGTTCGCGCAGCGTGTCGAGGCC
>JALHFU010000431.1:0-1203 GCA_022838525.1 Hyphomicrobiales bacterium | reverse complement strand
GTCGCCATGGTCTACCAAGAGACGAGCCTGGTGCCGTCGATGACGGTCGCCCAGAACCTCGAGCTCGGCATGGAGAAGCTCGTCACCGTCTACCGCAAGATCAACATCGCCGCCCAGCAGTCGCAGCAGTCGCTCAACTTCAACGTCGATCCGCTGGCGCTGGTCGAGACGCTGGGCACGGCCAAGCGGCAGATGGTGGAGATCGCGCGCGCGGTGCGCCACAACGCCCGCGTCATCATCTTCGACGAGCCGACGGCAAGCCTGACGCCGGAGGAGATCCAGCACCTCTTCCACCTCCTGCGCCGGCTGCGCGCCGAAGGGGTGGGCATCATCTTCATCAGCCACGCGCTCGAGGAGGCGCTTTCCATCGCCGACCGCATCACCGTCCTGCGCGACGGCCGGCTGGTCGCGACGCAGCCGGCGCGCGACCTCGACCGGGCGACCATCGTGCGCATGATGGTCGGCCGCGACGTGGCGGCGGCGAGCGCGGCGGTCGCCCGCGAGACCGAGGACGAGCAGCAGGCGCCGGCCGAGCGCCGCAAGGTGCTGTCGGTCGAGAACGTGACGATGGGCAGCGTCGTCAAGAACATGTCGTTCTCGGCCTATGCCGGCGAGGTGGTCGGCATGGCCGGGCTGGTCGGCGCAGGGCGCACCGAGGTGGCGCAGATCATCTGCGGCGCGCGCAAGCGCAACTTCCTGCGCGGCGGCCTCATCACCTTGAACGGCAAGCCGATCCGCTACCGCGTGCCGCGCCAGGCGGTGCGCGACGGCATCGTCTACATCACCGAGGACAGGAAGCTCGACGGCTTCTTCGAGACCATGACCGCCGACGACAACATCTATCTCGGCTATCTCGCCTCGCCCAAGGGCAGGCGCTGGCTCTACTCGCTCAGGGAGCGCAAGGCGGTGGCCGACCGCTGGGTCAGGGCGCTGTCGATCTCGGCGCTGAAGCGCAGCTTGAAGATCATCGAATATTCCGGCGGCAACCAGCAGAAAGTGGTGGTGGCGAAGTCGCTGGCGCAGGAGCCGCAGCTCGTCATCTTCGACGAGCCGACGCGCGGCGTCGACGTCGGCGCGATCCCGCAGATCCACGCCGCGATCCGCGAGCTGGCGCGGCAGGGCAAGGCGGTGATCGTGATCTCCTCCTACCTGCCGGAAATCCTCGCCGTCTCCGACCGCATCCTCGTCGCCCGCGGCGGCCGC
>JALHFU010000171.1:11757-14989 GCA_022838525.1 Hyphomicrobiales bacterium | reverse complement strand
GGCGTCCCAAACGCTGATCGGGAAGGAGCGGTCGAACGGGATGTACTGGGGGACGTAGCCGATCAGTTTCGCGGCGTCGCGCGGAGCCCCGCCGAAGACGGAGACCTCGCCGCGAGCCGGGGGGATGAGGCCCAGGATTACCTTGAGGAGCGTCGTCTTTCCTCCGCCGTTCGGGCCGATGACGCCGAGGAAATCGCGCTGCCGGACGGAGAGGTCCACGTCATCGAGGGCCGGCACGCCGCCGTAAGAGACGCACACCCCCTTCAGGCTGACGATCTCAGCGCCCCTCATCGCGCCCCCTCGGCGACGGCTCGCGCCACGCGCCGGAGATTGTCGGGATAATCCCTCGCGAGCGCGTCGATCAGGACCACCCTCCCCCCGATCTCCGCCGCTATCGTCTCCGCGGCCTTGCGGCTGAACTCCGGCGAGGCGAAGACCGCCTTCGCGCCGAGCGCGATGTATTTCAGCGCGTCGCTGCCGCGGCGCACGCCGGTGTCGGCGAGCACGTCGAGGCGATGCCCGACGCTGTCGGCGATCACCGGCAGCACCTCCGCCACCAGCGGGGCGCTGTCGAGGTTGCGGCCGCCATGCGCGGAGACAACGACGCCGTCCATGCCGAGGTCGGCGGCCGTCACGGCGTCGCGCGGGTCGAGCACGCCCTTGACGACGAGGCGGCCCGGCCACAGCCGGCGCAGCTCCTTCAGGTCGTCCCAGTCGAGCAGGTTCTCCAGCTTCACCGCCTCGGCGATCGACGGCCGGGTGATCGACGAGCGGAACTCCTGCGGATAGTGGCCGTAGGTCGGCATGCCGGTCTCGCGCAGGTAGCGCAGGAGCACCCGGAACAGCCAGCCCGGATGCGCGGCGACGTCGAGCGCGGCGGTGAGCGAATAGGTGAACGGCACGGCGAAGCCGTTGCGGTTGTTGTATTCGCGCTTCGGCCCCATCGGCGTGTCGACCGTGACGAGGAGCGTGGAGACGCCGCAGGCCCTGACCCGGTCGAGGAGGGCTGCGGTCATCGTCCTGTCCTTCCAGACATAGAGCTGGAACCACAGATTGGCGTCCGGCGCGCCGGCGCGCACCTCCTCCACCGTCGTCACCGACTGGGTGGCGACGCAGAACGGGATGCCGGCGCGCGCGGCGGCGCGGGCGAGCTTGGCCTCGCCGTCATAGGCGCACATGCCGGCGAGCGCCGTCGGCGACACCGCGACCGGCATCGCCAGCGTCTCGCCGAACAGCCCGGTGCGCAGGTCGCGCTCGGCATGGCCGGTCAGGACGCGCGGCGACAGGCGGATGGCGTCGAGCGAGCGGCGCATCGCCGCTATGGCGCATTCGTCCTCGGTGCCGCGGTCGATATATTCGAACAGGCCGCGCGGCAGCCTGCGCCGCGCCATGCGGCGGTAGTCCTCGGTGTTGAGAAGAAGCGTCATGGCGTTGCCAGCTGTCTACGCGGGTCTGGAGCAATCCGGGGAAGGTGCGGGGCGGCTTTCCGCCCGGAATTGCGTGAAAACGACGGTTCAGGCGACGGTCAGCACCCACAGCACCATGGCGTCGCCCTCGCCGGCCGAGGTCCATACATGCTCGGAGTTGGCGTCGTAGTAGAGCGAATCGCCCTTCTTCAGCTCCAGCGGCTCGTAGTGGCGGCTGTGCACCACCAGCGTGCCCTCGATGACCATCAGGAAGATCTCGGCGTCGGACTTGGCCCACACCCGGTAGTCCTCGGGCTTGCGCGCGGTGACGCGGGTGAGGATCGGCGTCACCCGCTTGTTCTTCATGTCGGCGCACAGAAGCGTGTTGTCGCAGGTGAAGGTCTTGAGCGGCTTGCCGTCGCCCGCCCGGGTGACGCTGCGCCGGCCGGCGGCGGCGACGCCGTTGTCCGAATCGGCGAGCAGCGAGGTCAGCTCGATGCCCAGCCCCTGCGCGATGCGCTGCATGGTCGAGATGGTCGGCGACAGCTCGTTGCGCTCGATCTTGGAGAAGGCCGAGGCCGAGACGCCGGTCGCCCGGCTCACGTCCTGCAGGGTCAGGCCGCGGCTCTTGCGAAGCTGGTGCAGGCGGCCGCCGATGTCCAGCTCCTCGAAGGAGCCGCCGGCCTCGGAGGGGCGGGCCTCCTCGTCGCGGCTGCGGATCACGTCCTGGATGATCGTGCCCTGCTCGGGCGTGCCTTGGTCGAGCGCCTGCATTTCGGACATGGCATTCCCTTCGTCTTCGTCGCGCGCGCCGGCCCCCGCTGCGCCGCTGCGTGTCGGCGTGCACCATAACGAAAGCCATGAGCGATGCAAAGAACGCTTTCGCGATAGTGCGAAATTTTTCGTATAGTGAATTTTATAAACTTTGGTGTTGACAGTTTGACTGCCCGCCATCATCGTGTCCTGAACGCCGGGGCAAGAAACAGAAAACCGCCCGGCGTCGGGAATTTTTAGGAAAGCCAATGACCAGCCAGCCGGCCGGCGTGCCTCTCGCGCGCCGATCGACCGATGCTGGCTGCCGACAGGAACGACAATGACGCTCTCACACGACCAGATCAGCGGCCTCTACACCGCCATCGTCACCCCCTTCACCGCCGAGGGCGAGGTCGATTTCGCCGCGCTGCGCAGGCTGGTGCGTTTCCAGATCGACGCCGGCGCGGCCGGCGTGGTGCCCATCGGCGGCACCGGCGAGTACCCGGCCCTGTCGCGCGAGGAGCGCCGCGACGTCGTCGCCGTCTGCGTCGAGGCGGCCGAGGGCAAGCCGGTCATCCCGGGCGTGCTCTCCACCGGCTTCAAGGACGCGGTCGAGGCCGGCAAGGACTTCTCCGCCGCCGGCGCGACCGCGGTGATGACGGTGACGCCCTACTACGCTGCCGGCGCCGAGGCGGGCATGCGCACCTATTTCCGCAACTACCGCGATGCGGTCGACGTGCCGGTGCTGCTCTACCAGATCCCGCGCCGCACCACGGTCGCGGTCACGGCCGAGGGCGTGCAGGCCATGGCCGAGGACGGCTCGATCATCGGCATGAAGTATTCCTCCTACGACGTGCCGGAATTCATCCGCACCGTCCGCTTCGCCGGCGACAGGATCGCGATCCTGTCCGGCGAGGAGCCGCTGTTCGCCACCCATGTCGTGCTCGGCGCCAGGGGCGGCGTGCTCGCCTCGGCGACGATCTACCCGCAGATCTGGATCCAGATCTTCGAGCTCGCCCGCCAGAACCGGCTGAAGGAGGCGCTGGCCCTGCAGGAAAAGATCGACCCCATCG